>CAZIBE010000003.1:0-25409 GCA_964536685.1 uncultured Calditrichaceae bacterium | reverse complement strand
TTATAAGTGAGATAAAATGCAGACTAAACTTCAGGCTCTGAAAAAGGAGTTAGAAGAACTCCGCCGCGAGAACACTGAATTAAAGCGACAACTGGAGGACGCCTACATGGATGCCTCCGCATCGCAAGAAAGCGCTGTTCGGGAGAGATTGCTTAAATTAAGCAATATTTTTGAGCTGCTTACCTCCGATAGTGAAGAAAATATTCGCATATTGGTTCGGCATACCGCTGAGTTACTGGGCGGCGCTTGTTCCCTTTACAACAGGCTGGACGATAAATCCGAATCGTTGGTCACCCGGGCAGAACATAACGCACCAAAAGATTTACTACGCCATGATACACCAGAAGGACATATTTGCTACGAAGCAACCATTAAAGGCAAAGACCGTATTGTAATTATAGAAGAACTTAAAAAGACTCCGTATGAACAGAGCGATAATAATGTAAGAAAATATGGTTTGCGTTCTTACTTGGGTTATCCAGTTCATCTTTCAGGCAGAGCCATCGGTTCATTATGTATCGTTGACACCAAACCGCGTAAATTTTCTCAGGATGAAATACACATTATCTCCACATTAGCCAAAGCCTTGTCAATGGAAGAAGAGCGGCAAATGGCTATTCGTAATCAGCAGAAATCACAGCAAAGCTACATTAACATTTTTAATTCAGTAAATGAAGGCATCTTTGTGCACGACAAAGACAATGGCGCTATCCTTGATATTAATCAGGCTGTAACTGAAATGTATGGTTACACGCGCGAAGAAGTTCTTTCTTTGTCTGTAGAGCATCTAAGCGCCCGGAATGAACCATATACGCAGGTTCAAGTTAAAGCATGGATGGAAAAAGCAATCAATGCCGGACCGCAATCCTTTGAATGGCAGGCCAGAGCAAAAGACGGTCGTGTGTTCTGGGTAAATGTGCAGTTAAAATTTGCCACAATCGGAGGCGCTGACCGTATCATCGCTTTGGTCAGGGATATTGACGCGCAAAAAAAAGCAGAACGCTCCCTGGCAGAGAGTACGGCCCGCTACCGTTTGTTATTTGATGAAGCCATTGATTACCTTTTGCTCATTGATCCCTTCCATGAAGAGGGTCCGGTCATCATCGACGCCAATCCTGCCGCATGTGCCAACCACGGATACACACGCGAGGAAATGATTGGAATGCCTGTGGCTTATCTTGATGATGAAGACTCCAGGAAGAAGATCAAGGAGCGTGTCCAGGGTGTTCTCTCCGGCGAAAATGTTACTTTCGAAGCTATACATCAACGTAAAGACGGCAGCAAATTTCCCGTAGAAGTATCCGCCAAATTAGTTGCAACTCCTGAGAGCAGTTTTATCTTAGCAGTCGAAAGAGATATCAGCGAAAGGAAAAAATCGGAACAAGAGTTAGCCCAATCTGAAGCCCGCTTTCGCACTCTGATTGAGCACTCCCCTGCCGGCATTGCCTTGATAGATGTCAATTATACGTTTATTTACGTCAACCCAAAATTTGCCTCGATTTGCGGCTATGACGCAAATGAGTTAAACGGCCGGGATTTTAGAATCGTACTTGACGATTTCAGCAAAAAAATTGTGAGCGAAAATTATCGCCGCAGACAAAGAGGAGAAAAAGTAGCCACGCAGTACGAATTTCATATTTTAAGAAAAGACGGCCTCCTCCGCTCTGTGGAGATTAGCTCAACGGTTATTTCTACCGCTGCTAATCAGCCTATGACCATTGCCCAAATTTCGGATATTACCGAAAAAAAGAAGATTGAAATGGCGTTAAGAGAGAGTGAGGCCAAGTTTAAATCCATACTGGCACATTCTCACGCAGCGATTTTACTTATTGACGATAGCTATCAGATTGTATATGCCAATAAACAAATTCGAAAAATAAGCGGATTTCGCAGTCAGGAAATTATTGGAAAGGATATCCGAAAATTGGTCGGTATTGAGCTCGTTAAACGATTTGACCTCTTAATACGAGGAAAAAATAAAACATCCGTTTCCGAAATTTCTCTTAAAACTAAGTTAGGTAAGGAACGCTGGATCGAAAACCGCTCTTCGGTGTATACATCATCTAACGGTCAACTATTTTTAGTTGTACAGCTGTTGGATGTTACCAATCGTAAACAGGCCGAAAAAGCGTTGATGCAATCCGAGCAAAAATATCGCCAGTTGGTTGATAATTCGTTAGTTGGAATTTATATCACGCAGCAGCACATTTTACGTTATTGCAACCAGCCCTTTGCCCATATCTTTGGTTACTATAACGCACAGGAATTAATAGGCACTCATGTAAAGCAATTGATAGCCCCCGAGAGCTGGCCTATAGTAAAACGTGAAGTAGAACAGCGTGAGAAACATGTAAAGTCTTCGTCCCATTATGAATTCAGAGCCATAAAAAAGGATGGAAGTATTTTTGAAGTAGAAGTTTTAGGTATTGCTATTGAGTACGACGGAAAACCAGCGGTCCAGGGATCATTACTTGATATAACCGAACGTAAAAAAGCTGAGAGCGCTCTGGTGCGTAGTGAACAGCAATACAGACAATTATTCAATTCACTGCCTTATGGCGGCGAGGTGCTGGATAAAGATGGATATGTGTTAACTTGCAGCAAAAACACAGAGCGTTTAACAGGTTACACACCATCTGAGATGATCGGTAAACATATTACCGATATTCTCACACCGGCATCAAAAAAAATATTTAAAGAACAATTCCCAAATTTATTATCAGGCCGGCCAATTTCAGCAGAAATATGTCTAATACATAAGAACGGAGAAGAACGGGAAGTTTTAAGAGCCGGGCAGCCAATCTTTGACGTAGCTGGAAATATAGCCGCTATTTTAGCCATTAATGTGGATATTACCGAACAAAAACGAATACAAAAGGCCCTGAATGAAAGCGAACAACGTTTCAAGGCCGTCTTCAACCAAAGCAAGGCCTGCATGCTACTGGTTGAACCTGGTGAGGAACAAAAAATTATCGATGCCAACCGCGCCGCAATAGAATTCTACGGCTATTCTTATGAGCAGTTTCTCGGAATGACCATGGCGGAGATCAATACCCTGCCAGCTGAGAAACGCCAGCAATTAATGAAACAGGCCATCAATAATCCTTCTAACTATTTTGAATTCAAACACCGTTTGGCCAGCAGCGAGGTGCGCGATGTTGAAGTGTATGCTTCACCTATCGCTATGGGCGAAAAAAAGATAATGTATGTTATTGTACACGATATCACCGAACGGAAAAAAGCCAGCGAAGAAGTAAGCAGGCTGGCCACGGTTGTCGCTCAGTCGGACGAGTCGGTTATGATTACTAATATGGAGGGTGCAATTCAGTATGTAAACCGGGCTTTTGAAGAAATTAGCGGTTTTCCCGAACAGGAAGTACTGGGCAAAAACCCGCGTATCCTTAAAAGCGGAAAGCATGATGATAGCTTTTACGAAAATATGTGGCAAACCATTGGCGCGGGCTCAAAATGGCAGGGATTATTTGTTAATAAAAATAAAAATGGACAAATATTCTATTTAAAAACTTCGATTTTGCCCATTAAAAATGATGAAGGGGAAATAATTAATTTCGCCGCTATTGGACTGGATGTGACTCGCGACAGGATACTGGAAGAGCAGCTGTCGCAAGCGCAAAAGATGGAGGCTATCGGTACGCTTTCCGGTGGTATAGCACACGACTTTAATAATCTGCTTACTGTTATAAACGGTCATGCAGAAGTTGCTTTAATGAAAATTGCCCCTCAGGATAAAGTGCACCGCGATTTGATTTCGATATTAAATGCCGGTAAACGGGCCGAACGGCTTACCAGCCAGTTATTGGCCTTTAGCCGGAAGCAGGTACATCAGCTCAAAATACTCGATATGAATCTGACCATCTCTGAATTAGATAAGATGATTCGCCGCCTGATTCCGGAAGATATCGAAATTATCTCCGACTATGGAGAGAATCTGCCATTTATTAAAGCCGATCCCACGCAATTAGAACAAATCGTCATAAATTTAATTATTAATGCACGTGATGCCATTCGAATGAATCCTGAGGAGGGAGCGCCCAAAAAAATCACCATCTGTACCCAGGCAGTGGATTTAGATGATTTATTTGTTTCTACCCATCCAGCCAGCAGCACAGGGCCGCATATTCTTCTAAAAGTCTGCGATACTGGTATCGGCATGGATGAAGACGTCCGCAGTCGAATTTTTGAGCCCTTTTTTACGACCAAAGAAGTTGGTAAAGGCACCGGTTTGGGACTATCTACTGTTTATGGTATTGTGAAACAAAATAACGGTTTTATTCATATTGACAGCACTCCCGGAGAAGGCAGCACATTCAGCATATATTGGCCGGTAACTCAGGGCATCCCCGAAAATGAACAACTTGACGAAGCCAGTACATCCAGTTTATCCGGAACGGAAACCATTCTTTTTGTGGAAGATGACGAGGGCGTGCGCAATTTTGCCTGCTCTGCTTTAAAATCGTTTGGCTATAAAGTAATTGAGGCTAATCGGCCGCAAAATGCATTAAAAATCACACGCAAGAAGAACCAATCCATCGATATGCTGATCACTGATTTAGTTATGCCAGGTATAAACGGAAAAGAGTTGGCCGAGCGCTTATCCGGACTGATAGAACTGGATAAAACACTTTTTGTATCCGGTTATTCCATGGATTATATTTCCAGAGAGGGTGAATTACAAGAAGGAATTCATTTTCTACAAAAGCCATACTCGGTTAAACAACTGCTTCAGAAAATCCGTGAAATACTGGATAAGCAAGATAAAACAATTTGAGATGTTAAAAGCAGACAAGAACGTTTATATCAAATCGGAAGAGAGAAAACAGAATACAGACTTAGAAATTTATGCTCCTAAAAATATAAGTTAATTGTTTAATGGAAAATTTATGGATAGTGATAACGCCGGCGTAAGCACAAGCAAAATCAAGTTCTGTGATTTACATTGTGAATATGCCGAATTCCCTAAAGAAGAGGCCATCGACGGTTCGGGCACCTGCGGTACATTTTTAGCGCTGTGGTGTACTAAATTACAAAAATACGTAACCAAAAACGCGCCTTGCGAAGCGCAGTTTGGCGCACGACGGCCTAAATCCGGTTATTGAACCGGAAAGTCAGAATACAAATAAAATATTTAAAGTTTAGCTAAAGATAATCTATAGCAAAACAAGAAGGAGAACAGGCAATGGCCGATATAATCGATTATAAAATATTCGGTGACGATATGCAAGCGGTTGAAATTGAGCTGGATCCCGGCGAAGGCGTGCGCGCCGAAACCGGCGCTATGCTCTATATGGAAGATGGCATCGAAATGCAAACGTCCACAGGCGGCGGAATATTTAAAGGATTTAAACGCATGCTTACCGGAGAGAGTTTTTTTATCACTACTTTTTTGTATCATGGTTCCGGTAAAGGTCATGTAACATTTGGCGCGCCCTACCCCGGCAAAATTATTCCTATTGATTTAAACCGCTTTGACCATGAATTCATCTGTCAGAAGGATGCCTTTTTATGCGCCGCAGCCGGTATCGAAATTGAAGTTGCTTTTACCAAACGCATCGGAGCCGGGCTGTTTGGCGGCGAAGGTTTCATATTGCAGCGATTAACCGGTGCGGGTATGGCCTTTGTTCATGCCGGCGGTACGATTTTAAAAAAGGAACTGTCCGCGGGCGAACGTTTACGGGTAGATACCGGCTGCCTGGTCGGTTTATCTTCCACGGTAGATTATGATATTCAGTTTGTAGGCGGATTTAAAAATGCTCTGTTTGGCGGCGAAGGCATTTTTTTAGCGGTTCTTCGGGGCCCGGGTACGGTTTATTTACAAAGCCTGCCCTTTTCGCGTTTGGCCGATCGTATCTTTGCCGCCTCGCGCTTTCAGCAAAAAGGCGAGCAACGCGGCGTAGCCGGTTTAGGCGGCGGATTGTTGGGCAATATTATAAGCGGTGACGGGGCGTAAGGGGCTATTTATTCAAACCGATCCGATATATTTTTTTTATCCAGTATTCAACTTTTCCCGTTGGCAGAACAACCACATCCCAGCGGGAATTTTTTAAAGCGGCCACTATGTTTTTAAGACAACTACGGGAATGGGTGGTATTTTTAATGATCCGATAATTTTTCACCCGGCCGTTTTTATCGACTAAAATCAAAACTTTTATTTCACCGCTAATATCTGGGGCGCAGGGTTCGGGCATCACTTCCAAGGTTTGCCGCGGCAGATAGGGCAAATCCTCGGCATCCAGAGGCCCGGAAGGAATGTTTGACAGATTTACTTCTGATTCCGGACTAATCTCCAGAGGAACTTCCTCCAGCACTTCTAATTCATCGGCAGCCACAGGGATGACAGGGTGCGGCGGTCGAGGCAGTTTACGTACCTGCTGACGCGTTCTGGGGATGGAAACGATTTCGATGTTATTGGCGCGATATTGAGGTAATTCATTTTCTTTCTGTGAAAAACGTGGAAAACAAAGAAAGATAAACACAAATACCATTAAGGCGCCGGCAATTGAGGCCTGCAAACGTCTCATATAGTTTGATTTCAATCGTTTGTTTGTCACCTTTAAAGCGTTTCCATTAAAAAGGTAATTAAATATTCTCAGAGATTTATATAAAGAGCCGGAAATTCAGGGTTTGAAACGCCGGATATTCCGCAACCTGTTTACCCGCCGCCATACTCACTACAACCATCGTCTGTAAGAATATAGCGGAATTTGCTGATTTTTAAAAGGAGAATGAAGAAATTTTAAAGCGGGATTAGTGGGAGACTATTTTAATTAAAACTCTACAGGAATTCTTATGCTATCTTTTGCTATCTTTATGGTGTACACATACCGCATTGACTTTAAGAGATTACTTCAGCGCCACATTATTTCACTGTTTCTTTCAGATGGACAATGGTAACGCCCGTATCGCCTTCACCCCATCCTCCTAAACGGAATCCGGCAATACGTTTCTGCCGTTTCAGAAAATCGTGGATGGCCAGTCGCAGGGTACCCGTGCCTTTGCCATGAATGATGCGTACTTCCTGCCAATCGCTGAGCAGCGCCTGATCCATGTAGCGCGTCAGTTGGGCAAGCGCTTCATCTACGGTCAGGCCGCGCAGGTCCAGTTCGTTGGGAATATTGGTCGCCGGACTAATGCTTGCCGCAGTTCCGGCCGTTTGCGGCTGGCCGTGTTCATCCAGCAATTCGATTTCATCCGCGGAAACGGTAATTTTCAGTCCTTCCCGTTCTATCTCCACTTGATTTTTTCCTTTGAACACCTTGCTAATAACGCCGGTAACGCCATAAGCTAAAGCTTTAACGCGCTGTCCTTTTTTAATCGTTTGTAAATTTATCTGTGTCGTAGCGGGAGTTTCCGGCGCTTCGCTAAATTCTTCTTTAAGAGATTTCAACTGCTGCTGTGCTTTTTTGATTACACTGCGCTCGGCCTGTGATTCGCGGATTTCACGGATAACGGCTTCCACGCGGCGATTTACATCCCGAAGCAACCCTTTGGCCTGCGCGCGCGCTTCCTTTTCAAACTGTTTGTTCTTTTTGTCGATTTCCAGGGCTTTTTGCTCATATAAGCGAATCAGGCTGTTCAACTGCGATTCCTTAATACTCAACTCATCGACCTTTTGCCGGTAATGCTGGCTTTTATTCATTACATCGGTGATTAGCTGATCCATTTTAAAAGAGCTTTCGCCGGCAATCTCCACGGCGCGCCGGATGATGCGCTCATCCAGCCCCAGCCTGTGGCAGATTTCGAAGGTGTAACTGCTGCCCGGAATACCCACTTCCATGGAGAAGAGCGGCTGCAGCGTTTCCATATCGAACTGCATGGCGGCGTTTTCGATGCCCGGCGTCTTCGAGGCAAATACCTTAATTTGATTCTGGTGGGTGCTAACCAGCGTAACCACTTCCGGACGGTTGAGTTCTTCCATAAGGGAAATAGCCAGCGCGGCCCCGCCGCCCGGCTCGGTGCCGCTGCCGATTTCATCTATTAAAACCAAACTACCCGGCTGCACATGCTCCACAATATCGCGCAGCGCATTAATATGCGATGAAAAAGTGCTCAAATCGTTTTCGATGGACTGCTCATCGCCAATAGCCGCAAAAATACGCCTGCACAGCGGCAGACGGGTGCCTTCGTTTACAGGAATATGGAAGCCGCTCTGAAAAAGTAACTGCAGCAATCCCACAGTTTTAAGAGCGACGGTTTTTCCGCCGGCGTTAGGCCCGGAAATAGCCAGTACCTGATATGCGCTGCCTATCTCCAAATTTAACGGAACCGTGCCCTGCGAATGCATCTTTAAGAGCAGCGGATGATAGGCCTGCACTAAGCGCCATTCGAATCCGGCATTGATTTCCGGCGCATGGCATTTGAACTCGTTGGCATAGCGCGCTTTGGCCTGTACTGCATCCAATTCCGTTAAAATGTTTAGGTTAGACAGCAAAGCGTCCCGCTCTTCCTTCACCATCTGCGTCAGGCGCGTTAAAATACGCATGATTTCCTTACGCTCCTCGGCGCGCAGTTGCTGCATCTGGTTGTTCAGTTCAACCACGGCCATGGGTTCTACGTAATAAGTCGCTCCCGAGCCGGATTGCCCATGTACAATGCCCGGTACTTTACGTACAGAAAATTCACGTACCGGCAGCACCAGACGGCCGTCGCTCAGAGTTAGAAAATCTTCCTGAATGTGCTCTGCATTCTTACGTTTAATACGCGCCAGCCGCTGGTGAATCTCATCATCCACCCGGCGCATTTCTTTGCGCAAAATTTTTAACTGCGGACTGGCATTATCGAAGACGCGGCCGGAAGGCTCAACGGTAAAACGGATTTGATTGAGCATTTTGGTTAAAGGCGCCAAAGCAGCGCTTAAAGCGTTTAATTGGGGGTACTTTTCGATATGTTTATGTAAAAAACTTTTTATCTCAGCGCCTACTTCAATGAAGTTTTGCAATTGTATAAACTCGCCGGCATCCAGATGACTGTGCTGCGGTTCAATTTTACTCAGTAAAACACGAACGTCTACGAACTCCCAGACTGGCAATCCGCCATCCGCAAGGTACACCAGCCGCATTTCGGAAATCTGTTCCAAAACCAGCTTTAACGGCTCGATTTCCTGTATGGGGTAGCTGTTTCTAATCCGCGCCTTTCCTGTTTCGGAAACGCATTTTGCGCTGATAAAATCTACAATTTTATTAAATTCCAATATATCCAGCGCTTTTTCAAATCCCGGCATATGCTTATCTCTAATAGATTAAAATGGTTTCACCAAATGCTTGGCGGTGGAATCCACCTGTTGCATCGTTTTCCAGAGCTGATCGTAATGCGCGCCCGCCCCCGGTATAACGGCGGCAATTGACTGATAAACCATCGGTGCAAAATCGCGCAGATAGGGGTAGAGAAAACTCTGATGCGCGTTGATGGCCTTTAAAATTACGGGAGCAAAAGGTAGAATCTCAATTAAAACAAACACGACGCTAATGATCATGGATACTTTGGTCAGGGCAAAAAGGCCGCCGGCGAGGCGGTTGATGGACTGCAAATAGGCAAATTTGGCAAAACGGTTCAACATTTTGCCAATGAGGCGCAGCACAATATTAATGACCAAAAAGATGATTATGAACGCTATGATTTTAGCGGCGAATTCCGGTAGTAAGGGAAAATATTTCTGTAGAATTTTAATACCTGTGCCGGCGTAGGAAAATGCCAGCATAAATCCCGCAGTGAGCGAGATAAGAACAATGAGTTCGGTAATTAATCCTCTGAAGATGCCCCGGATGGCAAAGAGAACAATAATTATGATAAGGATGGCGTCTAAGGAATTCATGAAGACATTTTGGTAAGTCTTTCTTTAACCAGGGCCTGAACCAGCTTACCCTCGGCCTGGCCTTTTAGGCGGCCCATGGCGGAGCCCATCACCTTGCCCATATCTTTTATTGAGGAGGCGCCGGTAGCGGCAATCACTTCATCAATCACTTTAGCGACAGCTTCCTCCGATAGTTGTTCAGGCAGATATTTTTGCAAAAAAGTGATTTCTTCACGCTCCTTTTGCGCCAGCTCCGGACGGCCGCCTTTTTCATATAATTCCACGGCATCCCGGCGTTTTTTCACGGCGCTGTGCACTACACGCAAAACGTCTTCTTCGGTTATTTCCCGTTTTGGACGTAGTTTGATGCGTTCATCTTTGATCTGAGCAACTAACGTACGCAGAGTGCTTAATTCGTGCTGCCTTTTTTCTTTTAAAGCAGCTTTCATATCTGCCTGAATTTGCAGTTCCAAGGCCATGATGCATCCCCAAAAGAATTAACGGTTAATTTCGGCCATCAATTTCCGCATTTTTCTGCGGGCCTGGTTCAACCTGCGTTTGCGCTGTTCGCTGGGTTTTTCATAATGCTGGTGACGTTTAATATCTGCCATTAACCCTGATTTTTCACAAGCTTTAGTGAACCGTTTGAAGGCCTTTTCAAAAGGTTCGTTTTCACGAATCTTAACTGTAATCATACGTGTGTTCTCTTTCCTTTCGTTTAATGTGTATTTCTGGTTTAATTGTTCTTTCCGTAATTTAATTAGTCACAATTAATGCTTAATACGCGTATTTATCCGGATGTTTGATCATATCGATTTCATATTCGGCGGCGCGTTTCCACTTAGTATTTTTGGCGGCACGCTTATAGTACTTTAAGGCAGTCTGTTTGCGTCCGGTGTTTTTATACACATCACCAAGATAAAAGTTAGCGCCGGCTTTGATGGTGGGATTCTTGCTGAACTTCGCCGCGTTTAATAAGGCCTCTTCCGCTTTTTTGTATTTTTTACCTAAAACGTACACTTCTCCGAGCCGGTAGTAATAGATTGCTTTTCTGCTGTTTCCCTTAGCATAATCCACTGCCTGCTGTAACTCGGCGGCGGCCTCTTTGTAGCGTTTCAATTTTTTATAGGTCAATCCCAGTAAATTGTGGCCCAATACGTAATTGCTTTTTATCTTAACCGCTTTTTCCAAATAGCTCAGCGCTTTTTTATATTTTCCCTGATCGTAATAAACCTTTCCCAAACCGAAATTGGCTTTGGGGCTGTTAGCGTTAATGGCCAGGGCCGCTTCGTAGGTATTTATCGCTTCCGCTTTGCGATCCTCGATGGCCAACAGATTACCGAGGGCAACATATGCTTTGACAAATTTGGAATCTAATTTAATAGCGCGATGGAAGGCCTTTTCGGCATCGGCGAATTTATCTAATTTTTTATAGCAATATCCCAGCATATATTCAGCATCGGGGAAATCTGCTTCTGCTTTCAGGGCTTTCTGAAATTCGGGAACAGCCAGGTCATATTTACGCTTTTTCACTAAATTCAAGCCTTTGTTGAACGCTTCTCCGGCTTCGGGCGTATGTCCCTTTTTTTCTTTTTTGACACTCTGCTTTGTTCCCTGCGCCGGTCCGCTAACTTTTTGCGCATCCTGGGCAATCAGAACTCCGGACAGCACAAAGCTTAATGCAACGAATAAAATCATAAAACGTTTCACAAACATCCCTCCTGAAATTTTACCTATTGTTTTGAGAAGCATTGAATATAAGGATTTTCTAAGGTAGGGGCAAGGTTTGAGCAAGGAGAAGGTTGATTTTATTGCTTTTTTTCCATGTTTTTTTTGATGTTTTCCTCAATGGCAAACATAGCATCCGGAATATTTACATAATCGGTGGTTTTGATTTCCATATTGGTTACAAAATTTTCCAGTTCCTTCAGAACCAGCGTAATTTTTTTAGTCTCTTTTAAACTGATTTTAGCCAACTTTTTACAGCGGGGCGGTATATCCGCATCGTCTGTACACAACTGGGCATAGCCAAAAATCGTGGTCGTAGAATTATTAATATAATGTGCCAGCGTGGTCAGCACCTGTTGTAAAGTTTCGATCTTGGTCGCTAATATTTCTTTTTCGTGATGTTCTTTTTTTAATAATTGTTCCCGCTGAAACTTGTCCAGCGCATTTTTGACCACCTGTGGAATCACCACAATGGTTTCGGGCGATTTAACCAAAAACTCACTGGCGCCCTCTTTTAAGGTGCTTACTGCAGTCTGCAGGCTTTTATCGCCGGTGATGATAATTACAGGCGATTCAGAGATGGTGCGTATCTTCTGCAAAAGTTCGGTTCCGGTGGTGTCCGGCAAATTATAATCAAGGAGAATGACGTCCGCTTTGCGGATATATTCCTTCTTTAAAGCTTTTGCCGAGGCCACGCTGGTCACCTCTGCGTCCAATTCGCTGGTCAGACTATCCTGCACTAAAAAAGCATAGTCGGCATTATCTTCGATAATTAAAACATTGATTTTGCTCATAATCTTCATTTAATTCGTTACATGTGCATTGTCAGCTTAATCATCCGCTTCCAAAAACAGTTAGTGTACATTTAATCGACCACTTTTAAAAAAATGTGAGTTTTCCTCTTTTCATTTTATTAAAAGAAATAAATTAGTGAGCTATGGAAGTAATACGAAGCTACGGTCATTTGGTTGCTTAAAATTTTTTCTCTTACTATTCTCTCTCTGAAAGAGTTTTCTTTAGGATATTATCACTCAAAAGAGAAGAGAAAAGGATCAAGGGTAAAAGAAAGAAATAAGGATAAGATATATAAGGCTATAAGCTAACATTTTTCGTATCTAAAGAGCAGCCATATGTTACAAGCAAACGGCACAGAATTAAAAATTCCGCTTAAAAGCACAAAAAAAAATCCTCCGTAGAATTAATCAACAGGAGGACATTGTATTGTAACCACCAATCGGTAGAATATTATTTAGCGCGTTCCAGATATTTCCCGTCCCGTGTATCAATGCGGATGACCTCCCCTTCCTCGATAAACGGCGGAATTTGCACTTTTAGACCGGTTTCCAGCACCGCCGGTTTGTAGGAGGACGACACCGTGGCCGTTTTTAAATTCGGTTCAGTTTCGACCACTTTTAATTCTACGGTTAACGGCAGTTCAATACCAATAGGGGCATTCTCATAAAAATCCACTTCCACTTCGGTATTCGGCAGCATATAAAGCGGCGCCTCGCCCAGCAAATCCTCTTTAAGCGGGATTTGTTCAAAGGTTTCCTGATCCATAAAATAATAATCCTCGCCATCCTGATAAATGAATTCCATTTTGCGTGTCTGTAAATCCGCTTTTTCAACGGTTTCGTCGGGACGGAAGCGTTTTTCGGCATTGGCGCCTGTGCGGATGCTCTTCATTTTGGTTTGAATGGAAGCCTGTCCCTTTCCGGGCGTAACATGCATGGCCTCGGTAATGGCATAAAGATCGTCTTTAAAAATGATAATATTTCCTTTACGCAATTGAATGGCTTTCAACTTCATTAAAGTTTCTCCTTATGTTTTTCTTTCATTAGTTTATATTTATTTTCATCTAATTCAAAGTGATAGTTTTTGGCCTCTTCACGTACAAAGGAGCGGTAACCTTTAGAAGTAAACAGCTCTTTGAGTTTAGCGTTCAGAGGAACCATTTGTTTGACGGCCGGCCATTGCAATATTTTGCCGCTATCCACATGACGCACGGCGCCCCACTCTATTGCCCAGGCGATCATATACAGAGGAAAGCGCTTAAGATCGCGCTGCATCGCTTTTAGCATGGCCTGATATTGCGGTTCAATATAGTAAAAAATGCGTGAATACAAAACCGCGTTATGATAATGTTGCGGCGTGTTCAGTAATCCCGCAAGATTTAAACGCCAGGCTGTAATCATCAGTAACTCCACTGCCTTCGAGGCCAGGCCCAATCCCGGATAAGCCTGTCCCGGCAATCGCGGCCGTTCTTTTGAAAACTTTTTACGCGGATTTTGCAGACACATCCATTCGATAGCCAGCGTCTCATATTTTTGGCCGTTCAGCGGCGAGTAAAAGGGCATATCTATTGGCGTTAATTGCCGGCGCAGCACGACCTCCATTAACAGATGATCGGGAGATTTTTTAGCGTCATAAATGGCCAGTTTGTGCACAAAGGCATCGCTGGTGTCTAAATCCAGAAAAGGCTTTGCAAAGCCCTTTTTACGCAGGTCATGATACACGTCGTATTTATCAAAAACGAGATCAAGACCCTCTTTGGAGTAATATCCCAGAAAAAAGCTGTTGCCGCGGTTGCCGATATTGACATTAAACAAATCGGCTTCATCCAGATAATAGCCGCCGTCCTTCTCCTTTTGCAACTGAGCGGTTGTCAGACGCCTGGCAATACTCCAGTAATTTTTTTTAATAATCATATCTTTTCAATCTATTAAAAGACACGTGCTTCTCGTTGTAAAATAGGGAATCCGGAAACAGAAAACCGACGCTCCCCTTTTTTAAGAAGAATGTAAGGGAAGTAGTTCCCAGTTCCTAATCCCGAATTATTTTACATAGCGCTAAAATTTAAAATATCTCTCTCAGTATTTATGCCCCAGACCATAGGCAATAAAATCGTAGTACACTTCCCAGCTATCCTGCCCGTAACCGCCGCCGGCCAAAACAACCAGCGGCAAGCCCCGTTTACGTACCTTGCGGTAAACGAACAGATTCCGTTTTAAAATGCCCTCGCGGCTCAGGCGCATATCGCCCAGCGTATCTTTTTCATATACGTCCGAACCGGCAATATAAAAAACCACATCCGGTTTAAATTCCATGCAGGATTCGTTCAGTTCCCTTTCCATTGTAGTTAAGTATTCTTCGTCGGAACAGCCGGACGGCAGCAAAATATCCCGATTATTCGGGCGGTCGATCTCTACCCAGGTGTCGGCGTGCATGGAAAACGTGTACACTTGTTCGTCGTCTTTAAAATAAAGTAAATTACCGTTTCCCTGATGATAATCGAGATCGATGATCATAAATTTCTGGCCGCGCCGTAACTTACGAAATTTTTCGATGGCGATGGCCACATCGTTTAAAAGGCAAAATCCCTCGGCCTTATCCGGATGGGCATGGTGGTACCCGCCTCCCAGATTAAAAACAGGCACATTCCATTTTAAAGCGTAAGCCGTGGCCAACAGCGTACCGCCGGTTACGGCGCGGTAATACTCTAAAATCGAGTTGTAAAACAAATTAACAACATCAATTTTTAAAATTTTGCTGGCGTACTGCGCATTACGAATTTTTTTTAAATATGTTTCCGTATGAACCAGACGAATATCGTCGTAACTGCAGGGATCGGGGCGCAGAATGTGACGCCGGTTTAGCAGTTTGTCTTCCACCAGTTTATCGCGTATTTTTTTAAAACGCATAATATCAAAGGTCTGGTGAGCGCCGACCGATGGCAGTCCGTAAATATAATCGATAGAATAAACGACTTTGGCATATTCGCGCTTAAATATGTTTGGCCACACCTATAATTCCCCTGCCCAATCCTGATAAAATTTTTCGTAAACCGTTTGGCGATCGCCTGTAAGCGACAGAATCTTCTGTAGTTTCACATAGGCCGATTCCAGGGTCATATTGCCAATGCCGCGAGCGCCGGCCTGTAGGGCCCGCTGACCACATTTATAGCGTTCCAGATTGGTGCCGCCGTAAACCAATTGGCTGCCTACAAAGACTGCTTTACCAGCCTCCTGCACGGCAGAAATAAACTGCACCCAGTCGTTCGCTTCGCCCGGTAAATTACCGGAACCAAAGCCCACCAAAATAAAGGCCTGTAAATCGGTTTCCAGCAGGGACATGTACCCCTGAGGATTCATAGAAGGCTGAATACTGATAACGCTGACAGCAGGTCGAAATCCTTCTAACAATACAGGAGTCCCGTGCACCTTTAAAAGGCGTGAACGTTCGATTTCGATGGTAACGCCGATGCGCCCCAAATAAGGAAAGTTCGGTGAATCAAAGGCCTCATAACTGAACACATTAATCTTTTTACTGCGGTTACCGCGCAGAATGCGCTGACCAAAGACAATCATCACCTCAGGGATATTCATCGTGGCCAGCTCCACGGCGTCAATCAAATTGGAGCGGGCGTCGTTGCGCAACTGAGAAAGAGGACGCTGCGCACCGGTAAGAATGACCGGCTTGCGTATGTTAAGCAGCGAAAACGAAAGAGCCGAAGCAGTGTAGGCCATAGTATCCGTTCCGTGGATTACCACGAAACCATCGTAGGCGTCCATATTCTCAAAAATCATCTTAGCCAGTTGCGACCATTCCTCAAGCCCCACATTGGAACTGTCCAAATTAAAGGGAATGCGGATATCAATTTGCGCCAGCTTGTTCAACTCCGGTACATATTCCAATATTTCATGTTGGAATTCAGGCGGCGCCAGCACCTGATCCGGTTCCTGCGGAGTCATGCCAAATGTTCCGCCGCAGTGCAGCAGCAATATTTTTTTCATAAAAAATCGAGGATCCTGTGTCTTCGTGCGTGCAATCACACATAGTTAGTTAATTTTCAGTATCTTATTTCTAAAAAAAAGAGGAAATTTTCGGGAGCCATATTCAATGCCTATTCCCGAAAGCTTCCTCGACTATATAAAAGCCGTCCCGTTACAAAGGACGGCTTTTTTCATTTCAACCAATCATTATATCTTTTATTGATTTTTTTCGCGAATCGCTTCCTGGGCGGCTGCCAAACGGGCGATGGGTACACGGTAAGGCGAACAGCTTACGTAATTCATGCCCACGCGATGGCAAAAACCAACCGAGCGCGGATCGCCGCCGTGCTCGCCGCAGATACCAACCTTCAGATTTGGCTTGGTTGAACGGCCTTTTTTTACGCCCATTTCTACCAATTGTCCTACACCGCTCTGATCCAGCGTCTGGAAAGGATCGTCTTCTAAGATGCCTTTATCCTCATAGTCTTTCAGAAATTTGCCGGCGTCATCGCGGCTGTAGCCGAAGGTCATCTGTGTTAAATCATTGGTGCCAAAGGAGAAAAACTGAGCTTCTTCGGCAATCTGGTCGGCGGTTAGGGCGGCCCGCGGAATTTCAATCATGGTGCCTACCATGTAGTCCACGGTAACGCCCATTTCATCCATTACCTTTTGGGCGATTCGTACAACGACCTCTTTCTGATTGGCTAATTCTGCTTTTGTGCCTACTAACGGAATCATGATTTCCGGATAGACTTTTACGCCTTCCTTGGTCAACTGACAAGCAGCTTCGATAATAGCGCGGGCCTGCATTTCGGTAATTTCCGGATAGGTAATTCCCAGACGGCAGCCGCGGTGCCCTAACATGGGGTTGAACTCGTGCAAGGCTTCCACTTTTGCCTTTACCTGTTCAAGGGAAATGCCCATCTGTTCGGCCATTTCCTTTTGGCTGGCGTCGTCATGCGGCAAAAATTCATGCAGCGGCGGGTCCAGCGTGCGCACGGTCACAGGCAGGTCGTGCATGGCTTTAAAAATACCATAAAAGTCATTGCGCTGATAGGGCAGCAGTTTTTCCAGCGCCTTACGGCGGCCGGCTTCGTCGTCGGCTAAAATCATTTCGCGTACGGCAATGATGCGATCGCCTTCAAAGAACATGTGTTCGGTACGGCACAGACCGATGCCTTCGGCGCCGAAGTTACGCGCCACAGAAGCGTCATGCGGCGTATCGGCGTTGGTGCGCACATTCAGTTTACGCAAGTCGTCGGCCCAGCCCATCAGCTTGGCAAAATTTCCGGAAAGTTCCGGTTCAATAGTCGGCACCTTACCGGAAATCACTTCGCCCTTGGAACCGTCCAGCGAAATCCAGTCGCCTTCTTTAAACACTTTTCCGTTGGTCTTCATTGTTTTATCTTTGTAACTGATTTCCAAATCGCCGCAGCCGGCCACACAGCACGTACCCATACCGCGCGCTACCACCGCCGCATGGGAGGTCATGCCGCCGCGGGCTGTTAAAATACCTTGCGCTACGCTCATACCGCCGATATCCTCAGGCGAGGTTTCGATGCGCACTAAGATTACTTTTTCGTTTTTGGCAGCCCAATCTTCGGCGTCATCGGCATGGAAAACGATACGTCCGGTGGCGGCGCCGGGAGAAGCGGGCAGCCCTTTGGCTACAACGTCTTTTTCGGCTTTGGGGTCAAACATAGGATGCAGGAGCTGGTCGAGTTGTTCCGAATCGATACGCATCACAGCGGTCTCTTTATCGATGAGACCTTCATCCACCATATCCACGGCAATCCGTACGGCAGCGGCGGTAGTGCGTTTTCCGGTTCGCGTTTGCAGCATCCACAGACGGCCGTTTTGGATGGTAAACTCGATATCCTGCATATCGCGATAGTGTTGTTCTAATTTATGATACACTTTTTCCAAATCCGCATAAGCCTCGGGCATAATTTCTTCTAAGGTTTTCTGGGAAGGATCGGTTTTGGTAGTGTGATTAATGGGCTGCGGTGTGCGGATACCGGCCACCACATCTTCGCCCTGAGCGTTCACCAAATATTCGCCATAGAAAATCTTTTTTCCTGTGGCCGGATCGCGCGTAAATGCCACGCCGGTGGCACAGTCATCACCCATATTCCCATAGACCATGGACATCACGTTAACTGCCGTGCCCCAATCGGCAGGGATGTTATTCAGTTTACGGTATTTAAGGGCGCGATCGTTATTCCATGAGCCAAAAACGGCGTTAATTGCGCCCCACAATTGTTCCCAAACATCAGTGGGGAAATCTTTTCCGGTGCGTTTTTTAATTTCATCTTTAAACAGAGTGACTAATTTTTTAAGGTCTTCCGCGAGTAAATCCGTATCCAGTTTAGCGCCGCGCTCTTGTTTAACTTTTTCGATGATTATCTCAAAGGGGTCTTCTTCTTCTTTGGATTCGGGTTTTAAACCCATCACCACGTCGCCGTACATCTGTACAAAGCGGCGGTAAGAATCCCAGCCAAAACGCTCGTTATTGGATTTTTTAATCAGTCCCTGAACGGTTTCATCATTTAACCCCAGGTTCAAAACGGTGTCCATCATACCGGGCATGGACGCCGGAGCGCCGGAACGCACGGAAACCAGCAGGGGGTCGTTGGGATCGCCGAATTTCAGGCCCATTACTTTTTCGATATGCGCCATCCCTTCGTTTACCTGATCGATGACTTCCTGCTCGTAGTTGCCATTATTTTCATAATATCTGGCGCAAACTTCGGTTGAGATAGTGAACCCCGGCGGTACGGGAATTCCCAGATTGGACATCTCGGCTAAGTTGGCCCCTTTGCCGCCTAAAAGAATCTTCATTTCGGTATTGCCTTCTGCCTGGCCGGCGCCGAATTTATAAACATATTTACCGGACATGTATCGCCTCCATTTTTGATTTAGTACTTCAGTTTCTATCATGTATAAGTTTTGCAATTTACTTTGAGCATAATTTTAAGTCAAGACATAGCTTGTTTTAATTGTCGCCGATGATCTCTTTTAGGATAAAACTATTTCCATTTGGCACCATCTTTAAAATTTAGTTAATTTAGAATGATTTGAGTTTGCTCTAAAAACTAAAAAACGCTCAACGTCTGTTTACAGAAACCGTTGGAAACGGTTTCATAATATATTTTAACTTATTCATTGCCCTCGATTTAAAGTGTAGGCTAAAATGTATAAAATTTTGAGAAAACGTTTGAACGTTTTTAAAACATACCAGAGTAAACTCATGATATAGATTACTATTTCATTACGATTGTGGAAACAAAAATGACCTCTTTCCCTAAAAATTTACAGTTTTACAAATTTGCCGCATACGGTTTTTTGAAAAACCTGAAGTTCTTTGATATTTTCTTTTTACTGTTTTTAAAAGAAGCCGGGCTTACCTATTTTCAGGTGGGCCTGCTCTATTCCATTCGTCAGATTACCATCAACGTATTCGAAGTGCCTTCCGGTGTTGTGGCCGATGCCATGGGACGCAAAAAAGCGCTGATTTTTGCTTTGAGCAGCTACATTGCTTCGTTCATTATTTTTTATTCAGCCCAGTCCTTTGCCCTACTGGCGCTGGCCATGATGGCCTTTGGTCTGGGCGAGGCCTTCCGTTCCGGCACGCACAAGGCCATCATACTGCAATATTTATTGCTGAATGATTTACTGGAATACAAATCGCAATATTATGGCGGTACGCGTTCGTGGTCACAATTGGGCTCCGCTTTAAGTTCCCTGTTGGCGATTCCTATCGTATTTTACGGCGGGAACTACAATGTACTTTTTTTATATGCCGTTATCCCCTATTTCATTGATCTGCTGCTGATAACTTCTTACCCAAAGGAGCTGGACTATGGCCATCAGGCAGAAGGATTACATGTTAATTTTAAAGCGGGCTTATTTTTAGCGCCCATCGTACAAACCTTGCGCAGCTTTGCGGCTATTTTTCGGCAGGCAGACAGCGTCAAGGCTTTGTTCAATGCCGCCGCTTACATCGCCTTTTTTAAGGGAACTAAAGATTATTTGCAACCGCTGCTCAAAATAACCGTAATATCTTTGCCGCTCTTCTTAACTATCAACGTGCAACGACGAACGGCCATCCTTACCGGTTTGGTCTATTTTTTTATTTTTTTAATGACTTCATATGCCTCACGTAATGCATGGAAATTGGAAAAAGCTTTGCGGCACCTGCCAAAGGCTATCGATTCCCTCTACTTGGTCGGAGTGGCCAGCGTAATAGTAGCCGGCATATTGTTGATTTTCAATCTCCCTATCGCCGCAGCGTTTATTTTTACCATTTTATTTTTAATACAAAATTTACGACGGCCATTGGCGCTTAGCTATCTCAGTGAAAAAATTGATTCAAAAGTGATGGCCTCCGGCCTGTCGGCGGAATCGCAAATCGAAACCATTTTAGTGGCGGCTTACGCTCCCCTCTTAGGCTGGCTGGTAGATTTATGCGGTGAAGGAGGCGGTTTATTAATCAGCGCGCTGATCTTTTTAGCGGCTTATCCTCTAATCAGGCTACATAAATCATCCGCAAATTGATTGCCCTCTCACTTTTTTTCTGCGTACCCAGGAAGATATTTTTGCAGAATGGCAAATAAATCTTCTTTTTTAATCGGCTTGCTGATATAATCATCCATTCCCGCAGCAAGGCAGCGCTCGCGGTCTCCTTCCATGGCATGAGCGGTCATAGCAATGATAGGAATATGCATTTTTTCGTTTTCATGAGCGCGGATGGCCTGGGTCGCCTCAAAACCGTCCATTTCCGGCATCTGCACATCCATTAACACCACATCGTATTGATTTTCAAAAACCATATTTAATGCCTCTCGGCCGTTATTGGCGATTTCCACTTTCATTCCGGCATTCTGCAACATGCGTACGGCCACTTTTTGGTTAATCAGATTATCTTCGGCCAACAAAATGCGAGCAGATTTTGCTGCAGATATTTGTTTCTCATCCTGTGCTCCCTTTTTCTGTGCCTTAGTCCTTTCCTTGGCGTCTTCGGCTTCTTCAAACGCATCCTGAACTACTTCAAAGAGACGGGCTTGGCGGATAGGCTTGTTGA
Source organism: uncultured Calditrichaceae bacterium (assembly GCA_964536685.1). Classification (GTDB taxonomy): domain Bacteria; phylum Calditrichota; class Calditrichia; order Calditrichales; family Calditrichaceae; genus CAZIBE01. Next base: position 4,018 of record CAZIBE010000003.1, on the reverse strand, counting down.
GAAATTCATGAGCCCCGTTGCGCTTGAACCAACGTTTTTCAGAAACGCCTCCGGACGAACTTAGAACGACGACTTTGAGATGTTCGAGATAGCCCTCTTTTTTTAATTTCCGGATTACCTGACGGCCGTCCATTTCCGGCATGCGTACATCCAGTAAAATTAAATCAAAAGCGGGGCCTTCCGCTTTTTCTTTTTCCAATATTTCAAAAGCTGCCTTGCCACTCGGCACTGCCGTGGCCTGCATATTTAAATTGGTTACCATTTGTATTAATATTTTTCGATTGGTGTCGTTATCGTCAACAATCAAAACCCGTTTGCCGCCAAAGTCCCGCCCAAATCTTAAAGGAGCAGCCTCTACTTTTGTAGATAATTGGAACGGCAGAGTAAAGGTAAAGGCGCTGCCTTTACCCACGGCGCTCTGCAATTTTAGTTCGCCCTGCATCAACGAAATTAACTGGCGCGAAATGGCCAGCCCTAAACCGGTGCCGCCATATTTGCGTGTGGTAGAGCCATCAGCCTGCTCGAAGGCTTCAAAAATGTGTTCCTGCTTTTCTTTGGGAATGCCGATGCCCGTATCTTTGATTTCGAATTTTAACCAAACACGCTGCTCTTCTTTCTTGAGAAGTCCGCAACGCACCATCACTTCGCCTTCGTGCGTAAATTTGATGGCATTGGCCGTGAAATTGATCAAAATCTGTCGTAAACGAACAGGATCTCCTAATAAATTTAGCGGCACATCCTTATCGGTATAGCAGATGAACTCCAGACCTTTTTCGTGTGCGGATTTAGCCAGCGTATCGCCAACACCTTCGATAACCGATTGAACGTTGAGATCGGTTTCCTCAATTTGCAAACGGCCGGCTTCTATTTTTGAGAAGTCCAGAATATCGTTAATTATGGTTAATAATGATTCTGCGGAAATTTTGGCCATGTTCACATAGTCTACCTGCTCCGCGTCCATGTCGGTGCTGCTTAGCAGGTCAAGCATGCCGATTACGCCATTCATGGGTGTGCGGATTTCATGGCTCATATTGGCTAAGAACTCCGATTTGATGCGCGAGGCTTCAATGGCGCGGTCGCGGGCGTCCTGCAGGCTGCGCTCTAATTGTTTTTGCTCGGTTACGTCACGAATGATAGCCTGAATTACGATTTCTCCACGCACTTCAACCCTACTCAGGCTCACCTCAGCATCGAAAGGCGTAGCATCGCTGCGCAAATACTGGCAGGTAAATCTGGGGCTGCGTCCGCTTAAGGCGGAAGTTAAATGGTCGCTAAACAGATTAAAGGATTGGCTGCCATTGGGCTGATATTCCGGCAAGAACTTTTCCGGTAATTGATTAATTAATTCTTCTCTGGGCAGCCGGAAAATTTCCGCGGCCTTTGTATTGCAATCGATTATCTTGCCGCCACTTAATAGAATAATGGCATCGCTGGCGTTGTCAAAAATATTGCGGTATTTTAGTTCATTTTCTTTTAGTTCTTTTTCAGCTTTCTTCTGTTCGGTGACATCGTTTAAAAACAAAATATACTGTTCGTTCTCACCCCAGACGATTTTTGTAGCTGTACCGTCAAGATCAATAGTATATCCGTCTTTTTTTACAAATCTGAAATTGCGAAGACGAATTAAGCGCGATTCAGATATTTTTTCCAGTTCTTTGGTGAATACATTAAACCCGCTATGGAAAAGTTGGCTAAAGTTGCTGTTAAGTAATTCTTCGTTAGAATAGCCCAGTAACTCGCGGGCATATTGATTCATCAAAAGGATTTTGTGTTCGTTTTTACTGACTAACAGGATAACCTCCGGCGCCGTCTCGAAGATGTTCCGCAATTGTTCTTCCGATTTAGATAAATTTACGGCTATCTCGCTGGTTTGCTCCAGCACTATCATGAAGATTAGTATCACCAGCGCTAAAAAAAAGGTTATCAAAATGGCGAATAAACGATAAAAAATAAGTTGCTTGGTATTACTGAGAAGAATCAGTTTCCAGCCGCCATCTAAAAAGGGGAGCACGGTACTAAAAACCAGATGTTTTCGGAAGGTAATCAATTTACTATCGGAGAGATGTCCCAAATCCAGAGATTCGAATGATTTCCTGCCAAATTGCCGTGTGCGCAGCAATGTTTCCAATCGTCTGCCGGATATTGGCCACAGACTTTTTTGTTCATATTCCTTTTTATCAGACAAAAAAACAATCCCGTCGGGATTGACTAAAAACATATTCATTTTTGTGCTGTCTATATCCGGCAGGGATTGACGAATATCCATTTTAATAACGATTACGCCATCAACATTTCCCTGATTATCGCGTACCGGATAACTGGCATAAAAGCCCGGTTTCCCCGATGTAACGCCGATGGCAAAATAACGTCCCAGGCGTCCCTGAAGCGCCTCTTTGAAATAGGGTCGAAAACTGTAATTTTTTCCGATAAAACTTGTTTGGGAATGGCGGTTAGTCGATAAAATGGCCGTACCTTTTATGTCCATCACAAAAATCACCGCTGCTTTTAAGGCGTCGCGATAACGGTGGAGCACATTTTCCGCTTTTTGAAGATTTGACTTTGTGGGATTAAGTAAGGCTTTTCTCAGATTAAAGGAACCGGCGATTCCCTGAACCGTACGTTCCCCTAATTTAACTTCATCTTTGATTTGTCCGGCAATATAACGCGCTTTTTGCCTGTTAGAACTGGCAATCTCATTAAACGCTTCCTGACCATTAAAGTTAGTTGCCAGCCAGCCAGCTACCATCAGTAATAGAATGCCGGCGGCCGTAATCAGGCTGTAGCGGATTTTAAACAGACGCTTGCGCGCCTGAAACCTTTTCTTTTCCTGTTGTGAATTAAAATACCAGATTAAAAATCCCAGAAAATAAATAATCACTCCCCTAAGATAAAAGATTACATGCTCCTTTAAGGGCAGGCTGGCATACGTGCCGGAAAAAATAAATTTACCGGGATCAAATAGTGCGAAAAATAAAGCGTAAAGCAGCAAAAAAAACAATATAGCATACAATAATGCCTGATGGCCGGAGCGTCGTTTCTTTAAATTCCAGGTAATTACTATGGGAAAGGCCATTACGTAAAACACCAGAAAGACTTCGGTAAAAGTATAAAAAAGATAGCCGTTTATAAAGAGGGTAATTAGGGCGATGATAGAAACAGGCAGATAGACCAGCTTCCAGCTTAATTCAATTTTCAGCGCACCCAATGTACGACGGCTAAACTCCAATAAGGCAAGCAGAGCAAAAAATTCCAGTGCAATGGATAATTGCCAAAAAATAGTTTCTATGGGATAGAACAGATTTACAATAACCAGCCATTCATGTACGGCCATTAACAAACCAAAAATTATCAGATTAAACCAAGGTAAACTCAGGTGTTTACGCGAAAAATACTTTCCGGCAATCAGGGCAAAGATTAAATGGCTAAGTCCGGAGAAAAAAGCAGCAAAATCGATCATCATTAAAATACCTGTAATTCTTGTTGTGATTTTTGTATGTAGTAATCGATCCGTTTTGACATTTCTTAAGAAAGATTAGCAATATGATTGAATTTTATGATTACCATATTATGTGTTTATTCTAAAAAGACGTTTGAAAAACGCTAACACGTTTTTTTCTCATATATTTAGGCATTTTAGCCCATGATTTAAAACGTGTGCTATTAATAAGTTTAAGAAACTTTTGAAAAAATCCATCAGCGCAGATTCATATATATTCCATTTTTATTAATGGTATGTAAACGCATAAAGAATAGTCGCCCTAAATTCAAGTTATTTTTAAAGTTATTCCCCTCACCCCTCGGCTCCCCTCTCCCAAACTTGGGAGAGGGGAGCCGAGGAGAGGGTAAACAAAACTTAATTTTTCAAAGGCTTCTTTAAATGATTATGAAACCGTTTCCAACGGTTTTTGAAACTAAAAAAATTGAGCGTTTTTTAGTTTTTAGAGCGCCCCCCTATTATTCAGAGTCATTGCTGTCCAAAATAAATCATATTTAGGATAAGTTTTGTTGTAAATATTAC
>CAZIBE010000002.1:0-127205 GCA_964536685.1 uncultured Calditrichaceae bacterium | reverse complement strand
CGTATAACCTAACCCCAAATTTATGAACAATATTACTTTGGTTTGTGGTTCCGTGAATAAAACGGGAGACACTCCTATCTTAAAAAACATGCCCGATTCTTATCGTTGATATCTCATTCCAAGGGTACCGGAAAACATCAATCCCTTAAAAGGTTCTGTTGTTTCTGAAAACATGGAAATCTCTGTAAATTCTCCTTTACCATAAGATATTCCCATACCCAATTCGCGCTTAAACCGGTTTTTTCCGGACAAATAAGAATAGCTCACATAATAAATGTTTTCCGCTTTTACATCGCCAAAGAAACTTGTGCTTGCCTCTCCGTTTCCATATCCAAAATCGAAAGAATGTTTCTCATGATATATATAGCTTACATTGATTCCGCCAACTAATGACTTGCCCCATAACTCTATTCCGAAATTAACGGCATTCCGTTTTTCTATGTTCTCAAATCCCGTTATCAGAAAGCCATCCGGCCGATTCCTAACCCGAAGCTTCTTATATTGGTTTACCAACCGCTTTACTAATGAAGAATCGATGGTTCTCATGGAATCCAGAGAATTAAAATCAATTTGAGAATTCTCCGAAACAGTGAAACCCTTCTCGCTAAGTTCAAGTTTTTTAGAAAAAACAATTATTCTTTTTTTTAACCATAACTTGTGAATATATTTTTGCGAATAGAGCGGCTGAAAAAAGAGAAAACAGAAAAAGACTAAAAATATATTTTTACTTAACTTTTTCATAGACTTTCTAATTCAGGGGGATCACACAAAGGCAAGCACTGAATGACGCTGGCCATTCCGGTTGTGCCCAAAAACCGGTATTACTCTATGAGCGGCATAAATTCATAATTAAATATATCGTCAATCTTATCCAGCTTGCGCAAATCCGTACGGATTAAATCGACCGAAGTCTGGAATTCAATTGGATAATTCGGATAAATGGTACGGTCCTTGGCCAGCATGCGCGGCGGAATATCATGGCGCAGTTCGATTAAAAACAAAGCCTGGTACAGATAGGTGCGCGCCGCGCTTAACTCTCCGGCCTGCATTAAACAAAGACCTTTGATATGCGTGTAATTTGCCGAAGAAGGATTCTCGGTCAGCGCCATGTTGATACACTTCAGAGACTCGCTGTACTCTTTTTTATCGTATAAAACGATGGCCGCCAGATAATTGATATATTCATCTTCGGGATGATCTTTATATAGACCAAGAATATACTCATTATATTTCTTTCGATAAGATTCCCAGGCCAGCCGGCTGTTGGTTTCGAATACGTGTTGTATGAGTTCGGGGCTAATCTCCTGAAACTGATCTTTCAGGCGTTTGTAAATTTCCAGCATCCTGGCCAATGAAAAGGGCTCGTCATCCAGAATATCCGGCGCCTGTGAGGGAGGATGTTTGCGGATTTTTTCCACTTCTTCCGGATTGTTTTTCTGGAATACTTCATTGCCTATTTCCAGAATAGTTTGCACCGATTCCAGTGTAAAAGCCGAAATGACATTTCTCTGGAGATACAGCTCGTAAATCTCCTTAATGGATTTTTGCATTTCGGGACGGGAAATCATCTTTACCCTTTTTATAAATAATAAAACTTAACGGTTTAATAAAACTCCTGCCTTCTTCCTGAAGCAGTCCCTCGTTCTTATTGTATACGGTCGATCGTCCCGGAGAAATATTAACTTCTTTTCGCCTGTCTGATAAGTTTATGAGCACATGGAACTCCTCGGCGCCATATGTACGCCGAAATTCCCAGAACCCGGCAGAGTCGTTCAGGTCAATGGTCTGCATCCGGCCTGTCGTAAAGGCCTTGTGCTTTTTTCTTAATTTAATGAGCGAGCGATAAAAGTCAAACCATTTTCTATCCTGGGCGCCAGGAAAGGAAGGGCGCATTTGCAGACCCCCCTGTTCCTGCCCCTGATAGATAAGCGGCGTACCGGAAATAGTAAAGAGTATAGCGGCGGCTATCTTTGTTTTGGCCGGGCCGAATTGTTTCAGAAAGCGATCCAGATCATGATTTTCCAGATAGCGGAGATTTTTAGCGGACGGCGGATAATTGCGCCTTGTTTTTTGCAAATTGTAATTAATGGATGAAATCGGCTTACGCCCGTTCATCACATCGATCAGCGTACCGTAAAAATCCGTATCGTAGGACATGTCGAATTCATTATCGTGATAGGCCGGTTGCCGTGGCAGCACTTCGTCAATAAGGAGAATCTGATCGTTTATCTGTTTAACTTCCCGGCGGAAGTCTTTCCAGAAATCATGGGGCACGGCCCAGGCCACATCGCAGCGAAAGCCGTCCACTCCCTGCGCAGCCCAAAAAGCGGCCGCTTGTAACTGATAATGGCGCGCTTCTGTATTATTATAATTCAGATTTACAAGCGTGTCCCAGTCGTTGTGATAACCCCAACGGCCGTCCGCCTTCCAGTAAAACCAGTCACGCAATGGCGAACGTACATTATCGGCCGCCGCCCGTACAAAACGGTGTTGATCGGAAAGATGGTTGGCTACAAAATCAAAAATAACTTTCATGCCGTTTTTATGAGCTGCTTTTATCAGCCGTCGGTAATCTTTTAGCGTGCCGTAATCTTTTTCAATGGCAAACAAGTCGGTGGGTGCGTAACCATGCTCGGTGGGGCCATCGTAAACCGGCATCAGCCACAGCGTATTGACGCCCAGTTTTTTTAGATAGGGCAGCCTCCGCAGCACGCCCTGCAAATCTCCGCTGGCGCTGAAAGTGCGCACAAATATTTCATATACTATGGCCGTATCAACCCAGGCCGGCGATCGGGAAAAATCTGCAACTGTGGTGTGTTTAAAATGGCCAATCATCAGAGACAACGGTTGTCCGAAATGGCCATTTTTTTGCGGAAGGGCATAGTAATAATAAACGCCCTGCGGGTTACGGTCATCAAAAAACAGAAGGGTATCCCTGGCAAGGTAGCGGTCGCCTTTGTTTTGCGCATCGGCAAACCAGCGCACTCGCAGACCTTTTCTGTTGTTTGCTTTTATGGTTATACGCAGCTTATGAGTAGAAGGCAATTGATGGGAAGATACGAAGTTTAACCTTGCCTGCTCCTGCGTTTTGACGGTAAGAACGGAATTGCGCCCCTTCCAGCCATCGGGAACGGTGTTCGGGTTTTGCGGATCGGTCAGCCAGTTTTGATCGTTGAGAACAAATTTGTACTCATATTGTCCCGGCGGCAGACTAACGGCTGCCCGCCAGACGGCCGAATCGGAATCCGCCACAAAAGGCAGCGTTTCCTTGTTCCACTGGTTGAACTCGCCCACCAGAGCCGCTTTGCGGACAGGCCGATTGAAGTCTGCGCGGCGTAAATAAAAAATAGTTTCCGGACGGCGCTGCGGCAAAACAACAACCTCTGCCGTGTCTCGGCTTTCGGCGCCCATTGAATCGCGCACCGTTAGCTGGAAAGCATACATTCCGCTGCTTTTAGACGAAAACTCGGCAAACGGCGTTTTGCTTTTTTTCAGTTCCGTTTTAAATGGGCCGGAAATTTGCCGCCATGAGAAATGCAGCCTCGGTTCCAAATCAGGATCGAAGGACATGCCTCCGTCGAGTTGAACATGGTCGTTTAATTTGACAAATTGCGTATAACCAGCATGGGCTACGGGCGGTTGGTTGTCACGGTTCACAAAAAAGATGCCCTCCTTGCTGTAGACCGTGGCGCCTGACTTTGACCGCAATTCAATCCGCCAGCGCCGTTCGCCCTCTCCCGAAGGATTAAAGGCCGCTAAAACAAGTGAGTCCTTTAAAATAAACGTTCTCTTCTGTCCGTCCAGCCAAATTATCGTGTGCAAATGGTTACTCTGGGTCAGGCTTTGATTAAATTGCAGTTTTAACGTATCCCGTAGTTCATATAGCCAGCTACCATTAGCCGGAGTGGTAGCGGTAATGAAGGGTATTGGTAACGTGTCCACATAAACCATGGAATTGGAATAAGAACCGCCGTATTGCGGATTGTCAAAATCCCGCAGCCAGGTTTCTCCGTTAAGTACATAGCGATAATAGTGCCATCCGGGTATGAGTTTAACCGTAACGCGCCATATGCTGTCGGCGTCGGTTAAAGCCGGGCCGTCTTTTTGCCAGCGATTAAAATCTCCCGACAAAGTAAGCGTTTGTATCTTAAGCTTGTGTTTTTTATTGTTAAAAATAAATGTGTGGTAGATTTTTTGTACTGTATTTACTGAGCCGTAAAAACAATAGACTATTGCCAGGGCCAATACTATATACAGAGTTATTTTTGTTTTAGTCATTTGACACCAAGTTTATGATAAGATTCTCAACCTCATTATCAAAATTACAGGAATTATCTTAAAACTCCAACGGAAATTTTACGCGGAATTTTTCATCTTACATTTTAGTTATCCAATCAAACGAATTATTAACGAGGTAAACATGCGCACGATTTACTCAGTGTTAATTCTTGTAGTTGTGATTGGAGTCGCTATGGCGGGGAATGTTTTAAAAACAGGGCAGAAGGCGCCAGACTTTTCTTTGCCAGACGCCAACGGCACAATTCATCATTTATCCGATTATCTGGGCAAAATGGTGGTTCTCTATTTTTATCCCAAGGACGATACGCCGGACTGCACGGCAGAAGCCTGTAATTTGCGCGATAATTATGAAGCTCTGTTAGCACAAAACATCGCCGTTTTAGGCATAAGTTACGACGATCGGGAGTCACACCAGAAATTCATCAAAAAATACGATCTTCCCTTTCCTCTTCTTTCCGATACAGAAAAAAAGTGGCCGCAATGTACGGGGCTAAAAGCGGTTTATTCGGGCGGTTGGTGGCAAACAGAATTACCTACTTAATCGACAAAGACGGTGCCGTACTTCATGTATTCGACCGTGTGGATACCCAAAACCACACACAGCAAATTCTGGATGCGCTAATAAGCGGGGAAAAATAACCGGCAGTCTGGGTCACAGAGCGTTCTGTGGTTTTGTTTTAGACTGCGGAGAGCACTGAAAACACAGAGATATTTAAAAATACTTTTCTCCTTAATTAAAAATTTGACGCCCGGCTTTCATGAAATCTTGCAAAAAAATCTTTATCTTTCCCCAATGTACTCTGCAGGCTTTGTGGTTTTTGCTGATACCTCTAAATATTCATTTGGATTTTTTTTGATCATTTTTTAGGTTGGCGTTGTTACTAACCTGAATTGAGGAGCCTCTCCGTGCGAATTTATCTAAAAGCCGGCTTGCTGGTTTTGACGGCCTTTCTGTTTTCCTGCCAACCGATTTTAAAAAAGAGCGGATTGACGCCGGCGCCGAAAATCCGTGTGCTGTTGGCATCCATCAGCCAAAAAGATTCTATCTTTTTTAACGACAAATACCTCCTGCATTCGGAAGAGGCGCAATACGAATTCGGCAAGAAAAATAAAAAGATCTATTTAACCATATCACGATTCGGCTATAAAATTTTTAACGCAAACCGCCTGCTCACTTTTAGCGCACAGGAAATCATCCGTTTTAAACCGCTAAGCCGCGATGCCTCTTTTCGCTTTCAGGGGAATGAGTATTACGGTGAGATTATAATCGCCGCGCAAGATCAAAATACGCTGCAGATTATCAACCGGCTTGATCTCGAACGCTACCTGCAGGGCGTGGTGCCGGCGGAAATCCCCACCTCACAAAAAGAATATCTGAATGCGGTTAAGGCACAGGCCATTTGCGCCCGTACCTACGCTCTTAAAAAAATTGAGCATCAGAGTGACCGGCTGTTTGATGTTTACGATGACCAGCGGGATCAGGTATATAAAGGGGGAAATGTACATAACCCCCTGTCGGATCAAGCCTTGCGGCAAACACGCGGAGATGTGCTCATGTACAAAGATTCGCTGGCCGATGTATTTTACCACTCTACCTGCGGAGGCATCACAGAGAACGCTTCCGATGTTTTTTCAGGTTTAGCGCGGCCCTATTTAATTTCGGCTAAAGATTTAATTGGCCAGGAATTTGCCTGCACCATTTCGCCCAAATTTCGCTGGCGGCGTACGTTTACACTGCCGCAAATCGACAGCCTCTTTAAAGAAATAAAAAATATCTCCCTTCTAAACCAAACCGTTAAAGATACGACGCAACTTGAATTGCGCGCCCAGGTGCTACAACGTTCAGCCAGCGGCCGCGTACAAAAAATGCAAATAATCTACGGCGATTCCAGCCTCATGCTGCAGGAATATGACATTCGTAAATTTTTTAAAGACCGCAACGGCCGGACGCTGCCCAGCACATTATTTTACATCGAAAACCCCTCCGATTCACTAATGGTTATCAAAGGCGGCGGATACGGTCATGGCATAGGCATGTGCCAGTGGGGCGCCGTTAATATGTCTGTAAAGGGATTTAAGTATTACGATATTTTAGTGAATAAATATTTTCCGGGAACTATTCTTAAAAAGGCTTACTAATGTTTAAAATTATATCTTTGGTTGCTCTAAGCGCGCTTTTTCTGTTACAGAATTGCCAGCCCAATGGCTTATTAAGAAAAAGCTCTGCCGAAGCAAAGGCTGACTCGGTTCTGTTTTACAAACAAGCTGATGTGCACGATCCGTTTCTCGATTCGCTGCAAACGCACCCTGGCGATAGCGCCACGCTAAAAACTGTGCTATTACCTCCGCCGCCGCCAGCGGCGCCGCCATACAAAGAAGTTGACGGCTTTCGCGTGCAAATATTTGCCGGGATGGATTCATTGCGGGCTTTGAGTCAGCGCACTGCCGCCCGGGCCCTTACTGCCGATTCTGTTTATCTGACCAAAGACAGGGGTCTGTTTAAAATTCAGGTTGGCGATTACCTTTACCGCATGTCCGCCGATTCGGCTAACCGTTATTTCCATGTTAAGGGATATAAGGGCGCCTGGGTGGTGAAGCGTAAAATCCGCATTCCCACACACAACAAAGCCGATACAGCAAATACTGCCGGCTCTCAGCTTAATTCGATGATCGCAAATCCACGGACAACCACAGGAAAGATCACCATCCAGGTGTTAGCCACCGGCGATGAAGCCCGCGCCCTGCAAGTGGTTAGTCAATTACAAAAAACTTTTTCCGCTCCCTCCTATTACAAACGGAGCGGCGGATTGTACAAAATTTTTGTGGGAAAGTATAAGACGCGTGAAGAGGCTGAAGCGGCTTTAAAGCGTGTGCGTCAAAAAGGTTTTCCTGACGCCTGGCTGGTTTATTGATCAGAACGCCAGACAACTACGCCTTCATTTTGCGGATACTTGCCGCGTTTGTCGGTATAAAATTCTCTTATTATTTTTAAATCTTCTTCCATGTTTCCCGTGGGATAAATCAGGGGGCCAAAACCGCCTTCTTTTTTTTCGTAATCCAAAAAACCCAAAGCAATGGGCACGTTGGCATTGCGGGCAATATGATAAAAACCACTGCGCCAGTAAGCGCTTTTCCCGCGCGTAGCCTCCGGCGACAAGGTTACCACCAGTTCGTCAAAGCTGTCGAATACTTTGCGAATTTCATCTACAAAGTTCTGGGATTTTTGCCGATTAACGGGGATGCCGCCAAGACTTTTCATTAACCAGCCCAGCGGCCCCTTGAAGAGGGATTGTTTACCCAGCCAATGTAAGCGGACCCCCATGGATTTGAACACACTCAACCCCACCGGCACATCCCAGTTCGATGTGTGGGGGTAACCGACCATTACATATTTTTTAACGGGCGGGACCTCTCCTACCGCCTTCCAGCCAATTAATTTCAAAATGACTTTGGCCAGGGCCCGGGAAAAGGTAAAGCCCTGTTTTGTTTTTTTCTCTTTTAACATGGCAATATAGTTTTTTTTATTATCTGATTGTGCTTTCTCAAAAATGTCACAAAAACGCCGAAACATTTTTTAACGTGTCTGTATTTTACATCATCGGCTGAAATTGTAAGCTATAAAAAAATTAAAAAATCCTTTGCAACAGCCTGCGTAAGGCTCCTTATTATTTCATGAATTTTATTTTTGGCTTTTTTTCTTCTGTCTTATTTTTATCCTCAATATTACCTTTTATCCTTAGTGTAATCATGGAGTGTTCCGGATCGTTAGAATACACTTTAATTGTTTTATTAAAGCTGCCATGACGATGTTTGGTATCATAGCTGGCCTTAATCTGTCCTTCCGTTCCGGGTAAAATAACTTCTGAACTCAGAAGCACGGCCGTGCAACCTCAGCCGGGGCGTACTTTTAAAATCCTAAGCGTGTCCCGGCCCGTATTTTTAAAATGAAAAACATGTTCCGCTACCACACCCTGCGGCACGGTTTTAAAATCGTATTCTTTTTCATCAAATGTTATGCGGGCCGTTTTCAAGGAATCCTGCCCAATGACTAAAAACGGAAGCCATAGTATCAACAAAAACAACCATCGCTGCTTTTTCATACTTCCTCCACGCTATAATTGCTGGCACTAATATAATTTCATTCTGTTTTATCTTCAAACAGTTTTTCCAAAATTTCGAAAGCATAACGCCAGTGCGGAATCACAACGGAACCACCGACTATCAGGGCCATATTCATGGCTTCATACCACTCCTCACAACTCACCCCTTTGCTGTCACAGCGCTTCTGATGGAAAAAAAGGCAATCCTTGTAATGAATCCTTCCCGGTTTTGAAACCATCGGAATCAGGCTATGCCCGAGGAGGCGCCATAACCCACAGCTAAATGCAGTTTGCGTTTCCACAGACCTGAAAGGAAGAGAACGGTCATCAGCAAGCCCTTCGCAAAGGTAGTTAATCCAATTGCCCACCAAATGCCGTCGGTGCCCCAGTTCAAATAAAGCGCCAGATACCAGGCCAGGGGAATACGCAGGGCCGTGATGGCAACGCCCACAACCATTACCGGAAAAGTATAACCCGCCCCGCTGAAAGCCCCTTCCATAATTACCTCCAGCGCTAAGAAAATCTCAAACAAAGCAACGATTTTAAGGTATCGCACACCGATTTGTTGCACCGCCTGATTATCTGTAAATACACGCATCAGCGCTTCCGGGAAAAAATAAAATAAAAGCGAAACCAAAATCAGGGTAACAACGCCGTATCCGTTCACCAGCCATGCCGCCTTACGCGCCATCGCATATTTGCCCGCGCCTACAAACTGCCCCACCAAAGTGGACGCGGCTACCGAATAGCCCACGCAGGCGAACCAGGCAATGCCCTCGATACGGTGACATACGCCCACGGCGGCAATGGCTTCCGTGCCGAAATGGGCGATGATATTGGTAAGAAATATATAGATTAAACTGAATAAAAACCCGCTTAAAGCTACCGGCGTTCCAATAGCCAGTATTCTTTTCATCACCGGCCAGTTCAGGCGCAGGTGATTGTTCTTCTTAATGACCGGCAAATAACGACGACGAGCTAACTGCCGGATGAGGAGAACAACCGCCAAAACCTGTGATACAATCGTCGCCAGAGCCGCTCCGGCCACACCCATTTTAGGAAACACGCCCCAGCCTAAAATTAGCAGCGGATCCAGCACAGCATTTAAGGTTAATCCGCCGGCTAAAATATACATAGGCGTTTTGGTGTCGCCTAATCCGCGAAATATTGCTTCCAGCGCCGTAAACCAGAAGCTGAAAATCAATCCGATTAAAACAATGGACATGTATTGCTGCGCTAACCCGGCAACCTCCGAATCAAAACCCATTATCATATACAGAACTTTTTGACTGGAGAACACCAGCACGGTAAAAATTACTGCACTCACCGTGCTGATGACCATACCCTGACCCGCGGCCCGGCGGCCCTCTTCCGGCTGCCTCGCTCCGATATGCTGAGCCACCAATGCCGATATCCCGTTAACGCTCAGGGCCGTTAAGGAATACAACGCCCATAAGATAAAAGCGCTGCCCCCTACCGCGGCCAATGCGGATGCGCCTAATTTACCCACCCAATAGGCATCTATCAGATTGTACAACGTATATAAAACCGATGAAACCATTCCCGGAATCGATAGTTCAAATATCGTTTTGTAGATGTTTTGTTGAACAAGCGACTTGGGCTCTTTGTCATTCATAAAGATTAACCTTTTTCAACCGGACAAAAACAAGGTAAAGAAATGTCCGTTGTCGATAAATATTTTTTTTATTTCCTTTGGCTTTTCCTGGACATATATTTCAAACGGATTAGTTGTCATAATTAGTTCGTTTTACAGCATATCACCAGTACTAAGCGGGAGAAAAATGTAATGGAAGCCATCGTAAAGAATCCGCACAAGATTACCTCCGCAGAAATCATTGTCGGCATCCCGTCTTACAACGAAGCCGATAATATCGCCTATCCAACCGATGTGGCCAGCCGTGGATTGATCGAATATTTTTCCGATAAAAAATCGGTGATCATCAATGTGGACAACCACAGTCCAGACGGCACCGGCGAGATTTTCATGGCTACTCCCACCAAAGTACCCAAGATCTATATCTCCACACCGCCGCATGTAAAAGGTAAGGGGAATAATTTTCGCAATCTGTTCCGGGCGGCTGTTGAACTCAACGCCAAAGCCATCATCGTGGTGGACGCCGATTTAAAAAGCATTACGCCACAATGGATTCGCTATTTAGGCGAACCGCTGATGGGGCGCTTTGATTATGTTACGCCGATTTACGTACGCCACAAATACGACGGCACAATCACCAATCACATTGCTTACCCGTTGTTGCGCACGCTGTTCGGCCTGCGCGTACGCCAGCCCATTGGCGGGGACTTCGGTTTTTCCGGCAAACTGGCGCGCGCTTTTTGTGCGGAAAAACTGTGGAACGATAAGATTGCCCATTTTGGTATCGATATCTGGATGACGACCATCGCCATCGCCCGCCACTTTAATGTTTGTCAGGCCTTTTTAGGCACGCCAAAGGTTCACAAAGCCAAAGACCCGGCCGCCGATTTAAGCAAAATGTTTGTGCAGGTAGTTTCCACTCTGTTTGATCTGATGATTGAGTTTGAATATTTGTGGAAATACACCAGCGAAAGCCGCCCCAGCAGCATTTACGGTTTTGGCCTGGGCGTTGATGAAAAACCGCCGGCCATAGATGTGAATACGGATACGCTGTTTAAAAGTTTTAAGGAGGGCTATAAAAAATACAGGGAGCTGTACGAAAAAATCCTGCCTTTGCCGGAAAATCTGGAATTAAAAAAATATCTGACCATTGAAAAAAAGGAACACTTTTATTACCAAAGCAATTATTGGGCGCGTATTCTGTTTAGCTTTGCTATCGCCTACCGGAACAATAAAATCGATCGTCAGGAATTGTTGGAAGCGCTGATTCCCTTCTACCATTCCCGCGTGCTTTCTTATGTGAACAAAACAAGAAATCTGGAAACGCGCGAAGCCGAAGAATATTTAGAAAACATTAACCGCATCTTTGAGGCTGAAAAGTATTATCTGATTCAACGATGGGATGAATCCGCCCGGGAACGGATTTTGTTTAAATAGCCGGCTTTTAACTAAGTTTTTAGGGCTGGCCGCTTGGCTCTATCGGCGCAGGCTGGCCTTGCTGAACAAATATTGCGGTATTTTTTTGTTGAATTTTACAGAATTAATGACAACCTCTGTGCCTTTGCCTTTCTTTAGCACATCTTTAAAAATGATTTCTTCAGGATACCAACGCCCGTCTATTTTAAACACTTTGGCCACTTCCGTTGTTTTCAGTAGTTTGCCGCTTTTGGCATAGCGGCTCCCCCTTAAAACAATAAAGCGCTTCTGGTCCACCCAGATTTTACGACTATGGTAAGCCATGTCTTTTTTTCTGGCCGTAAGCTGCAACACCCAGCATCGAGCATCGCCCATATTTTCCTGCCCGACGATTTTAGCCTGATAATTGCCGGACAACAAATCGTTTTCCATAAAATCTTCATAGGAGAGGTCCGAGCCCATCACAGACTGGCGCAGCATGTGGCCAGCAATCTTTAAAACGCGGTCGGCCGTCGAAGAATATATCCACAGCTGTTCGCCTAACTTGAGCATTTTAGTGCCCTTTTCCCGCGGCGGATAAAGATATTCGGTAAAAGCGTCGTCTTTGCCGCGGGCATAGCTGCGCGATTTTATGGTGCGGTCTCCACGGCGGCTGTGTACAATCATCGTTGCTTCGGTGATTTGCGTTTGGGATTGCATGTTGCGGTCGATGCGTTTCAAAATTTGTTCGGCGGTTAAATTTTGCGCCGTCGCGTCCGCTGATAAAACGACCATTGTCAGAAAGATGAACAGTGATATTCTCATACTTCCAGTTCCTTAAATAATTGTGCTGTCTGCCGGCGGTAGATGCCGATGCCCGAAAGCGCTGTACCGATAAAAGTGGCCAAGATACCCGGTACGAAACCGATATAATATGAAAGCGGGGTTACCTTGGCATGCAAAACATTCGACATAAGCAAGGAAGAACTTTTCATGGCATAACCGATGTCAATCCCTTTGTATTGCAGATAATAGGAAAACGCCAAACCAATAGCCGTACCGGCAAACGAGCCGAGGATAGCTATGATTAACGATTCCGCCAACAGGGAACGGTAGATATGCCCTTTGGTTTCGCCCATAGCCAGGCGGATGCCAATTTCTCCGTAACGGCGCAAACCGGACATCAGCCCGGAATTCCACAACACAATGGACATGGCCGTTAAAAATATGATAATCACCAGGCCCCAGGCGATTTTTCCTACCGCGATAATATCCTTCAGCATGGGCAGATCCGATAAAGCGACCATCTCCGGCGATAATTCGCTTTTGCCCCGAAATCTATCATTAAATTCCTTTTTTATGAACAGCGCTTTTTCTTCATTATACTGTCCGTCTCTGAAAAATCCCAGCACTTCGCTGGCCGCATCATCCATTTCAAGGGCTTGCTGCACGTCTGTAATATCCGCGATTAATGTGCCCCGATCCAAAACGGCAATACCAAAATTTACATTCCCCACGACCTTAAAATTATAAACCGCCATTCCGCCGTACATGGTGGAGCTGATCAAAGTGACTGTGTCGTTGAGATGGACGCCGAGTTTTTGAGAATACTTTTGTGAGATGAGCGCTTCGCCCGGAGCGCCGGGCAATTTCCCTTTTACTAAGGCTTTTTTTAGATTAAACAATTGAGCTTCTGAGTTCGCTTCTTGTTGCGATGCGGCGGAGAATAATTGTAAGCCAAGGCCAAAGACGGGTCCCTGCGCGCGCGTTTCGCCGCTTTGATCCGGAACATCCAGCAACCCGCCAAAGCGGATACGCGGATGCCAGACCATCTCCGGGAACATATTGTTCAAAGAGCCCGTCAAATCGTTCACATCGTCAAGCGCCAAATCGTTAGGCGTCATACTTTCTTCTTTGGCAAAGCCCTGGGTCATTACTTTTACATGCCCGGAACTGAATCGGGCATTGACTTCGACCATTTCACCAAATGCTCCCTGAGCATAGCTCATCATAAATACTGTCAAGGCCACACCCGCCGACACAATCAAAACAGGAAGAAGGCTGCGCGACCGGTCCCGAAGAACGCCCTTTATTAAAAATCGTATCATGATATTTTCCCCCGCAAAGCATCGGTTGGTTTTAAATGCGCTATGCGTCGTGTTGGAATATAACTGACGATAGTTACCACAATTAAAATTAACAAAACCGTCCCGACAATTAACGACGCGCTATAAACAGGATAGAGCTTTTCGCTTAATGCAAGGCCAAAACTGTCGGAATAGTCAGGCAATGGATAGCCGTTTCTGGTAAAATATATTAACAACGGCAAACCGTAAACAGCGGCCGCCAGCGTGGCTAAGATACCATGAAAAAAGCCCTCGACCGTGAACAGCAAAATGACCTTCAGGCGCGTCATGCCCAGGGCCATTAAGGTGCCGATTTCTTTGCGCCGGCGCCATATAGAAAGCACCTGCGTGTCAAATATAGCCAGCATAGCCAGAAATAACAGCACCGCATAAAGAACAGACGCGCCTGCGGATTTTTGTTTAACCAAATCGCGAATGTCTTTCAGCAATTCCCATTGTGATTTAAACACCCAGCCGGAGAGGGGCGGATGTTCCTGCATCGCCGAACCAAGAACCAGCTTGGTCGCTTCGTTCTCCATCTGCGTCATTTTTTGCAGAACTTTTAACGGCAGCCACGCCTGGCCATTGTCTACAGTAGAAACTTTTGTGTGCATAATCTTGACGATTTTTCCGTCCAGCGCATCAAAGGCGCCGTTTACATCGCGCCAGCGCAAGGCGACCTCATCCCCCACATGTAAGCCTGTTTGCCTGGCTATCCGGCTGCCGATTAAAAGGGGCAGGTCCGCATTGCCCTGTGATAAAACAGCCGTAGGGATTTTAAGAATCGTTTGCCGGGGATCGATGCCTTTCAGCATCACCGGAATCAACCGTCCTCCGGGATAAATGCTGCCCGGACGAATTAAAATGGGCGTAGCTTTGCCTTTTGCAACCCAGCCCAGGGCTTGCGCAGGCAAACGGCGGTGGGCGTCTTCAATAGTCAGGGCGTCGAAAGGATCAAAGTTTTCTACCCAATACTGCCCGCCGCCAATCTGATATTCAACCATGCTGCGGCTGGCTTCATCCCCCATGCCCTTATACAAACCCTGCGTCCAGATGATGGCCACAAAAGAAAAGGAGAGGGCAATCACGTTGAGCCAGGTACGTAAACCAGCTCCGATGATATTTTTATATGCTAATTTTAAAATTAACATGTCGCTTTGCTCCTTAAAAGATGGGCCGTTAAATTTTTCGCCGATCCGGTTCTTTTTGCACATCGCCCACCAAGCGACCGTCGTTTAACTTTAACACGCGCTTCAAATAGCGGATGACCTTTTCATCGTGTGTGGAAAAGAAAAAAGTGGTATTCAGTTTTTCATTGAGATCGAGCATGACTTCCAGAATATTGTAGGAATTTTCAGCGTCCAGGTTGGCCGTGGGTTCATCGGCCAGCACTACCTGTGGCTGTTTAACCATCGCTCTGGCAATAGCCACACGTTGCGCCTGTCCCCCGGAAAGCTGTGCTGGCCGCACCTTTGCTTTTTCCGCAATATCCACCCATTCCAGCGCCCGCCAAACAGCCTCTTTTCTTTTCTGTTTATCCCAGCCCAAAAGTAACAAGGGAAATTCCACATTTTCGAACACGGTGTAAACCGGCAACAAGTTGTATGTCTGGAAAATAAAACCCAGGTGGCGGTTGCGTATGGCCGCCGCCTTTTGGTGCGACAGGTCTTCCACTTTATGGCCGAGGATTTCCGCCGATCCGGCCGTTGGTTTATCCAGCGTGCCGACAATGTTCAATAACGTGGTTTTGCCAGATCCGCTGGGGCCGACTACGCCGCAAAATTCACCACGCTTAATTTGGAGATTGATCTGTTTTAACGCCGTGAGGGAATTGCCGCCCATGGGATATTTTTTAACTAAATTGCTTGTTTTAACTACCGTTAATTCGTCCATTTGTTTCCTTATTTGTTTATTCAAGACGATTGCAATGCAGTCTCTTTAGAATTAAACACAGAACCTTTCTTTTATAAAAATGAAGGTTCTTTTCCTTTGAATGGAAAAAAATTAATACCTAGAGGAGAAATCTTAAAATTCATTCGCTCGCTTCACTAAAATTCTTAACCTCGTCCGTCTGGCAACAGCCTTAAACAATACAAATTTTAACCGTTCCGTTCGCCAGAATTTCTTACGTTTTTTTCTGGATGTCATTTATTAAAATTAATTGTCCGGACCCGATTGATTACAAAACTTGATTTTGCACGCTTCTCTTGACGGCCCTAATAATTATAAGCCAGCAAAAGGCGCAGGCCCTTTCCGCCGAATCCGCTATATTGTGCGCCAAACAACTCAGACCGTTCGGGATTCCAAAAAGCGCTGAAATCCATCAGCCAGGTATCATACGTTCTGCGCCAGGAAATATAGCGGAACCAGTCTCCTGTATTCCATGAATAGAACAAGCCGGCGGTAAGCGCATCCACAATGTTTACCGGATATTCTGAAAACACGGCGGAAACATCAGCGCTGTGTTGCCACGAAGAAAAAGACTCAACCCGGTTTGCCCTTAAATGCTCGGCGGTAACATGCCACCCATTGCCCCGGTCAAATGTGTAGTCAGCGCCGAGGGTTAACCATTTTTGCCAGATTGTCGTGGCGGTTAGAAGATCTGTTTTAACAACTACCGCTTCAAACCACAGGCCGACACCCAAATCCCAGGCGCCATCCAATGCAATGCGGTTTTCGACATCCGGCATACTGCCGTTTTGCGGCGAGGTCTGCGCTATCTGGCGATGATGTACGGTCAGGCCCATCTCGCCGCGGGGCAGGGGAAATTGTCCGCGGCCGCCCCATTCCACGCTTTTCTTTCTCGTAGCGAAGAGCTCCAGTCCCTTGGCCTCCGCATTTCCGTACAATCCCCAAAACCACAGATTGGCGTTGTTTAGAAAAAAGTAGCGGCCAGTTAAGGCGTACACGCCGTCGGCTATTTGCAGGGGATCGCGGGGGTCAAGACGATCAAACCATTTTAGTGATCGCAACAACCGGGCCGGGCCGAAATTTATTTTTTGCAGACCAAGACGAAGCTCCCATTGCCCGCCGGCAAGCCGCAGCCAGGCACGATACGGTTTGACCGTAGTGTATGTGCCGCCCTTTCCGTTGAAAATGAATTGATTTGTATTATAAATATTTGCCGCTAATTGTACATCTGCCGTACAAAATGTTTTTAACGGGCTAGAATAATAAAGTTCCGGTAAATAGTGGAAAGCAAGACCCAGGCCGTGTTCTTCTGCCGATTTTTTTTCCAGCCAACCCGAGACCTGCCCCTTCAGCTCGATATTATTTTGAGCGACCGCTAAACCAACCAATAAAACCAATATTCCCATTGCCAGCTTCGTTAAACGCATCATTCACCTGGGTATTATGCCGTAAAAAAAGAAGCTGACCGTTTCTATGACAGCCTCCGGTGTACCGTGATAAATAAAACGGGGTCGTTCGTCGGCCAATAATCCATAATTTGCTGCCTTGATAAACTCCGTGTTCCCGCTGCCCTCGGTTGTGTTTTAAGTATGACCATAGAGACCCCTGACTACATTCAGTAAAATCTAATTAGAAATATGAAATATTAAGAACAGCGGAGCCTGCGCGTACAATTTAATTTCATTTAAACGCACTAAGCGCGCTAAAAATAGAACCGCCTGCGATGAGCAAACTTAACCCGCCTACAATAAGCCCGATTAAAGCAAGTACACCATAGATGGTAATCGTTGTTTTAATCTTATTTAACGCTTCCACAAAATGAACTTTATCGCCTGTAGACTGCGCCAGTTCGGCTTCACTGCCGGCCTTAAACAACAAAATACCCACCCAAATGGGCAACCAGCAAAAGATGATGCCCACAATGGTAAAAATGCTCAATACGCCATAAATAAACGACAACACACCCAAAAGCTTCATCCAGCCCTTGGCCTGATACAACGGCAAATTCAGTTCCTGGATCATTTCTTTGTTTTCCATTTAGACCTCCCAATTATTGATTGTAATAGATACATTTACTGTTTTTCAACGGGAAACATGGCTTCAACGACACCATCTTCATAATAAAACTCATAAGCCGGGCCAATAATTTTATAGCCCTTTTCGGCAACCCAGTTCTCTAGCGCCGGATATGTTTTAAAAGGCGCTACCATGGGATGCGCTTTAATGGAAGCCACAATAACAAGCTGCGCCGGTATAGTGTCCTGCTTTATAGGCGCAGATACTGACAGGGAATCTTCTACCGTGTAGCCAATCCTCCAGCGAAGCTGTTCGTTTTTCGTCTGTGCCGGATCATCAAAGTAAACGCCACAAGGAATTTTTACCGGCAGTTTTTGATCGTTGACCATCTTCTGCAATTCGTTTTTAGCTTTGTTAATTTCGGAAAACGGACCGGTGCGCTCTATATAAATATACATATGTGCTGGTCTCGTTTCCAACGTTAACTCCGGACTGGAAAAAACGCCGGACTGCCATAGTGAAACCACAATAAACAACACAATTACCACGATAACCCCTAAAACCGACAAGAAAATAGTTTTTCCTTTTTTGGTCATGGCAAGGTCTCCTTTTTAGTTGGGTGAGAGCAAATGCTATAAATTAATTAAACAAATTCGCTTGTAAAAAGATAAAAGGCAAGGAGAAAAACAAAAAAGGCGCCCCGTGAGGAACGCCTTTGATAAGACAGAAAACAACTTACTTAATGCCGGCTATTTCTTCCAGCATGTCGGTGGTCAATGATTTGGGTCGCTCGATAGATTGGCCTACTGCGCGATCCCAAACAATATTGCTCAACACGCCGATCGCGCGGCCGACGCCGAACATCACCGTGTAGAAGTCATATTCCTGAACGCCATAGTGCCACTGGATAACGCCGGAGTGAGCATCTACGTTCGGCCACGGATTCTTGGCTTTGCCGTGCTCTTTCAAAATCGGCGGAACCACATCGTAGAGCAGGCTGACCATCTTAAAGATGGGGTCTTCCGGCAAATGTTTAAGGGCAAATTCACGCTGCGCAGTGTAGCGCGGGTCGGTCTGGCGCAAAACAGCGTGGCCGTACCCAGGAATTACCTGACCGGAGTTCAGTGTATCCCAGACAAATTGTTTTAACTCTTCCTTTGAAGGAATTTTGTCGCCCATCTTTTTCATCACTGCCTGAATCCAGCGCAGCACTTCCTGATTAGCCAGACCATGAAGCGGGCCAGCCAAACCATCCAGACCAGCCGACAGGGAATAGTAGGCATCGGACAAAGCAGAAGCCACTAAATGTGTAGTATGAGCGCTTACATTACCGCTTTCATGATCGCTGTGCAGGATGAAATACAGACGGGAAATTTCATCGTACGGATGATCAATACCCATCATATGGGCAAAGTTGGCTCCAAAATCCAAATCCGGATTGGATGGGATGGGTGTGTCTGCTTTATATTTCATGCGATAAATGTAGGCCGCGATTTCCGGCAGCTTGGCCAACAGGTTCATGGCATCTTCGTACATGGGTTCCCAGTATTCCATCTTGTTCATGCCTTCGTTGTAGCGTTTGACGAATTCCGATTCGCGCTGCATCGCCAAAACCGCAGCGGAGAACATGGTCATGGGATGCGTATCGCGGGGCATGGCGCGCAACATGTCGAATACATAATGCGGCACTTTGTTTCGGGCTTTAAAATCATCTACTACATCCTGAATATTTTCTTCCGTGGGCATCTCACCGGTCAGCAAAAGATAGACATGTCCTTCCACAAAAGGCACTTCAGCGCCTTTTGCTCGGGGCAATTTTGCCAGACATTCCGGAATAGTATAACCGCGGAAACGTATTCCTTCCATAGGATCAAGATAAGAGATATCCGTCGTCAACGCTTTTACGCCGCGCATGCCGCCGTATAACTGCCGAATGTGCACTTTGTCCACTTCCACATCACCGTATTCTTTCATCAAACGGGCAACGCGTTTCTGATACGCGGGAATTTTTTCCGCCAGTTTTTCTTTGAGCTTACTCATATCAAACCCTTTCTAATTAATATGTGAAAAATCTATGAACTACTTTTCCGGCCTAACCGGATTTTTTCTGATAAAATATTCACAAACCAATATGAATTTACAAAATTTTTCTAAGAAAAAAAATGTTTTACCCGGCTTTTTTCGCTGTAGTTTTTTTCTTTTCTTTCGTGTAAGAGGCAGCCTCTTTTTTATTCTTATAATCGGTAATATAGAAGCCGCTTCCCTTAAAAACCAAGCCCCCGCCAGCGCTAATTTTTCTTCGCACTTTGCCGCCGCATTGGGGACACGTTTCCAACGGGTCCGCGGTTATTCGCTGAAACTCTTCGAATTCATATCCGCAGTCTTCGCAAACATATTCATAGGTTGGCATTGCTTTCCCCTCCGTCTTTTCCTTTTTTCAAGACAATAAGCTGCAAATACAGGCCACATTAATAATATCTTCTACGCTACAACCGCGAGAAAGATCATTATAGGGCTTAGACAGTCCCTGCACCACCGGACCGATGGCCTCGCCCCCCCCCAAACGCTGGGCAATTTTATAACCGATGTTGCCCGCGTCTAAATCCGGGAAGATAAACACATTCGCTTTGCCCGCCACTAAACTGCCGGGCGCCTTCTTCCGGGCAATGGATTCCACCAGCGCAGCGTCAAATTGTAATTCTCCGTCTACATTTAAATCCGGCGCTATTTCTTGTACTTTCCGGGTGGCCTGTACCACTTTATCCACATCTTCATGCTTAGCGCTGCCCTTTGTGGAAAAAGACAACATGGCCACATTGGGCGTCGTTCCGGTAAGGCGCTGATGGGTTTGGGCGCTGCTAACGGCAATGCTGGCTAACTGTTCCACATCAGGGTTGGGGATTACGGCGCAGTCTCCAAAGGTCATTTCCCGGCCGTCTGGCATGACCATTAAAAAGGAGCTGGAAACAGCTTTAATATTCGGCGCCATGCCAACAATTTGAATCGCCGCCCGCATTACATCGGCCGTGGGCGAAGAACTGCCGGCTACGGCGCCTTCTACTTCGCCATTACGAATCATCATTGCGCCGTAAAACAGCGGCAAACGTACGGCCGCCCGGGCGTCTTCCATGGAAATGCCTTTATGCTTACGTAATTCATAATATTGTTCGGCGTATTGAGCTAATTTTTCGGATTGTTCCGGGTCGATAATCTCAATTTCTTCGACCGATACGTTTTTTCCCTTGGCGGTATCACGGATATCTTTCTCTTTACCTAAAAGAACGGGAACCACTAATTTATTCTCATTTAAAAATGCCGCGGCTTCTACCACGCGCACATCATGCGCTTCCGGCAGGACAATCTTTTTTAAGTTCTGAGAGGCCTGCTCCCTTATTTTGTCAATGCGTTCCATCTTTATACCTCATTTTTTTAATTTATCTATTAGTTTTTCTGCGACAAATCTGGTTACAAATTTTTGTATATCTCCTCCAAAATTTGCCACATCTTTAATGATTGTCGAGTTTAGATAGGTGTATTTTTCATGCGGCATTAGAAATACGGTTGCGATTTCTTCCGCCAGATAGCGGTTCATTAACGCCATTTGAAATTCATATTCAAAATCGGATATAGCCCGCAATCCGCGGATAATCACGCCGGCATTCTGCTGCCGGGCAAAATCGACAAGCAATCCGTCAAATTGTTTCACACGAACATTGGGGATATCCTTGACGGCTTCTTCGATCATTTCCTGGCGTTCCAAAGCAGTGAACAGAGGCTTTTTTGACGGGTTAATCGCTAACGTTACCACAACCTGGTCAAATAAATTACTGCTTCGTTCAATAATATCAATATGCCCAAGAGTGATCGGATCAAATGTGCCGGGATAGATAGCTATTTTTTCTTTTTTCATAGTCAACGCTGCTCCAAAAGGCTAATTAAACTGCGTCCCATCTTTTTTTGTTTTAATAACACGTAAACGTCTGATTCCCGCACTATGGGATTGGAAATTTCGTGTTCTACGACTAAAAGCCCCTGTTCGTTCAAAAGTTTTCGGCTAAATATTATGTTCAACAAGTTCTGTAGGGGCGGATAGTCAAAAGGGGGATCCAACAGAAAGAGGTCATACGACTGTGCACTGCTTTGCGCCCAGTCCAGCGCATCGCTTTGAATGATGCGATACTGTTTATCGCTGAGATGAATATTTTGCAGGTTTTTTTTTAACACCAAAACCGATGAGGCCGCTTTTTCGACAAACGTGGCGTGTGCAGCACCGCGGCTGAGGGCTTCCAGGCCTAAATTGCCGCTACCGGCAAATACATCAATCACCCTTTTCTCGCGGGGAAAATCTAAAAGTATATTAAAGATATATTCTTTGACTCTATCGGTGGTGGGCCGGATACTTAAATCGTTACCGCTTATTAACCGTCTGCCTTTGTAGATTCCGGATATGATGCGCATTCTTCTTCACGACGCTCTATACAAAAATTTTGATGATCAGTTTCAGTTGATATTTATTAGGATTAAAGGCTTTTTGATCTACAGCGTTAAGATTAAGCTTATGAACCTTAATGTTTTTTGACGAAGAGGAAATGGCTGACAACAGTTTAAGGCAGTTGGCCAGTTTACCGTTAGCGGCGGCGGATAATTCATACACTTTAAAATTATCCTTTTCCCCCACAGAACGATATTGGACGTTTTTCAGTTTAAGGCTGCTGTTTTCCGCCACGTATTCCAGCCATTGCTGTGCCGCCTGAGGCGTTTCGAGCGGGCTGCTCACTTCCGCACCGCCGGCGCCCCCGGAAGCCGCCATGCTTATTTTGAACAAGCCCAGAACGCCGTTGCCTCCCGGCCGTTCATCGCTGGAAACGATTTGTATTTTTTGATTTTTAAAATTCTTTTTAAGGTTAAGATGAACTTTGGCCAGAGCCGCACGATCTTTGCCGTACACCTGAATCAATAGATCGTCTCCGTACAGCAATATGCTGGAGATACGGCTGTATTTGCCGGCGACCTTGCTGAAATCGCCTAAAAAGTTCATTTTCTGGCGCGTGGCTGCCGCTAATTGATTTTTAAAGGTTGTCTTTTTTACTTCTTCCGGCGACGGACCCTGTTTTTTTTGCGCGGCGATTTGCGCATCTTTGGCCGCTTTTTGCCGCTGCGCTTCTTTAGTACTGCTACCGCTTAAAATAAACGTGGTTACAACAAAATATCCGACAATCAATAAAACGACTGATAAAAAGATATATACCAGCGGCTTGTAATTTATTTTTTCCTGCTTTTCATCTTCAAATTCGAGGGGCTGCTCTTCTGCAGCATCCTCCGGCTCGAGCAGCGTTTCCTGTTCATCTATTTCCAGGCTTTCCTGAACGTCCTGAGAAAAATCGCCCGGCTGCTTTTCTTCCGGTTCTTCAAAGGGTTCCGCAGCTTCGGTTATCCCGGATTCTTCTTCGGGCGGTTTGGAAAACAGATCATCGTCAACGGGCGGCTCGGGAGCCTTTTCGGGCTCTGGCTTCTTTTCAGACGATTTCTTGCCTTTTTGGTCTTTTAACTCTGAAAAGAAATCGTCTTCTGACATTAAATCATAATCCGGCATACCACCCTCCCGGGTTTTTTAACTTTGCAGCAAACCCACAATCTCCACGTCCGGCGTCGTCCCGTCGGCAGTTTCCGCTGTTAGTTCGCTTATTTCCTGCTTAAAATTTTCACTTAAAAAAACGCGCAGCCGATCGTCAACCGGGGCGCCCCAGTACAGCAATTGCAGCTTGTCCGCCCCCGCGCCAGATAACTGATCGAGCAAGGTTACGCTTTCGTTGTAATGGCGTTTAATAAGAGAAGCTGTTTTGCGTGCGACATCCTGACCATTTGCAAAAAGACGTTCAAAGCTGGAATGAAAAAACTTTCCGTCATTAAACAAAAAACATTTTATCAAGCTTTGCTCGATTTTTACTACGAGCTGATTTTTATCGTCCCGCTGCAAACCGACCGATTTTAAAAACTGATGGATGGCCACATCTTCCAACATTACACGATCCAGCGTCACTTCTGCGGTAGCCGCCAATTTTTGCAGCGCCTCTAAGATTTGTCGGCGAATAGCCACAAAAAGATATTCTTCATAAGTATTCATCTGGAAGGTCTGGTCGGTTTTAATAATTTTATACGAAGCAATATCACCCGGGAGCAAAGCGCCCAACTCCCATTGAGCCTGCTCTTTTAGTATGGCCGGCTCACTGTTTAAAGGAGCGGCAACCCTTTTGTTGAAGGCATAGTTCTCGGGTAGTACAATAGACAGACTTGCCTGTTCAAACTGCTTTGCCTCTTTTTCCTGACGGATTAGCGCGGCAATTTGTTCGATATGTTGCGCCTCAAGCAAATCATCGTATCGAAACTTAAAGGGATAGGAAATCCGCTGAACAGAAGTAATGTGCGCCTGTCCCTCCTGCCACCGACTGTGCCCCAGATAAAATTCGTTGTCTGAAAAAGAAATTCCTAAAATATCGGCCATATTCCAAATACAGATAAAAACAGGAAGCAGACGCTTCCTGTTTGGGTTTTAAATTATTTTTTCTTTGCTTCCTCTTCCCAGCTTTTGGCGTTCCGGTAAATGTATCCGAAATTCTTTATTTTTTTATTGAAGACGCCATAAACTCTAACGGTTTTACCTTTAGAAGCAAATAAGTACATATCTTTAAGGCCTTGCTCGATGTTATCCATTTGAGCCGTAAAGGAGGGATCGTCTATGTTTTTAAGTTGTCCTATCATCTGGTCCAATAGGATAATATCGTTTTGAAAGCCCTCGACTCCCTTGGGCAGACGCCTGACGGTGGCCAGCAAGCTGTCGAATTCCTGCAAGTGGTCTTTGACCTGCAAGTGCAAAGAATCAAGGTTGCCAAACACGTTTTCTGTATAAGCCTGCTTGAAGAGCTGAACACCCGTTAACGCGTTCTTGGAGGCGTTCTTAATATCGCTAAAGCTTTCCGATTCCGGAATTGTTTCGGTAAAATTATTCAAATCCTTGTACGCGCTAATGAAGCTGATATCTGAAAACTTGCCGACCAATTCCTGTAAAGATTTATAGGCGATAAAAATATCCGTATTCCGCCGCAGTTTTCTTTTTATTTCCAACCCTTTATTCTCTATGGCCGACAACGTGTCTAAATAGGCTTTGATTTTAGGCAGCGCCGGCAACCCGCTAACCTGTTCGGCAATCGGCTGGGCTTTTTCCTTGATCTCTTTTAACAGCACCGGACTTTCTACTTTCACAGAGGAAGAATCATCCAGAATCATGATTTTGTACATTTCTTTATTAACCGGGCTGTAGAAATTATCCTGCGTTAAGTGAAGAACCAGCGAGTCTGCTTCTGAAAGACGCAATAAGGCCACTTTTGTGGTCACGATAAAATCTTTCAGAAACGATTGGTACAAATCCACTAATTCCTGATGCTTTTGCCGGGCGCTCTGTATGTCCTGCTCCACATTTGTTTTTTCTGCCCGGGAAAAATTTTCCTCTACTAATTGTTTAAAATCTTTCACCCGGTCGGCAACGCTGGATACCTTAACGACGTCCGAACGTTTTACCATTTTAATGAATTTATCAAGCCGCTCCGAAAGAGGCATCCACTGGGCTTTAATGTTTGCAAGCTCGATCTGAGGTAAAAGCACCTGCAACGTATCGGTATAATTTTTTGCCCTGGCGCCGGCAATCTGCAGCTTAAAATCGGTTATTGCTTTGCGCAGATTGCTTAATGAATCCAGATAGGCCGCCGCGGAAACATAGTTGGGAAACTGGGCGGAAACGTTTAGCTGGCCTAATTGCATTTTTAAATATTCGGCCTCGTTTTTGATATCTTCGTGAGGCTTAAAATTACGTCCATTGCTTTCCAAATCTTCCTGAATATTGGCAATGTTCTGGCTAATGTCGCTTATGGCCTTCACATAAGGGATATTTAAATAACCGTTGATTTTACGATTGAGAATGCGTGTATAGTAGACCACCTTATCTTTTTGTTTTAATGTGGAATCCTGCCCTATTACACCCAGCAGCTTACCGGGGTCGGTAGTATATTTTTCCGTGATCTTATGATAAAACTTTTCTGCCTGATAGATAGCCGAAATGTTGTTATGAGCGTTTTTTTCTTCCTGCTTTTCCTGGTCCCAGATTTTCCCGGGAATGATAATCACGGCTATTAAAGCCGCTGCAAGAATAACAATTAATATTTCTAAAAGAATGGACCCTTTACCTTCACTACTTGACATTATCCCTCCAACAAAATTTATTCTTTAGTCAAAATTTTTTTGTAAAGTCAATATAAAAAATCATTTGCAAGTTAAACAAATATCATTTTAATGTCAATCATAAATTTCAGAAGAAGCCCTGTGCGTAACGGTTTAATATTTAATAACTTCGGGCTTCAAATTTTCTTTTATACCCGCCCATATAAAATTAATTGCTAATTGCTTTTCCCTTTGGTTAAATTGAGTTTAACCATGTAAGTTAGGGGTAATCAAAATGCGTTTAGTTGTTTTATTTGTTTTACTCGTCCTGTTGGCATGCCAGCCGGAATCAGAAACGTCACTTTTTATGACGCAACTTAAACGTTTGGAATACAGCCGCTCTGCCGATTTAATTCAATGGAATAAATTATATCAGCAGCACAAAGATCCCGCCGAACGCCTGCAGCTTTTGAGCGCCATGGGTAAAACACACATCGAACGCTTCGCTCCCTTCTACCTGAAGGTTATAAAAAGCGCACATTCCGAAGCCCTAACCAACCGGGCTTTGTTTGCGCTCGGCCAATTACAGACGGCTTCTGCCGCCCAAGCCCTGCTCCATCTTCCGTTTGACTCTTTGTCAAGTAAATCAAAATCCGTTTTCCTTTTATCGCTTGGGCGCTCCTGCAATAAAAGCGCCCTTGCTTTTTTCAGTGACCGGTGGAAAAAAGGGGAGACTGGCGAGGCTTTTTGGAGGGCTCTGGCCCTTTGTTCGCGAAAAAAAAGCGGCCGCTTATTTAGCCGCCGGATTCTGGCCGATTCTTCCTTTTATGATGATTTAACTACGGACAAGGCTTATTTTGCTTATTATGCCGCTCAAATGAAAAATCTGCCTGCTTTACTTCGATCCCTGAAAGACGGTAAGGGTTTAGAGCAGAAATATCTTTTAAAAACCTTAAACCGTCTTTACAAACAGCAGCCCCTTGCTTTTAGGGAGGCCCTTCAAAACGATTCAACCCTTTCCGCTGATTTCTATGACACGTTGCGGGCTTTTCTTCACAAACAGTTAAGCTGGCAAAACAAATTATACGCCATAAAACTTGCCGCGCTGGCCAGCGATTCATTGGTTCGACAACCGATCTACCAGCTAACCAATGATAAAAACATCCATCTTCGGGTCGAAGCGTTTAAAACACTTTCTGATTTAAGTGATTCTCTGGCAACGGAGGCAATCCTGTCTCGTTTTTCGATTATAAAAAATTCTTATCTAAAGGGAAATTGTCTGATTATGCTGGCAAAAATCCAACCGCAAAAGGCATATCGGCTGATCGCCAAGGAACTGGGCAAGGGTGATATTTATTACAAGGGCTTGCTGCTCGAGGCCTTAGGAAATCTTTCTAACAGCCTGGCTACAGCAACTTTAAAGCAGTATTTGCGTGTACCTGAGCCGTACCTGAAGGTGAAAGCTTTTGAGCTTTTAGATAAAATGCACAAAATTCGGGAAAACGACGCCGACCTACTATTACAATCATCTTCTTTAGCCTGTGTTTATACCGCGCTCGACTGGAATCTTCGCCGGCAACGCAAACTTTCTAAAGAAACTCTCCTTCGGTTATTCAGTAATTTTAATAAGAGCGCTGATTTTGAACTGCAAAAAGCATTGATTGACGCCTACGAGGCCGAAGGCTTTACTCCGGACTCCGGCGATGTACAGACTTTTTTAACTAACGCCGGTCAGCCGACTATTTTAAAACATTTGTCCGTCTTTTTCCCTAAAGCCTTGGGTCCTGTCATCAAGGACTACAATTACCTCAGATATCTGCCTCCTTTTCTTGCGCCGGATTCGCTGGCCAATTGGTCGGCTTCATCCGTCGTTGCTACCCTAAATACAACCAAAGGGGCCATCACAATAGAGGTGTTCCCTGCAGAAGCGCCGCTGACCTGTAAAAATTTCATTACGCTGGCCAATCGCCATTTTTATGATAACCTTAGCTTTCATCGCGTGGTTCCTGATTTTGTTATTCAGGGGGGCGACCCCCTGGGGGATGGCTTCGGGGGGCCGGGTTATATGATCCCCTCGGAAGAAAATTCTTTGCCCTTTAATCGTGGTTCCGTGGGCATGGCCACGGCCGGTTTTGATACCGGCGGAAGTCAATTTTTTATCTGCCATTCGGAACAACCACATCTCACCGGTAACTATACTTTATTTGGACAAGTTAAGCAAGGGATGGATGTTGTCGATGAAATTGTTCCCGGCGATAAAATTCTATCCGTTATCATCTCTAAAGGACCGTAAATTAATATGCGAAAAAACATAAAAACCCGTTGGCTTTACAACAGAAAAGCAAATGTAAAAGGCATATTATTCCTTGTTGGGGTTAGCTTAATCATCTCCGGCATTTGGTATTCACAAAAACTAGTGAACACATTACAGAACAAGGCTACCGAATATTTGCGCTTTCGCATC
Source organism: uncultured Calditrichaceae bacterium (assembly GCA_964536685.1). Taxonomy (GTDB): domain Bacteria; phylum Calditrichota; class Calditrichia; order Calditrichales; family Calditrichaceae; genus CAZIBE01. The sequence continues at coordinate 99,068 of CAZIBE010000002.1, read as the reverse complement.
AAAGTCTTTGAAAACAACATTAACAACCCTAACCTTGGTAACAATATTGATTTCCTGTTCAATGACGTCATCAAAAATGCGGATTATCCGGTGATTTACACCGACAGCAACCACCGCCCGCAAAGCTGGATAAATATCTCGCCTGAATTAGATAAAAAAACATGGCGCGATTTTAGCCACAAAGACAGCCTGCGGCTTTACCAAATTTTACATAAAATGGGGTCGGAAAACAAACCCATTCCTATTACTTACCAAAACAAAATCGTATTAGGATATTATTATTACGGCTTTTCACCGGTGATTTACAAGTTGCGTTTGTTCCCTTACGTGGCCATCGGCGCTGCCGCGCTGTTTGTGCTGATTGGCTATCTGGGTTTCTCCTATATCAAACGCAGCGAGCAGGGATTTATTTGGGTGGGCATGGCCAAAGAAACCGCCCATCAATTGGGCACGCCGCTTAGCTCCATTTCCGGCTGGCTGGAATTACTCAGCATCGATCCTTCCATGAAGGACGCGGCTGTTAAAGAAATCCGAAACGATTTGCTTCGTCTGAACAAAGTGGCTAACCGTTTTTCCAAGATTGGCTCCGTTCCCGAACTTAAAGAAGTGAATCTGAAAGAAACCGTGGAAAATGTCGTACAGTATTTTCAACGCCGTTTACCGCAAATCCGCAAAACCATTACCATCGAAACCAAACTTAATGGCGAAATATTAGCCATAGTCAACGAAGAACTTTTTGAGTGGGTCCTGGAAAATCTGATTAAAAACAGCATTGACTCCATTGAAAATGATCGCGGAAAAATAACAATTTCGTCACAAACGAACCTTTCGCATCAAACGGCGTTTATTGACATCTCAGACAACGGCAAGGGGATTTCTTCAACGGAAAAGAAAAATATTTTCAAGCCCGGTTTTAGCACCAAAAAGCGTGGATGGGGGTTGGGCCTTAGTTTGGCGCAGCGCATTATCCAGGAATATCACGGCGGGAAACTCTTTTTGAAAGAGTCTAAGCAAGGCGAGGGTAGCACGTTTCGTATCATCGTAAAAACTGTTTAGGGAGTTACTTTTAGCGCCTGGCGCATGGTCTGTTAACAATTTTTCCTTTATTTTGTTATCTATCCGTTATGCATGAAAAGATAAATTTTAGTAACTTGGTTATACTGTATCGTAATTTCACAAGAAATCAAAAATACATTTTAATGCTCAATATTAATTTTTGGGGAATTTATTAAATAGCGGAGGCGTTTTGCCTGATAGTAAACAAAAGGTGTTCTCCGGTCTTATAGAGCCGCATTTAGCGTCTTTATACAGCACTGCCCTGAGAATGACGCACAACCAAAACGACGCTGAAGATCTGGTTCAGGATACGCTTTACAAGGCCTTTCGCGCATTAGATCAATTTCAGAAAGACACCAACTTCAGGGCGTGGGTTTTTCGCATCATGGTTAATACTTTTATCACGGCTTACCGGAAAGCGGTAAAACAGCCGCAAAAAGTTAGCTACGATGATATGGAAGAATTTTTTCTATATAAACGTTTGGACGAGTCGGTTAATTTACAGGAAACATCCAAAGAAGAATTCCTGGAACACATGTTCGACGACGACATCAAAGGAGCGCTGGAAAGCCTGCCTTATCAGTTTAGGCTGGTGGTCCTGCTCTGCGATGTGGAAGGGTTTTCCTATAATGAAATTGCCGAAATTATAGATGCCCCTCTGGGCACGGTCATGTCCCGCTTGTACCGGGGGCGAAAATTGCTACAGCGGTATTTATGGAATTATGCGAAAGAAAGAGGATACGTGAAAGATGAAATCCCAAGCTAAACAGCACTACGATTGTGCCGATATCGAAAAATTTGCACAGCAATATGTTGACGGCCAGTTAAACGAGCAGCAAAACCGCCTGTTTGAAGAACATCTGGATTATTGCCTGCCGTGCGATAAAAAAATTCAGTTTGAACTAAAACTAAAAGAAATCGTGCGTATAAAAGGAAAAGATACGCTGACACAGCAGGACGTTACAATTAAATTAAAAAAACTCCTTACTGATTTGCATTAGGCTGGCTCATCAACTGAATTGACTGATTAAACAGATAATTCTTCAGCTTAATCTGGTCAAAAAAGGTCTTCCCTTTGGCGTCTGCCTTTTGTACCTCAATATCGATTTTCGCCGGCACCCAAACGTTATTAATGAACACATTATTTATCACCAGATTAAAACCACTGTTTATCTCGCCGTTAACTACCGTCTGCACTTTCCAGCCCGTACACAACCATTTGCTTTTAACCGTTTTGAAGTGAGGTTCGATAGTAATTACTTTTTGTTCCTTCGGATAAACGATCTCGTTGAACAGGCACAATCCATTAAGACCAAATAAATATTTACTTTTTATTTCCATATCCCCCGATTTTTGGACCTGTGTAATCTGCACGGCTTCCTTGTTGTGCTGCAGGATATAATCTCCGGCGATGCTGTTGTACAATCCTTGCAGATAAAAACGCTGCAAATCCAGCAAAATACCCTTTAACTGCATCTTTAATCCGTTCACCACTTCCTGATACTCTTTGTACTTTCCCTGTGGTATTTTAGGAACGCCTTTTTGCGAGATGTAAATTTTGTTCGGATTAAACCAAATTAATTGCAGGGGAAACACTTCTTTGTTCTTCCACATTTCATCGGCCAGAGTTTCCATTTTAAGGCTGGTTACCAGCGCTACAAAATTCCTGCTTCCGGAAGCGCTTAGCGTATAATAGGAATCCCGTAAATGGCTGAAAAATTCTTTTTCGTCAAAAGAGGCCTTTTGTGCATTTATCCGGGTAACGCTTAATAAAAAAACCAACGCGAAATAAATCCACCTGCGTTTCATCGTATATTCTCCTCAATCCTCCTGAGCCGATCCTCACAGAGGCGGCTTTTTGTTGCGATTAAATTATATTTTTTGTAATTTTGAAATCTTTAATTTATTTATTGATATGTAATGAATTTAGAAACAATTGTTTTTGAAAACAATAGTTTAAAGATAATCGACCAGACGCTTTTACCCAACCGGCTGGAATATATACAAATTTTCAGTCTGGACGATGTGGTTGAAGCCATTCGTTCTTTGAAAGTTCGCGGCGCACCGGCGATCGGTATTTTTGCAGCTTACGGTTTATATCTTTTTGCCGTTAACTCTTTTCGGCAAGGCGCTTTTAATGCCGGGGCCTTCGCGCAAGCGGCCAAAAAAATTATAAACAGCCGGCCAACCGCCGTAAATTTATCATGGGCCGTTCTGGAAATGCAAGCTGTCTTCGAGGCTCATCGACAGCAAAATAAGCAGCACATTTTGCAGGCCTTACTGGAAAAAGCAATATCCATCCACCGGCAGGATCGCGAAGCTTGCCAAGCCATAGGAGATTTTGGCGCAGCGCTTTTGCAAGACGGCGGCAACATCTTAACCCATTGCAATGCCGGGGCATTGGCTACCGGCGGCATTGGAACGGCGCTGGGCATTATCTACACCGCCCATTCAAAAAAGAAAAATCTCCATGTTTATGTGGATGAAACGCGGCCCGTCGGACAGGGCGCCCGGCTCACATACTGGGAATTGAATTACAACAAGGTGCCCGCTACGCTGATCGCCGACAACATGGCCGGCTGGCTGATGAAGGAGAAGGATATACAAGCCGTTATTGTCGGAGCCGACCGTATTGCCTTAAACGGCGACGTCGCTAATAAAATTGGCACATACGGACTGGCCGTGTTAGCCCAATACCATAATATCCCGTTTTACGTTGCCGCCCCGCTTTCTACTTTTGATCGTTCGTTAACACATGGCAACCAAATTCCCATTGAAGTGCGACCTTCTGGCGAAATTTTAGAGTTTTGGGGAATCCGCTCGGCTGAGTACAAAGCGCTTAACCCGGCCTTTGATGTTACCCCACATCAATTCATCTCGGCCATCGTCACGGAAAGGGGAATCATAACAAAACCAGACGTCAATAAAATTAACCATTTTTTTAATATCATTTAAAGGAGAAACACAATGAGAAAGTTAGCAGGTTTGCTTTTTGTTTCACTGTTTTTTTTAGTTCTTTTATCCTCATGCCGCCCGCCCGATTTAGAAGGCGCATATGTGGATTTTAATGCCGGCCGTATTGACCAGGCCCTGGTGAATGCCGAAAAGGCCGTACAAAAAAACCCTACAAACGCCGAAGCATGGTACCTGTTGGGAGAGATTTACGGTAAAAAGGATCGCTATCAGGAGATGGTCAAGGCTTGGGATAAATCCCTTGAAATCAGCACGCAGTTTGCCGACAAAATCAACAAAGAGAAAAAGTATTATGCTTCCCGCCTGAGATACGACGGTATCACCAAATACAATGCTTATATTAAGTCCGAGGATCGCGAATCAGATAAGGCTAAAAAATTATTGCGTGCTTCCATTAAAGCGCTGCAAAGTTCTAAAATCATAGAAAACGATTTTAAATCTACTACCGTTTTGGCTGTCAGCTATGATTTTTTAGGAAAGCCCGATAGCGCTTTGGTTTATTACAAAGAACTCACCGTGCTTCGTCCCGATACGGCCGCCAGTTGGGCAACGCTGGGCAACTACTACTTTAATCAGAAAGATTATGCCTCTGCGGTTCAAAATTTCAAAAAGGCGTTGGAAATCGATCCTAAAAATATTGAAGCCGCTACTTTGATTGCTCAGTCCTATGATATCTTAAAAGAGTATGACAAGGCGATTAACGCTTACCAGAAGGCGATGGTTTTAAATCCGAAAGAAAAAGCTTTCCCGTATAATTTAGGCCTTATCTACTATAAAATGGCCACCAAAGATGGGATTGACCCGAAACTGCAAAAAGAATATTACCAAAAGACAGCCGAAACATTTGGTAAGGCGCTGGAAATCGATCCCGATATGTTGATTCCGTATCAGATGAAATCTCTGGCGGAAATCAATAATGAAAATTATGAAGAGGCTTTAAAAACTCTCAAGGCGTCTATCGAACATTTTCCGGAAGAGGGCTCTTTGTGGTACAATTTGGGGGTGGTATATACGCATCTTGGCAATAAGAAAGAAGCCAAAGCGGCTTTTAAAAAGGCAGAAACCCTGGGCTACAAATAGAGATTTTATAACCGCCTTGAGTTCGCTTAAAAAACGGCATCTATCGATTTCATCGCTTTATAGTCTTCGCGTTGAAATCGATTTTTAGAGAAAACTCGGCAAGAAAAAATAAAAAGGGATGGTCGCTCAACGGCCATCCCTTTTTTATTGGGCGCTTATATTTTTATATACAGAACGCGCTTTGTTTGTGCTTGCCAAATGAATACCGGCGGGCGAGACGAAAAAACAGGTTATTACAAACAGTCCGATATCTTATTCTTACTTCATACTCTTTCACCAATTGCTTTTTTAATGCGCGGGCGGAAGAATAAGTAAGAAACCGGACTAAACTAATTTACATTGCGTTCAGATCTACCCACGAAAATCAATTGTGCGTTAAATAAAAAGACAGCGCCTCCAGCTCGATGGACATATTCTCGTATTTCACCTGAACGTTATCCGGCGTTTTTACTGTAATCGGTGCGAAATTTAAAAAGGCGCGCACGCCGCACTGCACCATGGAATCCACCACTTCCTGGGCTTTTTTAGCCGGAACGGCAATGATCGCTATTTCTATTTTTTCCTTGCGTGAAATATAGCAGGCGTCTGCCATGTGGTGAATGGGCAGACCTTTTATTTTTGTACCAACCTTTTCCGGTGCATTGTCAAACAACGCCTTAAAGATAAAGCCCTGCTTTTTAAACTCCTCATAATCCAATAGCGCCCGGCCGATATTCCCCACGCCCACAAGCGCAATGTTCCATGATTTGCCTAACCCTAAGATGCGGCCGATTTCAGCGCGTAAAACTTCCGTATTATAGCCCAGGCCGCGCTTTCCAAAGCTGCCAAAAAAAGAAAGATCTTTGCGTACCTGAGCGGAAGTAATATCATTAATATGAGCAATGTTGTCAGACGAAACCGTTTCCACACCCTTTTCGATCAGACTCGTAAGCGTTCGGTAATAGGTTGACAGCCGACTGATCGTTGGATCAGAAATTTTTTTCATTTTACCCTCCCGTCGGGTAAGATTATGGCTTAGTCGATTGATGAATTCAGTTTTGCCACATCACCGATTTTATCGTCTTCCACCAATCGGATTAGTTTTACACCTTGCGTGTTTCGTCCGATAACGGAAATATCGCCCGTGTTTTGGCGTATAACCACACCGTTTTCCGTTATAATCATAATATCTTCCTGCTGACTGATGCCGAGCGCCCTCACTAACCGACCGGTTTTGCCGGTAACCTTCATAGCGATTATGCCTTTACCGCCGCGCTTTTGCAAGCGATACTCTGAAACAGGTGTGCGTTTACCGTAGCCGTTTTCGGAAATGGTTAGTAGTTGAAAATCTTCTGTAGCTACGACCATCGCTATTACTTTATCGTTTTTACGCAGCGAAATCGCTTTTACGCCGGCGGCGGTGCGGCCCATAGGACGGACATCCTTTTCCAGAAAATTAATGGCCATACCGCTACGCGTTACAAACAGTATGTTGTTGTTCCCATCCGACAGCTTGGCCTCTAATAATTGGTCGTTTTCCTTGATCTGGATGGCTTTTATACCGGCTTTTCGCGGATGGCTAAAAGCGCCTAAACTGGTTTTTTTCACAATGCCTTTTTCCGTCCCCATCACCACAAAAGCTTCCTGTTCAAAATCTTTTACCGCGATAAAGGCGCGCACCTTTTCGCCTTTTTCAATATTGATTAAATTAATAATCGGCCGCCCTTTAGATGTTTTGGCGCCCTGCGGGATGGCATATACTTTTAACCAGTAACATTTTCCGCGATCCGTAAAAAACATAATATATTCGTGCGTATTGGCCACAAAAATATGTTCAACGAAATCTTCTTCTTTGGTAACCGCGCCTATAACGCCTTTTCCGCCGCGGTTTTGGGTACGGTATTCGCTTACAGGAAAGCGTTTGATGAATCCCTGGTGCGAGATGGTAATAACCACGTCTTCAACGGGAATTAAATCTTCCGCCGTAATATCTTCCACCGAAGTGATGATTTCCGTACGCCGCTCGTCATCGTACTTTTTAACCAAGCCGTTAAGTTCGTCTTTGATGATACCCAGTTGTATTTCCTTACTGGCCAAAATAGCTTTCAGGCGTTCTATAAGGGCTAACAATTCGCGGTATTCTTTTTCTATTTTATCCCGCTCCAGGCCGGTTAGGCGCTGAAGGCGCATATCCAAAATGGCTTTGGCCTGGATTTCGCTAAGAGCAAAGCGCTTAATCAGGCGCTGCTTAGCTGTTTCCGGGTCCGGCGAGGTCTTAATCATTTCCACAATTTCATCGATGTTGTCGATGGCAATGCGCAGGCCTTCCAGAATATGCGCGCGCCGCTCGGCTTCATCAAGTTCATATTTGGTTCGCCGCACAACAACCTCGATCCGGTGGTCGATGAAATGACGAATCATTTCTTTTAGATTTAAAACGCGCGGGCGGCCGTTTACCAAAGCCAGCATGTTGATGCTAAACGTCGTTTGCAGTTGGCTGTGTTTGTATAAATAATTCAAAATAAATTCCGGGTTGTAATCTTTTTTCAGCTCGATTACAATGCGCATGCCGTCGCGATCCGATTCGTCTCGTAAATCGGAAATTCCTTCGACACGCTTATCCTTAATCAGCTCTACAATTTTATTGATTAAGTTCAGCTTGTTGACCTGATAGGGAATTTCCTTAATGATGATGGTTGAGCGGCCGTTGTCTTTTTCGATGATTTCAACTTTTGAGCGCACCAGTATTCGGCCTTTGCCGGTTTCATAGGCCTGGCGAATTCCATCCAAGCCGTAAATGATGCCGGCGGTAGGGAAGTCTGGTCCTTTGACATACTGCATCAAATCCAGCGACGTTAAGTCCGGATTGTCGATTAAAGCCTGGACCGCTTCTACCACTTCGCCCAGATTGTGCGGCGGAATATTTGTAGCCATGCCCACGGCAATACCGCTGGAGCCGTTTATCAGTAAGTTCGGCAACGAAGCCGGTAATACCACCGGTTCATCCAAGCTATCGTCAAAGTTTCGTGTAAAATCGACTGTATTTTTATTTATGTCGGTTAACAGCTCTTCCGCCATGCGCTCCATGCGCACTTCGGTGTAACGCATGGCCGCAGGCGAGTCGCCGTCGACGGAGCCAAAGTTGCCTTGTCCTTCTACCAGGGGATAGCGCAGTGAAAAATCCTGCACCATACGCACCATGGCGTCATAAACCGCCATATCGCCATGAGGGTGAAATTTTCCCAAAACTTCACCGACGATACGAGCGCTTTTTTTATAGGGTTTGTTGTGCTGCATGCCTAATTCGTGCATGCCAAACAAAACACGGCGGTGCACCGGCTTTAAGCCGTCCCGCACATCCGGAAGAGCGCGGGCTACAATCACGGACATGGAGTAATCCAGATAGGATTCCTTCATCTCCTCTTCTATTAAAACGGGTACAATTTTTTCGTTCTCAGCCATTTTTTCCTCAGTATTTTAAATATCCAAATTTCGGACATATTGAGCGTTGTCTTCAATAAATTTTCGCCGGGGGGCCACTTCGTCGCCCATCAGAATAGTAAAAATCTGGTCCGCATCCATGGCGTTTTCCAGGCTCACCTGCAAAACGGTGCGCGTTTCCGGGTTCATGGTCGTTGACCACAGCTGCTCCGGGTTCATTTCACCCAGACCTTTGTAGCGCTGTATGGTTATTTTGCTTTCATCCACATTCAGTTCTTTCAGCATTTCGTCTTTTTCTGTGTCATCGTAAACATAGCGCTCGATTTTTCCGTTTTTGATCTTATACAGCGGCGGCTGGGCAATGTAGATATTTCCCCGCTGCACCAGCTCCGGCATATAGCGATAAAAGAAGGTTAGCAACAGAGTGCGGATATGCGAGCCGTCCACGTCGGCATCAGTCATGATGATGATTTTGTGGTAGCGCAGTTTTTCTATATCAAAGTCATCCGAACCGATGCCCGTACCGATAGCCGTGATGATGGTCTTGATTTCGTCGTTGGCTAATATTTTATCCAGACGGGCTTTTTCCACATTTATGATTTTGCCCTTTAAGGGAAGAATTGCCTGAAAGCGACGGTTTCGACCCTGTTTGGCGGAACCTCCTGCAGAGTCGCCCTCCACCAGATACAGCTCACATTCCTGTGGATCATTTGAAGAACAATCGGCTAATTTACCCGGCAACGAATTGCTTTCTAATGCCGTTTTCCGGCGCGTTAATTCCCGGGCGTGGCGGGCCGCTTCGCGGGCGCGGGCGGCATTCATACATTTTTCAACAATCTGTTTGGCGATGGAAGGATTCTCTTCCAGATAACCGTAGAGTTTTTCATTAACAAGCGATTCCACCGCGCCGCGAACTTCCGAATTACCAAGCTTTGTCTTTGTCTGTCCTTCAAATTGCGGCTCGGTTACTTTTACGGAAACCACCGCTGTTAAACCTTCGCGAACATCCTCGCCGGAAAGGGTTGTTTTGTGATTATTCTTACCCGTTCCGTATTTTTGTACATAGTAATTTAAGGTGCGCGTTAAGGCCGCCTTAAATCCGGAAAGATGTGTTCCGCCTTCGATGGTGTTAACATTGTTGCAATAGGTAAGTATGGTTTCGGTGTAAGCCGTGCTGTACTGCATGGCTATTTCGACGGGCACGCCATCCCTTTCTCCGATGATAGAAATAGGTTCCTTATGGACCGGCGTGCGGCTTTCATCAAGATAATGAACAAACTCGACCAAACCGCCTTTATATTGGTACGTTTCGCTTTTTTGTGTGCGGGCATCGTTTAGCGTTACTTTAAGGTTCCGGTTTAAAAAGGCCAGCTCCCGCAGACGAGTCGATAAAATATCAAATTTGTATTCGACCTTTTTGAATATTTCGTCGTCCGCTAAAAAGGTGATTTTAGTGCCTGTTTTATCTGTTTTACCGATCACCTCCAGCTTGCTGACAGGGATGCCTCGTTCATATTTTTGACGATAGATTTTGTCGTTGCGGAATATTTCGACTTCACATGACTTAGACAGGGCATTAACAACCGACGCGCCTACGCCGTGCAATCCGCCGGAAACTTTGTAGCTGCTTTTATCGAACTTACCGCCGGCGTGCAACACCGTCATAATTACTTCTACCGCCGGTTTATTTTCTCCTGGATGCGTATCAACGGGAATGCCGCGGCCGTTGTCTTCTACCGTAATGCTTTCGTCCGGGTTAATGGTGACGACCACAACAGTAGCAAAGCCGGCCATAGCCTCATCAATACTATTGTCGACTATTTCATATACAAGGTGGTGCAGGCCTTTGCTTGAAACGTCACCGATGTACATGGCGGGACGCTTCCTTACCGCTTCCAAACCTTTTAAAACCTGAATATTTTGTGCTGTATAACTTTTATCCGGCATCGTACTTCCTGTATAATTATATTTTATTTAAATCAGTGTAATATCGTTTATTTCTGTTTTGTTTTTTAAATATTCCAACACTTTTTTTATGATATCCTGCTTGTGCGCTTCAAATTCTTTTTTCCAGTTCTCATCTTTTACTTTTAAGCTTAGTATTTTGTTCTCCAGCGCTACCGGCCATGAAATTACGGCCAGCGTCTCGCCAACGGCCTCTGCCCATCTTTCTTTAAGAAGATGAAAATAGTAAGGTTCCTGTAAATTCACGTCGCGAATTATTTTATCCAGCACCGCGCCGACAGATTTAATATTATTCTTCACTGAATTTGCCCTTCGTGAAGTTTTAATATTCTGGAAGAGGTCATGTTTTGAAAATCGAATTTGCTTTCCAGCGTCGTGGTAATAAATGTTTGCCCGATATTTTCGATTTGTATCATGAGCTGCTGAATTCTCTTTTTGTCCAATTCCCCGAAAATATCATCAAGTAAAAAAAGCGGTGTTTCTCCGAGACTGGAATACAAATATTCACTTTCAACAAATTTTAAAGCGATCAGAAATGTTTTGTTTTCTCCTTGTGAACCGTATGATTTAAACAGGTAGCCGTTTTTAAGGAACAACACATCATCACGGTGCGGGCCAACCTGTGTGGCCATTTTTTGAATATCTTCCTTCTGCGTATTCGCTAACCGTTTCGAATATATTTCCTTAATTTCAGGCGCCGTTAACTCCTGAGTAACGCCGTTTACCGAAGTTTTGTATTGGGCGGCTACGGTTTCTTCCGCCACAGAAATCTTACGGTAATAGCCGGACAGCCTCTCGTTTAAATAATCTACAAACTTCAGGCGTTGTAATAAAATTTCGGCTCCATATTTCGCAAGCTGTTCATCCCAGGAAAGCAGAGTCTCAATACTTTCCAAACCAGCATTGATCTCCGACAGTAACTTATTTCTGTTTAGAAGGCTTCTCCGGTAAAACTGCAGAGCTTGTAAATATTGCGGGCTGACCTGAGACAGAAGTATGTCTAAAAAACGGCGTCTTCTTTGCGGCGTTCCATATGTTATTTCAACATCTTCCAATGAAAGTAAAATCACTGGTATCATTCCGATTATCTCGGAATAACGATTGATGCGGTTTTTATTATAAAATAAATTTTTTCCTTCTTTGTCGGAAAAATAGACTCTTAATTGACTTTTCCCTTTTACTTGTGATTCAAAAATCCCTTCTATGAAAAAATATTCTGCTTTGTGCTTGAGCGCTAAAAAATCCTTATTTGCTCTAAAACTCTTTGTCAGCCCTAAATAATAAATTGCCTCCAGTACCGACGTTTTCCCCTGACCATTGTCTCCGGTGATTATATTTACTTTTTCATCAAATTCTATGGAAGCATCTGCAATGTTACGAAAATTTTTTATTACAATTTTAGATAGATACATTCCTAATTATTCAGCCGCACCGGCATTATCAACATGAGTAAATCTTCGTTTTCATCCTGTTTGTCCGGAAGAATAATTCCGGGACCATCGGCATCTTCCAGTTTAAAATGTATTTTTTCGCTGTCCATATGGCGCAAAAGATCCATCAGATAGATTGCATTGTAAGCGACAACCATAGCTTCGCCGCCAAAGTTACAGGGAATGGTTTCGCTGGCTTCGCCGCCGAAATCAATATCTTGTGCGTGGATGCCCATTTTATTGGCCTCTACTTCCAGCTTCACCTGATAGGTCATCGGATTGGAAAATAAAGAAACGCGTTTTACCGAGGAAATAAATTGATTTTTGTCTATTAAAATTTCTTTAGAGTAGTCGGCCGGTATTACCCGTTCGTAATCCGGATAAGGATCCTTAATAAGACGAGAATAAATTTTTGTGCCCGGGAGTTCGAACAGAATATGGTTTTCACTGATAATAATATTCTGCTTTCCTTCTTCGGGAAGATTACGTGCGACAAAAGTAAGCGCCTTAGTCGGCACGATAATATCTTTCACAAAACCGGTATTTTCAAAACTATTGTAAATCATACGAACCAGCCGGTGACCGTCTGTACTCACCATACGGTATTCATTTTCCATGATCTGACAGAATACACCCGTAAGCGCAGGACGTAAATTATCTGTGGAACAAGCAAACACCGTCTTTTCAATCATGCGTTTCAGAATATTATTCTGCAGAGTAATTTTTTGATCCGACTCAACCAGAGGTACACTGGGATACTCGGTTTTGCTTTGACCGGAAAGTTTATATTCGCCCAAATCAGATGTAATCAAAATACGGTAGTTTTCGTCGACGGCAAAATTTAAATCAATCGACGGCATTTCCCTGATTATATCTAACAATAGTTTTCCAGGAACGGTAACTGATACTTCGCTGGAGGTTTCACAAGGAATCCAGGCGATTTGAGTTATCTCCAAATCCGTAGCGATTACCTTTAATTGATTTTCTTCAGAAATAATCAAAACGTTATAAAGAATATCGACCGTAGATTTACTGGGAATAATATTTATAACCTTTTGCAAAACCTTGTAAAAATTATCCCTCGAAACTGTAAAATTCATTTTTCCTCCAATAAGGCATTTAAAGCGAAAAATTTAACAATTAATCTAATACTTTTCAAGGACAATGGATTTTCTGTTAAACACTTATAATTATTATTTATTAATAAAAGAAAAAAGATAGTAGTAGTAGAGGATGTTAATATGTGGGTAAATCGTATTTTGGTTGTCATATCAATGATTCTGATTAAAAAGCACTGTGGAAAAAAACAGAGAAAGTATTTGAAACAACCAAATTATTTAAAAAGTATTCAAATGTAACGAATGCAGTGTTTATAATTAATAAAAAACCCACAACAATAACGTAATTTATCAACAATAGATAATATGTTGTTATTTAGAGAATTATTCCAAAACAGGCCGAATTTATCCACAAAAAGAAAATAAAAAAGAAATAGTTAAAAAATTTGCCTTTAGGATAGTGAAGTAAATAAATTAAAGTTTTCAAAAAATAACGGAGGAACAATGAAGCGAACATTTCAGCCAAGCAATAGAAAACGCAAAAATAAACATGGTTTTCGTTCAAGGATGAGTAGTAAAAACGGCCGCGCTGTATTGGCCCGCAGAAGAGCTAAAGGACGTAAACGACTAACCGTTAGTGATGAATATACTAACCGGGCGTAAGATTACGACCATCAGAAAAAAAGATGAGATCAACCAGATTTTGCAGAGAGGCAAAAAGAGTAAGTTTAAATTTGGTCTCATCTTTTTATATAATGTGCGCCAATCAACAGACAAAAAAGCAGCAGTCTTAATAAAAAAATCTATTGGGAATGCCGTCCGGCGTAATTATATTAAAAGGATCGTCCGTAGTTACATTAGGAAGTATTATCAATTACTGGATGATTATAACCGTGTAATTGTATTAATAAATAAAAAAGCTGATATAACCTATCAGCAACTTGAAAAAGAACTAACAGTTGTGTTACGTAAAGATGAAAAATCTTTTATTAATTTTAATTAAGTTTTACCAAAAACTTATTTCTCCGCTTTTTCCGCCTTCTTGCCGTTTTTATCCAACTTGTTCTGTGTATTCGTATGAGTCGATTAAGAAGCACGGCGCCTTAAAAGGAGGGTGGTATTCCATTGTACGAATAAGCAAATGCCATCCTTTTCATCCTGGTGGATACGATCCGGTAAAATAAAATATTTGAGGAAAGAACATAAATGGATAAAAAATCAATTATAGCGCTCGTTCTGATAGCCGTAATAATTCTTCTATTACCCTATTATCAGGAATTGGTTCAGGGGCCGACTCCGCCTGCTACGGCAGTTAGCATTAAAGCAGATTCTTTGAAAGCCGTGCAAAAAGATGATTCACTGCAGCGTGTACGGCAGGCCCGGCAACAAATGGCCGCAAAAGAGAAAGAAACGCAAAAAGAAACCGCTCCAAAACCAGAGGCTGTACGCCGTCTGTCAAAAGCGCTTGCTAATGAAAACGTACAACAAGACAGCACGGAACGAAATTTTGTCATAGAAACGCCTAAAATAAAAGCAGTTATTTCAAATATTGGCGGTGGTTCTTTAAAAAGCTTTATTCTAAAAAAATATACAAAGTTTGATACGCTGCTGGTAGACATGATCGAGCCTTCCATAAAAAACGGACTGCACCTGTCTTTTCAAAACCAAAACGGGGAATATATAAACACAGATAGTCTCAAGTTTTTTATGGATACGAATCTCAATAAAAAGGTATTAGCGGATAATCAAAAATATGCGATTTACTTCCACGCACAGATCAACAACAGCACAATAAGCAGAAAGCTAATATTTTATGGCAATGCCTATCATTTTGATGTGGCCGTAAAGTTTGACCATCCGGAAAAAGTATTATTAAACGGACAATACCAGTTTGGCTGGAAAAACGGCGTGCCTTCAACAGAAGCCTATGTTGCCGATGATTACAACTACAACACAGCGTATGTCTATATCGGCGAGGAATTGGAAAGTTACAATGTTAGCGATGCCGGCAAAAAGGAGCCGGAAACATTAACAGGTAAAGCAAACTGGATTGGCGTGCGCACAAAATACTTTTTGGAAAGCATATCCAATATTAATGCCAACGTTTCCGACGGTGTGTATTTAGCGGGCAGGGGTATAAAGAAAAAAGATTACGTATTAAAACTTTATGACGAAGGCTTCAATGTAAAATATCAGCCGAAGCAGGATGGCGATATATTTCGTGTTTATTTAGGCCCCTTGGATCAAAACGAATTGAGTAAGTACGACAATAATCTGGATTTGCTGATAATGAACAACGGTTGGTACGAACGAATGTTTCGTTTTCTCAGCATCCTGATTTTGCCGATTCTTGAATTTCTGTATGGACTCATTCCCAATTACGGTATTGTAATAATAATCTTTTCTATTTTGGTAAAAATAGCTGTTTTTCCGCTGACCAAAAAGAGCTATACATCCATGCGCGAGATGCAGAAAGTAAATCCGTTATTGGCGGAATTAAAAGAAAAGTACAAAGGCGATCCACAACGCTTAAACAAAGAAACGATGAAATTATACAAAGAGCACGGCGTAAATCCTTTAGGCGGATGCCTGCCAACGCTGCTGCAGTTTCCACTGTTAATAGCCTTGTTCATTGTGTTTCGTTCAACCATTCAGTTGCGCGGAGCCATGTTTATTCCTGGTTGGATTACCGATTTATCCCGGCCGGATACGCTTTTTACACTGCCGTTTAACCTTCCCATGTACGGGAACGAGTTTAATTTGTTGCCGATTCTCATGGCCATTACTATGATCTTTCAATCAAAAATGACCATGCAGGATCCGAAACAAAAAGCCATGGTATACATTATGCCAATATTTATGTTGGTATTGTTCAATAGATTTCCTTCAGGTTTAAATCTCTACTATACGATGTTTAACCTTCTGACAATCATTCAGCAATGGATGATAAACAAGGGCTCCGGTCCAGAACCGGTGCCGGTTAAAAAGGCGGTTAAAAAAGGAAAATCAAGAAAATAACCCCGAAAGGGGTTTTTTATTATGAAGGAAAAAACAGATACAATAATTGCGCCGTTAACGCCTTCCGTTGGGGGAAGTGTTGCCCTTTTGCGGATCAGCGGAGAACAGGCGTTTGATCTAACGAACAAATTTTTTCCTTCAAGAAAATTAGAAGAACTTTCCGGAAATACATTTATTTACGGCAATTTGGTTGATGAGCAGAAGCGCGTCATAGACCAGGTAGTCTTGCTGCTCTATCGCGCACCAAAATCCTACACCGGTGAAAACACCATCGAAATCAGTTGTCACGCCAATCCATTCATTGTAAAAGAAATAATAGATTTATATAGGCGTAACGGTTGCCGCCTGGCGGAGCCGGGCGAGTTTTCCAAGAGGGCGTTTATTAATGATAAAATGGATTTGGTTCAGGCTGAGGCCGTAGCGGATTTAATAACAGCACGCTCTCGCGCCGCAGTGGCAAATTCTGTTAAACAGCTTGGGGGCGGACTGTCAGAGCGATTTAAAAGCATTAGGGAAAATTTAATAACCACCGCTTCTTTTCTGGAACTGGAGTTAGACTTTTCCGAAGAAGACATTGAAATTGTTGAGCCGAAAAAAACCCAATCATTATTAAAAGAAATAAGAAAACAGTTAAGCGCATTGTCTCGTTCCTACAGTTCAGGATCAATATTGCAGCAAGGCGTTGAGGCGTTGATTACCGGCAAGCCGAACGTGGGGAAGTCCAGCCTGATGAATGCTTTACTGGAGCAGGATCGCGTTATTGTTTCCAGCACACCGGGAACAACCAGAGATTTAGTGCACGAAACCATTGTTATCGAAAACGTGTTAGTGCGCTTAATAGATACTGCCGGCATGCGGCTGAGCGACGACCCAATCGAAGCAGAAGGCGTAGAAAAGGCCAGAAAATATTTTGAACACGCCAATATGGTCTTACTGATAGTGGACGCATCTCAACCACTGGACAACCAGGACAACAATCTAATTAAAACCATTTCTGCAGTATATCGTGAAAAATTGCTGCTTATTGGTAATAAAGCAGACCTTGGCATAAATAAATCAACAGAAAAAAGTTTAAAGAACATTCAATCAAAGACAATGTTTCTTTCGGCCAAAACAGGACAGAATATAGATCGTTTAAAGAAAGAAATCCTTCGGCGCTTTTTTGTTCAAACACATCTTTTGGAAGAAGAGGTGTTGATTAGCAATCCCAGACAGAAAGAAAAGATAGACGAAGCGGTTGCTTTTATACGAAAAGCGGAGTCCGGTTTAAAGCAGGGCGGCGGCTATGAATTTATAGCTTATGATTTACGCAGCGCGCTCAACGCTCTTGCGGAAATCACGGGCGATATCACCACAGAAGATATTTTAAATAATATCTTTAGTCATTTTTGTATTGGAAAATAATGTTTCACGTGAAACCTAAAAGTAACTATAAAATGTATGATGTTGTAGTAATCGGAGGGGGACACGCCGGCGTTGAAGCTGCGATTATTGCGGCGCGGATGGGCATGAAAACGGCGCTGGTGACCCTTGAAAAAAACAAAATCGGTTTAATGTCCTGCAATCCGGCCATCGGCGGGCTGGCTAAAGGGCAGCTTGTCCGTGAAATCGACGCGCTTGGCGGGGTTATGGGGCGCATTACTGACGAGTCTGGAATACATTTTAAAATGCTGAATGTGTCTAAAGGGCCGGCTGTACAGTCGCCGCGAGCTCAGGCCGATCGTCTCTATTATGCCTGGATAGCGCAGAGATATATTGCCGAGACGGAGAATCTGTCTGTTATAGAAGACATGGCAATTGGCGTTGAAGAGGAGAATGGACGCATTGCTGCTGTAAAACTCAGAAATAACGGAACGATTAAAACACGAGCGGCAATCGTAACGGCAGGAACGTTTTTAAACGGTCTTATCTATATTGGCTTAAAAAAGATGGCCGCCGGAAGGGCGGGGGAGCTGCCCGGGGTTTGTCTAACCGAGTCGCTGACCGCCCTTGGCTTCGAAGCGTCTCGCCTTAAAACCGGCACGCCGCCGCGCGTTCATCGCGACAGCATCGATTATACTAAAGTAGAAGTGCAGGAGCCCGATAAGACGCCTCAGCCCTTTTCCTTTGCTACTGAAAAAATCGAGCGCCGGCAAATTAACTGCTTCATCACATATACAAATCAGCAGACCCATGATTTTTTGCGCCTGGGTTTTGACCGCTCGCCGTTATTTATGGGCACAATTAATGGCGTTGGTCCGCGCTATTGTCCGTCGATTGAAGATAAAATAAACCGATTTGCCGACAAGCCCCGGCACCAGCTTTTTTTGGAGCCGGAAGGATACAACAATGTAGAAGTATATGTCAACGGATTTTCCACCAGTCTTCCCGAGGATACGCAAATACAATCCCTGCATAGCATTCCCGGGTTGGAAAAAGCCCAAATAATACGATTGGGCTATGCCGTGGAGTATGATTTTTTTCCACCACACCAGATTTACAATACAATGGAAACTAAAGGCATCGAAAACCTGTATTTTGCCGGACAAGTAAACGGAACCTCCGGGTACGAAGAAGCGGCAGCCCAGGGTTTAATCGCCGGGCTGAACGCGGCCTTAAAGCTACAGGGAAAAAGCCCTTTCACGCTTGGCCGGGAGGAGGCGTATATTGGGGTGTTAATTGATGATTTGATCAGCAAAACACACGACGAGCCGTATCGCCTGTTCACATCACGGGCAGAGTTTCGCCTATTGTTGCGCCAGAATAATGCCGATTTGCGCTTAATGGAATATGGGCGCAAATTTGGACTTATTGAAGATCGTATATACGAGCGGTTTCTCAAGAAAAAGGAAAGCATTAAAGACCTAACAGGGGTGATTGGCAAGCTTAAGATAGCCCCGCTGGAATTTAATAAGGAGTTTAAAGATAAATCCTCTGAAATTAGACAAGCCTGCTCGGCAGAATTTCTTGTAAAAAGGCCTGAAATATCGCTGCAAAAGCTGATCGCTGTCGCCGGGCTGCAAGCGTATCCAAAAGAAGTTGTTGATGAAGTTGAGTTTAATGTCAAGTACGAGGGCTACATTCGCCGGCAGTTGGAACAGATAGAAAAAATAAAAAAGATCGAAAATAAGCCGATTCCACAGGCGCTGGATTATGCAAGCATTAAAGCGCTTTCTGCGGAGGCGCGGGAAAAGCTGTTAAAGGTTCGCCCTAAAAATCTCGGGCAGGCATCAAGGATTTCCGGCGTTAGCCCGGCCGATATTTCGGTTTTAATGATTTATATTGAAAAACATCAAAGAACACATGTTCCACGTGAAACAAGATATAACGCTTGAACGTCTCTTTGGTTTTTTACAAAGCCATGGGATGGAGTTGTCTGATCAACAAAAAGATCGTGTTGTCCGCTATTATGAGTTACTGCGGCTATGGAGCGGACGGCAGAATCTATTGAGCAAAAACGACGCCGCTTTTATCGTCGAGCGCCACTTGCTGGTCAGTTTTTATTACGCTTTCCGGCTGCTGAGCGATGGTTTTGCCGGCAAGAGCATGGTGGATTTAGGTAGCGGGGCCGGGTTTCCAGGTGTTTTGTTGAGTATATACTTTGAAGAAAATCCGTGCGCTTTGCTTGATTCATCAAGAAAAAAGATTTTGTTTTTGAGGCGCGTTGTAGAGGAGCTTGGTTTAAATTCTCCTGTTCTGTTGGGACGCGCCGAAGAGCTGAATCTTTCTGAGAATGAAAAGTTTTCGGTTGTGGTGGTCAGGGCGGTTGCTTCCTTGCAGAAACTTGCTCGTTTGTCCTCTTTTTTGATTAAAAAGAGTGGTGTTTTATATTCACTTAAAGGTGAAAATTATCAGACAGAATTAAAAAACAGAAAAACACCTGAGTGGTTTACTTTGAAAGAAATGCCAATTGAGCCGGATTGGCGTGAGTTTTCAGGTTGTTTTAAAGGAAAAACAATGATACGTATGGAGTTTTAAGATGGCAGAAAATGATTTGTTTAAACAATTGTCTACGCTTGTAACGGAAAGCCGTAATCCAAATACGTATGATATCGATGTAATGGATACACTTGAAATCGTAAGGGTTTTTAATGATGAAGATAAAAAAGTGGCTTTTGCGGTAGAAAAAGAACTCCCCTATATTGCACAGGCCGTCGAGCTGGTAACCGCAGCCTTTAAGCAGGGAGGGCGATTAATCTATGTGGGCGCCGGAACATCGGGCAGGCTGGGCGTTTTAGATGCAGCAGAATGTCCGCCGACCTTTGGTGTGGAGCCGGATATGGTAATTGGGCGAATTGCCGGCGGCTATCAGGCGCTTTCGGTTGCAGTAGAGGGATATGAAGACTATGAAGAGTATGGCGCCAAAGAAATTATTGATTTAAATGTGGATACGAAGGATGTGGTTTGTGGAATTGCCGCCAGCCGTCGTACGCCTTATGTGATTGGGGCGTTGGAAGAGGCCAGAAGGCGCGGCGCCAAAACGATTACGGTGGTCTGTAATCCTCGGGAGCATCTGCAATATGATGTGGATGTGGCTATCTGTCCCGTCCCGGGGCCGGAGGTGATTATGGGTTCAACGCGCCTTAAGGCGGCCACCGCACAAAAAATGGTTCTGAATATGCTGACGAGTGTTTCTATGATTAAGCTCGGCAAGGTGTATGAAAACATGATGATTGATCTTCAGCAAAATAATAAAAAGCTGGTGGAGCGGTCGAAAAAGATAATTATGATGGCTGCCGACGTAGAATACGACGTTGCCAGCCAGTGCCTGGAAAAGGCCGGGGGACACGTTAAAACCGCCATTTTTATTGCCCTTACCGGGGAGGCGGTGGCAGTAGCGAAGAAATATCTTGATGAGAATCAGGGATTTTTAAAAAAAGCCCTGCATGCTTGGCGCGCAGCCAGGGGCAAGGCATAGATATCTATATAATAAACAGTACGTTAAGGCGCTAATGATTGCTAAAATTGCAGAGATTACTGTATGACGCCATTGTTGAGTCTTGTTTTATTGGTTTTAATCGCATTTATTGGCTCTTTTTTATTTAAAAGACTTAGAATTAACGCGCTATGGGTCAGGGGCGTTGCTTATTCAGGCATCTTGTATATTATTCTTGGATATTTAATAGGCCCTCGTTTTGCGGGGTTGGTGTCCAAATCCATCTCAAATGAGTTGAGTGTTTTGTTCGCTTTGGTGTTGGGGTGGGCCGGGTTTTTAATAGGAATCCAAACAAACATCAAGGGGTTAAGACGTTTCCCGCGCAAATATTATTTGAGTGTTACACTTAATTTTATTGTTGTCTTTCTTTTTTTGTTTGTATTGATGTGGACGTTAGTACACTTTTTAAAAACACCTTCCATAACAATTGTAGATATTTCTCTGTTGTGTGTTGTGGGCGCCATTTCTTCGCCGGTCGTTTTGGGTGTCCTGATTAAAGATTATAGGTTGGATGGGCGTCTTTCTTATCGGTTACAATTTGGCGCAGCCTTCAATAATCTGTTAGGTGTATTGGCCTTGGAGGGGGTGTTTTTGGTGGGAGCGCTCTTATCGGGGGAAATGCCTCCGGGACGAGATGCAATGTTGCGCTTTGTGTTTCCGGTGCTGATGGTTCCGTTGGGAGTTTTTATTTATTTCATGGTTTATGAAATTATGAAAACGCGGCAGGAAAAGTTTTTATTGTTTCTTAGTCTGCTTTTTTTGCTTGTTGGTATGGCCTATTATTTTAAGCAAAGCATATTGTTTATATCTTTTTTGTTTGGAGCCGGTCTGGCGAACATTAAATTTTCTTCGGTAAAATTATATCGAACCATTCAGGAACTGGAAAAACCATTATATGTCTTGTTGCTTATTTTTGCCGGCATTAACCTCAGATTGTATGAAAATCCATCTGTTTACATTCTGCTTGCCGGTTTTATAGTGATTAGGATTGTAGTAAAAGCGCTTTCAGGGAGTATCGTTTCGGGCCTTGTGGAGCGCAAGGGTAAGCTGCCAAGATCAATAGGGTTGGGGGATCTTGGTATGGGGGGGCTTACCCTGGCGGTGATTTTAGATTATCTGCTATTGAGCCACACGCCGACGGGACAGTTGTTTTTGTTTGTCATTGTGGTGTCATTGGTAGTAAATGATATTATTGCTTTGCAGTATCTGAGTAAAATTTTAATCAAGAAAAATATATGAAAAGTCTGATACGGCCCGTTTTTTCGTTAATCTTAATTCTAAGTGTGTTTTTTCTTGCTAAATTATTAGGAACGGATTCGCAAAATATGGTTTTAGCGGAGCCTACTATTTTAACAGGCGTGGTCTTGCTGAGCGCCTATATGATGGCCCTGCTTCTGAAGAAAGCAAGCCTGCCAAAATTAACCGGATATATGCTGTTGGGCATCCTTATCGGCCCGGCAGGACTTGATTTCCTGAATCATGACAACCTGGAGCAGTTACGTTTCCTGGAAAAATTAGCCCTTTCTTTTATTGCAATTACTGCTGGAGGAGAATTTAAGTATAGTAAAATAAAAGAGAATTTAAAAACAGTGCTGATGCTTTTATCCGGCCAGGTGGTTTTTGTACTTATAGGAATCTTTGGGCTCCTGGTTGTTTTTTCCAAATATATCCCCTTTATGTCCGGATTAGAGTATAATTTAATAATTGGTTTTTCCATTTTGTTTGCCGGAACCGCTCTTTCAACATCTCCGGCCACTACAATGGGCATCATTGTGGAGTTAAAAGCAAAAGGAAAATTGACTGACCTTGTTCTTTCTGTTACAGTACTTAAATCGATATTGTTAGTGTTGGCATTTCCTCTGCTTATTGGATGGGCTAAAATATATCTTATAGAAGGCACGACTATTAACAAAGCCTTAATTGGTTCCATTGCGGCTCAAATAATCGGGTCGATTATTTTGGGAGTTATTGTTGGTTATATAATTATTTTTTATCTAAAATATATCGGAAGAGAAAAAAGTCTGTTCTTGTTAGGGATTGCCATTGTTATAACCGAGATAAGTTCACTTTTTAGTATAGAAATTCTATTAACCTCTATTATCGCCGGTATTGTAGTTGAAAATTTTTCTTCTGAGGGCGCTAAGTTGATTAATAGTATAGAAGAAAGTTCTTTACCGCTATACATAATATTTTTTAGTTTTGCCGGAGCGGGATTACATTTGGATACGCTCAAGGCAGCCATTGGTTTTACGGTGTTTCTTGTCTTAATAAGAATGCTATTAATTTACCTTGGTAATCTTGGTGGAGCGGTGGTATCAAATGGGGATAAGGCGGTTAGAAATTTATCATGGATGGGCTTTATTGGTCAGGCGGGAATAGCAATGGGCTTAGGCCTTGTTATTGAAAATGCATTTCCGGGCGGGGTTGGCACAAACTTTAAAACTATTCTGATTGGCTCGGTAGTTATAAACGAATTAATGGGACCCGTATTCTTTAAATACATTCTGGTAAAATCCGGGGAGGCGGTGAAAGAAATATGAAAGTTGTGAATTTGCGTGTAATTCCTGGCGCGGAGCCTGTAGAAATTGCCGGAAGTGATTTTGGCGTTTTGATGCTGCATGGATTTACCGGCAGCCCTTATGAATTTAAGTATCTGGTGGAAGACCTGGAAAAAAAGGACTATACCATCCGTGTACCGCTTTTATGCGGACATGGTACCAAGGAAGAAGACTTGTTGAAATGCCGCTGGTATGACTGGTTCGAAGACGCCAAACAGGCCCTGTTCAGCCTGCGTAAAAATTGTCGGAAGGTGGTCGTGGTCGGTCTTTCAACAGGCGCTACGCTGGCCCTGCACCTGGCGGCCCACTATCAACTGGAAGGAGTGGTGGCTTTGTCGCCGGCGCTGTTTCCGAAAGAAAAATTATTGCCGTTGTTGCCGTTAATTGCGCCCTTTGTCAAATACAGAAAAAAAGATGGCGGACCGGACATCTCGGACAAAGAAGAAAAAGCCAATGCGGTGTCCTATCATAAAACGCCAATAAAATCAGCCCGGGAAGTGTTGTCTCTGTACAAACATGTAATGATGGATTTACCCGATGTATATGTTCCCATGCTCATCGCCCATTCCGTGCAGGATCACGTGGTTGATTTTCGCAGCGCAGAATATGTTTACGAAAAAGTTTCTTCAACGGAAAAGCATCTGCTTAAGCTGGAAAAATCATATCATGTGATGACGCTGGATGTGGAACGGGAAATCGTTTTCAGGGAGATAGCCGCATTTCTTAATACGCAGTTCAATAAATAGTTTCAAACGTTCCGACAGGGAAAGCGAAGTCAAAAAAACGTGAAACATTAACCCGCGAGTATGAACCCGAAACCATAAGAATGTACGCATAGGATGACGATAATTTTTTTTGTTTTTAAATTATCGTATTTTTTCTATGATTAGTCCTTCCAAAATATGTAATCAAAGATAAACCCTCAAGTTTGATGTAGAGGGTAAAGCATAAAAGTATATTGCAAGTACAAAGAAGAGCCGGCTCTGCGGAAAATTCTATGCCATGAATGTATGAGATGCTGTCAGACAAGCAGAACTTTCCTTGATTATTTAGCTAATTTTAGTTAAATTACAGAGTTATAAAACAGAACTCTTCGAACAACCATGATGGGTCTTCATAAACAACTTTCAATATCATTAGCTTATGGTATGTATTAAGCGAACGGGGTTCACATGAATCAGTTTAAAATTCTATATTTAGCAAGCGAAATTTCACCCTTTGCCATGGCTGGCGGCCTCGCTGATGTGGCAGCGGCTTTGCCAAAGGCTTTAAAAAATTTCAATCAGGATATTCGCCTGATGATACCTAAATATAAATTCATCAATGAGCGCAAATATGTTCTGCGCGAAGTAATCCGTTTGCGTGAAATACCCGTGACCATTGACGGCCATACGGAGGTAGCTAATGTTAAGTCGGCTTTTTTGCCGGATAGCAAAGTACAAATCTACTTTATTGAGGTTGGGGATTTCTTTAACCGTCCCGGAATTTATATTGACCCCAAAACCAAAAAACCGTATCCGGACAATGCTCTGCGCTATGCCTTTTTTTCCAAGGCGGCCATGGAAACGCTAAAGAAATTATCATGGCAACCGGATGTGATTCATTGCAACGACTGGCAAACAGCCTATGTGCCAGTATATTTGAAAACAATTTATCAGAACGAGCCGTTTTTTAAAGGTGTAAAGTCTGTTTACACTTTTCATAATTTGACAACTCAGGGATCCTTTGGCCTGGATCAGGTCTCTCAAATTGGCTTCGATGAAAGCCAGGCAAAAGAGGGCGGATTGTTTAATAAGGACGGCAAGCTGAATCTGACTAAAGGGGCGATTTACTTTTCGGGCTTTGTTACTACGGTTTCTGAACACTATGCAGAGGAAATCCTGGATGATGAAGAAAAGGGATTTGGTTTTGGTTCCTTGCTAAACGAAAAGGGTGAGAAGTTCGAGGGGATTCTGAATGGCGTGGATTATGCCGTCTGGTCTCCGGAAAATGACAAATATATCCCGCATAAATTTTCTAAAGAAGATTTGTCGGGAAAACTGGAGAATAAAAAAGCGCTCCTTTTAAGAACCGGCTTGCCTTTTAAAGAAAAGACGCCCCTGGTGAGCATGATATCAAAAATCACCGAACAAAAAGGCTTTGATTTAGTGGTAGAAGCGCTGGAAAAAATACTAAAACTCAATTTACAGGTGATAGTTCATGGTGACGGCGATCGTGCGCTGATAGATAAAATGCAGGAATATATCAAAAAATATCCGGATAAGTTCAGCATGAATGTGACCTTCGATGAAAAGATGGCTCATCTTATTGAAGCCGGTTCGGATATGTTCTTAATGCCGTCAAAATATGAACCCTGCGGGCTAAACCAGATTTACAGCCTGCGCTATGGGACGATTCCTATCGTGTCGACGGTGGGTGGTTTATTTGACACGGTAGATGATTTGGATGAAGAGAGCGGTGAGGGCACCGGTATTCTGATTGAAGATTTATCGGTTAAGGGAATTGTTGCAGCCGTTAAAAGAGGGCTTGCTTATTACAAACAAAAAGAAAAATGGGAAGAGCTGCAAAAAAGAATCATGGATGAGGATTTTTCATGGGAAATTTCCGCTAAGAGGTATTTGGATATCTATGAGCGGGTGATCACGGACTAAGCAAGGAAGTTATAAATAAACTGGCCGGCAAAGATTGCCGGCCAGATATTTTATTGAAACAGAGCCGAGGTAAACTTCCATCCTTATTGTTTTCTTACTACCACCCTTTAAATCCTTTGTAAAACAATCAAAATTTTATACATTACTATTTTGTTTGGTTATTTTAATAAGAGAGAAACGGCTCAGAAAAAGACATGAAATTGCAGGGCGAAAATACAAGGAATCGTGCGGTATTTCTTGATCGGGACGGAACAATAAATGAGGAAATGGGTTATATAAACCACGTTTCACGTTTCCGGATTTTTGATTTTGCCGCACAGGCCATAAAAATATTTAATAAATTGCAGTTTAAGGTTGTTGTGATTACCAACCAGGCGGGTGTGGCTAAGGGGTATTTTGATGAAGCGCTGGTGAAAGAACTGCATTTAAAATTAAAAGAGGCGCTGTCTGCTCAGGGCGCTGTCATAGACGCTATTTATTACTGTCCCCATCATCCCACCGAAGGGTATGGGGAGTATAAGAAAGATTGTCCCTGCCGGAAGCCAAATATTGGAATGATTGAAAAAGCAGCGAACGAATTGCACATTGATATTAAGCGCTCCATTATGATTGGCGACCGATACAAAGACACGCAAATGGCGCATAAAGCGGGGATGAAAGCCATAATGGTTTTGACCGGCTATGGCAAAGGAGAATATACCTATCAACGAAATACATGGACGGATTATCCCGACCATATTGCAGAGGATCTATTAGAAGCGGCATATTTTTTGCAAAATAATCAGATGTAACTAAATATCAGATTGACATAAAAATAGGGAATACGTAAATTTTGCATTCATTTTAATAGGAAGATATATGAATAAAACTGTTTTGTTGTTAGTATTATTGCTCGGGATGTATTTCATAAACGCTTGTCAGAAGCTGGACGCTATTCAGGCTCCCGATGAATTCCAGTTAGGCGGTTATTATGGCACTTATGTCGATACGACCTTATATCCGACCAAGGCGCTCTTTAAAGTTGACGACCGCGTAAACACGGCCAGTGGATTAAAGCTGTGCGTTGGCAGTTACAAGGGTTTTAATGCCGGCTTTTTACTTAGATTTTTTGGCCTGCCTTCCATCGATCAGGCGATGGATTCCGTTTATATCGAGCTTACCAGCTACGGTATTATGGGCGACAACCAACGGGGACCCATTGAAATTGGTATGTATCAGGTGGAAAGCCAATGGGCAGAGGATGCCAATACACAAAATGAATGGCACAATTATCAGCCGCAAAATTTGCTGGCCACATTTACCATAGATCCTACGGACACATTTAAACTAAAAGCTTCTATTGATACGACGGTTGTAAATAGCTGGCGCGCTACGGACAGTACGAATTTCGGCTTGTTCTTTAAACAAATTGGCGGTAACGGTGATTTTATCCGGCAGTTTGAGTCCTTAGAAAACAACAATGCTAATGATTGGCCAAAACTATATTTTCTTGTAAAAAAAGACAGTGTGTTTTCAAGAGACAGTATTCGCATTGGTTATGACGCCACAATTTTTGATTATGTGGCAAAAGAGAATAATCTGTTTGACTGGACAAAGGAACAGGGCGATCTGATAATAGGCAGCGGTTTGGGCGTACACACGTTTCTGCGTTTTCCGGCGCTGGATTCACTATCATCTAAAGCGCAGATTAAAAACGCCGATTTAATCCTTACGGTTCGCAACGACGATTTTTTTACAAATGATCCGGTGGGGAACAGCTATAATAATGGAACCGTCTCTTCAAGTTTTTATATCCGCTCGGTGACGAACGCAGATTCAAACCTCACATCGTTTACCATCGATTCTTCTTTTGTTTCCAACCTAAACTTCAACTATACTTTAACCCAGCTTGGAGATACGCTTTCTCTGTATAGCGACAATGAAAAAATGAAGTTCGGGGTTAATTTTATTCAAAATCTGATTAATAAAAAAATAAGCAGCGAGTGGCTCTATTTGCAGTATAAGGACGAAGTCAGCGCTTTTTCATTAAAGCGCTTGTATGGTTTGGGAAGCGGACAAATTATGTTAAAAGTACGTTATTTCCTCATTGACAACAGTGTATTATAAGCCGACAGGAACGATGAATGAAATATAAACACATATCAATACTAATTTTAATTTTACTGTTTGCCGTTTTAGCTACAGCCGGAGAAAGCCTGTTTGGCATTACCAACAACAGCCTTGGCATGTTAAGCCGGCCCTATTCGGGGGCCGGATTTGCACGCTCCTATGAAACAGCTGCATCCGATACATTACAGATTAATTATACCAATTATGCGCTCTGGACAGATTTAAAAACGCCGACCTATTCAGCCAAGCTTTCATACAATGCGGCATTCGGCAAGGATGGGAAACAGAATTACTTTAATGATGTAGCAAATTTTCAGGGAGGCTATCTGGCAATTCCCATTTTGCGTAACCGTTTGGTCTTTGGCGCAGGTTTGCAGCCGTTCACGGCCATGGAACAGAGGCTCGATCAAACGGTTCAAGATAGCATACATGAAGAGTTGCTTGTGCGCGGCGGTTTAAGTAAAGCGTTAATCAATGTCTCTTTTAGTCCGTCTGAATATTGGGGTATAGGGCTGGGCTATGAATATAATTTTGGGAAGATATTAAAACAATTTCGGCTGGAATATGCCGGCGGCGATGCACATCCGTTGTCGTTTAATTATGAATATCGGTACTATGGCCATGGAATGGTGGCCAGTGGATTCTTTCGCCTGAAGGATAAAATGGCTGTGGGTTTATCATATCGACCCGCAATTACGCTAAATGTGCGCATTCACCCGAATACACACTCAGACGAGGCCAATAAAAGCGAATTAAAAAAACTAACTATTCCCTCTCAATATAATTTTGGGTTAAGTTATAAGTTGGCAGACAGATGGAATGTCGGCGCCGATTTTATGTATCAGAACTGGGCAACGGGTTATAAAATTGAAAACGAGACAGTGACCAGTTTTCAGGCAAAATATTATAATATCGGCTTTGGTTTTGAGCGCAAACAAAGCGCTAAGCGTTTTACCAGCTTTGGTGAGAAACTGGAATACCGAATGGGCGGATTTGTGAGACAATTAAGCCATACCAGCAATGGCAACCCCGTTAAAGAATACGGCGTTTCCTTCGGCGTTTCGCTGCCGATTCAGCGCTTCCGTTCACATGTTGATTTTTACGGTATAGTTGGTAAGCGCGGTAATTTGGGGCATAACCGCTATCAGGAAACATTTGTTAATTTTGGTTTGTCGATTTCAGCCAGCGAATTATGGTTTGTTAATTTTGAGAATTAAGAATTTAATTGTTGACGGAGGAGATTATCATGAAGTCCCGCAAGTGGCAATGGGCATATGTGTTGGTGTTTGTAGCGCTTTTTGCTTTTAGCAACGTATATGCTCAATACGACGATGAATTTGAAGAAGGACAACAACAGGAAGAAGTAAAATGCATTCCCCAAAACCTTAAAACCGGATGGGACAGCCTGGCAAGCAAGCCGTTGGATCAGGACATCCGGCTTTTGTACAATTTTGGTTATGAATATTATAAAAATAAATCTTACAGTGAGGCCATGCCGTATTTATGGAAGGTTTTCCTGCACGACAAAGACCGGTATGCAAAAGCCTCCATCCGCAAAATAGCGGAAATATATTTTTCCAGAGGACAGGTAGACAGTACGCTGATAGCCTGTTACCGCGGATTGGAATTATTTCCGGATATGGTGCGCTTGCACCACTATGCCGGTTTGTTGCAAAACAAATTAGGCCGCTATAAATGCGCTATTCCACATTTTGAAAAATTGGTGGCAAAAGATTCTACCAACATCAATTACTTAAAAACACTGGCCTTTCTCTATTTTAAAAATAACGATGAACGCGCCATCACATATCAGGAAAAGGTTGTCGCGCTCGATCCGAACAATTCAGAGGCTTCCAATACTTTGGCGACCTATGTGAGCGGTCTTATTGGCGAAGGAGCCGATTTGAAGTATCGCAAGGAAGCCTGGCAAAAAGACCCTGATAATGCCGACCTGGCTTATAAATATGCTGAAACAGCCGTACAGTCCGGCGAATACAAAGCGGCCCTGGAACCATTAGCCAAAGCTATCAGTAAAAAACCGGCTCCCAAGGTTTATAAGTTGCGCGCTGAAGTCTATGAAAATCTGAACGAATATTCGAAAGCCATCAGCGATTATAAGGCAATTTTGAAATCCGAAGCCAGAAATGCGAATATCATGCTGAGAATATCGGTTAATTATCGTAATATGAACAGTTTTTCCAAAGCGCGCTATTGGATCAATAAGGCTCTGAAGACAAAACCAAAGTACGGGCTGGCCTATATTACGCTTGGGGAAACTTACGAAGCGGCTGTTTCCTATTGTCAGGAAAAGCGCGGCGGAAAAAGTAAATACGAAGATAAGCTGGTTTATTTAAAAGCCTATAATATTTACAAAAGCGCCGAGCAGGATCCGGTTTACCGGGCCAAGGCTAAACGAAAACGCGAAAACGTTAAACCGTTTATTCCGACGCAAGAAGATAAGTTCATGCATAAACATGATAAGATTAAATCTGCCTGTTATGATTGGTTAAAATAGGAGCACACTGTGAAAATAGCCATTGGGGCCGATCATGCCGGCTATGTATTAAAAGAGGCCATTAAGGAATTTCTTGGCAAAAAGGAAATCGAATACAAAGATTTCGGAACGTTTAAACTGGATTCGGTTGATTACCCGGAATACAGTTACAAGGTAAGTCAGGCTGTTGCCAATCAGGAAACGGATTTGGGCATACTTATTTGCGGCACAGGCATTGGAATGAGTATTACGGCCAATAAAATAAAAGGAATTCGCGCCGCATTGGTTTACAATGAAGAGACCGCAAGCCTCAGCCGCCTGCATAATGATGCTAATGTTCTTTGCCTTGGGGGGCGGATGTTGGAAGAAGAGCAGGCCTTAAAATTAGTGGATATTTGGCTGAACACTTCCTTTGAAGGCGGGCGGCATGAGAACCGAATCAATTTAATAAGCAAATTAACCGGTTTATAAATAACGGGAGAAGTTATGCTCAGTCATTTGAAAAAGGCAGACTCCGATATTTTTCAGTCCATTCAACAGGAGACGGATCGGCAAAACAATACGCTGGAATTAATCGCCTCGGAAAACTTTGTCTCCAAAGCGGTTCTTGAAGCCGCGGGATCGGTGATGACCAATAAATATGCCGAGGGTTATCCCGGAAAAAGATATTACGGCGGATGTGAAAATGTAGATATTGCAGAAAACATTGCCCGCGATCGGGCCAGGCAGTTGTTCAATTGTGAATACGTAAACGTTCAACCGCATTCAGGATCGCAAGCCAACATGGCGGTCTATTTTACTTATTTAAAACCGGGCGATACGGTGTTGGGCATGAATCTGGCTCACGGCGGCCATCTGACGCACGGCTCTCCGGTGAATTTTTCCGGCAAACTGTTTAATTTTGTGGCCTATGGCGTAAAAAAAGAAACCGGCCGCATCGATATGGATGAAGTCGCTAAAATGGCCCGCGAACATCAACCCAAAATGATTGTGGTCGGCGCCAGCGCCTATTCCCGCTTTTATGAATTTGATAAATTTCGTGTAATCGCCGACGAAGTGGGCGCCATTTTATTTGCCGACGTGGCTCATCCGGCAGGATTAATTGCCGCCGGCCTTCATCCCAGTCCGATTCCTTACTGTGATATCGTAACCTCTACCACCCATAAAACTCTGCGCGGTCCGCGCGGCGGAATGATCATGGTGGGTAAAGACACGGAAAATCAAATGGGCATTGTTGCCCCTAAATCGGGTCGCGTTAAAATGATGTCCGAGATAATTGACAGCAACGTCATGCCGGGCATCCAGGGCGGCCCGCTGATGCACATTATCGCGGCCAAAGCCGTGGCTTTTGGTGAAGCGCTTAAGCCGGAGTTTAAGGACTACGCCAGGCAGATCGTTAAAAATGCACAAGCGCTGGCGCAAAGCCTGGTGGAAAAAGGATATGATATTGTCTCCGGAGGAACCGATAATCACGTCTTTTTAGTAGATTTGTCCAACAAGAACATTACCGGAAAGGCTGCAGAAAATGCTCTGCACGAAGCCGGCATGACCGTGAACAAAAACATGGTTCCCTTTGATACGCGCAGTCCTTTTGTAACCAGCGGTATCCGCCTGGGAACGGCAGCGCTCACCACGAAGGGCATGAAGGAAGATGAAATGCGGCGTATTGCCCAGTTTATCGACCGCGCATTGAATAGCATCGACGATATGGATGTTTTGCACGACATCCGTGAGCAAATTCGCGAAATGAACAAAGATTTTCAGATGTATTCCATCTGATATGGTTAAGATGTTAGGAGAATAGGCCCCTTTCCGATAAAGGGGCTTTTTTATGGAAATGAAAAGGCAGGAAATTCAGGAAGTAGAGATGCCCTTCTTGGAGCATCTGGAAGAATTGCGTTGGCGCATCATCAAAGTGCTGATAGCTGTTGTGATTCTGACGATAGTTAGTTTCGCCTTTTCGGATCAACTACTTCAATTCCTGATTCTTTCTACAAAAACCCTCAGCCATCCCATCCATCTGCAAGTGCTTAAGGTTCAAACGGTTTTTATCATCAAGCTGGAGCTGGCGGTAATTTTTGGCGTAGTGCTCAACCTGCCCTATCTGTTTTATCAAATTTGGGCCTTTGTTTCGCCGGGCCTGTTGGAAAAGGAACGTAAATATGTCGTGCCGGTGGTGCTCTTTGCCACGCTGAGCTTTTTGGCCGGAGCGGCCTTTGCCTATTTTCTCATCGTTCCGCTGGCCCTGGAATTTTTCCTCAGCCTGGCGCCGGAAAGCGTTAGCAACCAAATAGCGCTGGATTTCTATTTTGGCTTTATTGCCCGCCTGGTTTTGGTTTTTGGCGTCGTCTTTGAATTGCCCATTGTCGCACTGTTTTTAACTAAAATCGGCATAATTACCCCAAACACGCTAAAAAAGTATCGCCGCTATGCCATTGTGATCATCTTTATTGCCGCGGCAATCTTAACGCCGCCCGATCCAACCACGCAAATCATGCTGGCCGTTCCTTTGCTTGTACTATACGAAGTTACCATCTGGCTCAGCTACCTTTTCTTTAGAAAAAAGACCTCCTGATTTATTGATTCTATAGTCCAATATAATTACATTAATTTACTCGTTAAAAATACCGTGTGAGCATGAAGATAATCTTGCTCTTTCTCCTAATCACGTTTTATAGAGCAAGAGCAAGAAAGCGAAGACGAATGAACAACAAGAGAAATTTACATACATGAATATATCGTTAAAAGAAATTAAACGGCCCTTTCAAAAAGAGTTGATGGAATATGAAAAAACATTCAAATCCGTCCTTTCTTCTAATATTAATTTAATTGATACGGTTGTTAAATATGTCATAAAAAGTAAAGGAAAGGGACTGCGTCCTCTGTTGGTGCTTATGTCGGCAAAACTGGTGGGCCAGCCTACGCCGGAAACTTACACCGTAGCCTCAATTGTCGAACTTCTGCATACCGCGTCCCTGATTCATGATGATGTGGTGGATAATGCCCACGTCCGCCGCGGTTTGCCGTCCATAAACGCCATGTGGAAAAACAAGGTAGCAGTTTTGATGGGCGACTACATGTTGTCCAAGTGTTTAATTGGCGCCAGCAGTACTGGAAATTTGCGCACCATGCAGGTACTGGCTGAGTCCGCCAAGCGATTAAGCCAGGGAGAGCTGTCACAAATAGAAAAATCCCGAAAACTGAATATCACTGAAACGGAATATTTTGAAATCATTTCGGATAAAACCGCAGCGCTGATTAGTTCCGCAGCGGAGCTGGGCGCCCTGTCCACATCTAAAAATGTGGACGATCACCAAAGGCTAAAGGAATTTGGCGAAAATCTGGGGCTGGCTTTTCAAATCAAAGATGATTTGCTCGACTATTTTGGACACCAAAGTATTATCGGCAAACCGGTGGGCAATGATTTTAAAGACAAGAAAATCACCTTGCCGCTCATTTTTGCTTTTAAAAATTCAAACGTGGACGAAATCCGAAAAATCAAAAGACTGCTTAAAAAGGGAGTAAACGCTAAAGAGGTCAAACAAATCATAGCTTTTGTGCAGAAAAAGGGCGGCACTGATTATGCCGAAGAAAAGAAAAACGACTACGCCCAAAAAGCCAAAGCCTGCCTCGATTACTATCCGGACTCTGATGTCAAACAATCATTATTACAATTTGTGGATTACACGGTACAACGAACGAAATAGAACATGAAAAACCAACAGCATATTCTTATCATTCGCCTGAGCTCCATCGGAGATGTTTTGTTAGCGTCTCCGTTTATCCGCCAGACCAGAATACAATTTCCGGACGCCCAAATTGATTTCGTGATCAAAAAACAGTTTTACGAGTTAGTGAAGGATAATCCGCATTTAAACCATATTTATGTGGTTGATCCGCAAAAGGGCCTGGGTGGTCTTTGGCAACTGCGTGGCCGGTTGAGGAAGAATGACTACACCTATATTTTTGATTTACACAATAATATTCGCTCAAGGCTGTTAACGGCTTTTCATAAATCGCCAAAAATTACACACATGCAAAAAGATATTCGCAAACGCTTTTTATTAGTAAGGTTTAAGAAGAACACCTATGCGGGAATTACGCCAATCGCCCAACGTTATTTACAAGTGGGCAGCGCAGCCAAGATAAAAGACGACCAGAACGGATTAGAAATATTCTGGAAAGATTCCGTCGAAGAAGAAACCAGCCAAAAGTTAGAAGAAAACGCCATACGCGAGCCGTATTTTTCCATCGCCCCGGGGGCAACCTATCAAACCAAACGTTGGCCGGCGGAGTATTTTAAAGAACTGATTAGCACGATACTGCAAAAGCACAAAGAACAAATCGTTTTATTGGGCGGCAAAGCAGAGCGGGATACGTTTACGGAATTAGTTGTATCGGAACGGGTGTTCAATTTAGCGGGGAAAGTAAGCCTGCAACAGGCGGCTGTGGTGCTGAGCCATGCTTCTGTGCTGGTAAGCAACGATTCCGGTTTAATGCACATGGCCACGGCCGTAAAAACGCCGGTTTTAGCCATCTTTGGTTCTACCGTTAAAGAGCTGGGATTTTTTCCCTATCGCAGTAAATATTTTGTTCTGGAAAATAAAGCGTTACAGTGCCGCCCCTGTTCGCACGTGGGCAGAAATTCCTGCCCTAAAGGGCATTTTAAATGTATGAAAGATCTTAAACCGGAAGCGGCTTATCGTCTGTTCAGAAGATTGGTTTCTTAACGACTGATGAAACGTATTATTCAAATTTTATATTCGCTGGCGCTGAATCCGGCAGTTTTCCTGCTGGTTCATCTAATAGCGCCTTTTAATAGGACGCTGCGCAGAGCCGTGGCCGGGCGTTATGGTATTTTGAAAAAAGCGCGGCATTGGCAGGCCGGGCGCCCCGGACAAGCCCGGCCGGTTTTAATCCATGCCGCCTCCATGGGCGAATTTGAACACATCAAACCTATTGTGAATGAGCTGCAAAGCAGACAGATTCCGGTGGTTTTAACCTTTTTTTCACCGTCTGGTTACGAGCATGTAAAAAATTATCCGGGGATCAAACTAATCTTGTATGCTCCATTTGATTTTGCTTTTTGGTGGAAAGCGTTGTTTAAAATAGTGCAGCCCCGGTTTCTGGTAATTTCCAAACACGATGTTTGGCCGAACCAGGTTTGGGCCGGTAACAAACGGCAGATCCCGACTTTTTTAGTTAATGCGTCCCTGCGTTCCAATTCTTCCAGAATAAAAGCGCCGGGACGTTATCTGCTAAAATATGTTTACGGCGCGCTTAGTCGTATTTATACAATCAGTGAGACAGATAAAAAGCGCTTTGAGCGTTACTTTCCGCAAGCTAATGCACAGGTGGCCGGCGATACAAAATTTGATCAGGTGTTGCTGCGCAAGAAAAACAGCGCACAAAAAGCCATCTTAACGCAGGGCTGGGGCGGCAGGGGAGTTGTTCTTTTGTTCGGCAGCATCTGGCCGGAGGATGCCCGCGTGATCTTGCCGGCGCTGACTAAAATACTTTCTGCCCATTCGCAGGTAAAAGCCATATTGGTGCCGCACCAACCGACACAGGAATTTGTGCTCAAGTTGCAGGATGATTTATCCAAATTTGCTCCGCAGCGCTATTCGCACAAACCGCCGACCGCCGGACAGCGCGTGTTAATAATAGATGTGGTTGGAATTTTAGCGGACTTGTACAAATACGCTCAAATTGCTTATGTGGGAGGAAGTTTTAAACAAGGAATTCACAATGTAATGGAACCGGCCATTTACGGAATACCCGTGCTCTACGGACCGGTTCATAAAAACTCCTTAGAGGCTATTTATTTGCTAAAGGAAGACGGCGCGCGTTTAATTACAGACAGCGCTAATTTAGAAAACGAGTTGGCGGTATTGATAAAAAAGGTGACCCTGCGGAAGGAAATCGGAGATCGCGCCTTACATTTTGCCCAAAAAAACGTCGGCGCAACGCAGCGCATCATGGAATCCTGGCAGGAAGCTCTAGAGCGCGGGTAAAAATAGTTTTAATGTTTATTCTTTTTACTGCCACATGAACAGTGTTTGCTGACAGGGGAAAAAGCAGGGAATTAGGAACCATAAAAGAATATTTTCAGGAATAAGATTAAAACGAATCAAGTTCGTTCTAAATTACCTGGCAGGAGAGCGTAGCGGCGCCTGATTATCCAACAGTTTTTCAAATTCATCAAATGGCAGCGGATGGCTGAACAGATATCCCTGATAATGAAAACATTCGTTGGCAAGCAGGAATTCTAAATCACTCAACTCTTCCACGCCTTCAGCGACCACTTCTTTGCCTAAATTCTTACCCAAAGTTAAAATAGATTTAAGAAGAGCGCGATTGTTGCCGTTGGATAAACGGCTGATGAAAGAGCGATCGACTTTAATTGTATGGGCCGGAATTTTTTGCAGATACACCAGAGAAGAAAAACCGGTGCCAAAATCGTCAATGGCTAAACGAAAGCCCATTTTTTTAAGCGTATCCAGGTTTTTAAAGGCCAGCGTCTCACCATCCAGCACGCTGGTTTCCGTGATTTCAATTTGGAAGAAGGCCGGATTAATGCCGGAAGAATCCACCAGCCGTTTAAGATATTGCACCAATTCGGGAGATTTTAATTGTTTGGCTGAAAAATTAACTGAAACATAAAAATGGCTATCGGGATGTTTGCCTTTTAAATAGGTCAAATCCTCCATACTTTTTTGCAGAATCCAGGAGCCAAAACTATGAATCAGGTTGGTCTCTTCGGCAATAGGAATAAACAACGCCGGAGAAATAGCGCCCAGTTGCGGATTGGTCCAGCGAAGCAAGGCCTCTGAACCCACCATATAAAATTCACCATTATCAAATTGCTCGACGATTGGTTGATAAACCAACTTAAACTGATCGTCGTAAGATTTTTTCTGAATCATGTCTTTGAGATTTTTAACGATGGAAAGACGCTCTTTGGAGCCGTCGGTTATATTTTTTGAATAGTATTGAAAGGTGTTTTTTGTTTTCTTTTTGGCCGCGTACATAGCGGCGTCGGCATTAGCCAGTAATGCTTCGCGATCCTGTCCGTCCTTAGGAAAGAGGGCAATTCCCAGGCTAACCGAGATGTAATTAATGTAGTGATCCTGAACTTCGTATGGCTTGGAAAGGGCGGCAATGATTTTTTCGGCTACATGAGCGGCGTCGTATTCATGGCTCAGGTTTTTTAGGATGATAGTAAATTCATCGCCGCCTAAGCGAAAGATATAATCACTTTTACGCAAAATATCCTTCATCCGGTTTGCCGCTTCAATTAAAACCAAATCACCGATGTCGTGTCCCAGAGAATCGTTAACCAGTTTAAAATTATCTAAATCACAAAAGAGGATCGACGATTGCGGAGGCCTTGCTTGTCGTGAAGCTTCGATAATCATTTGATCCGCTTGCACCGCAAAAGCATCACGATTCCCCAAACCGGTAAGCTTGTCGTGAAAAGCCAGATATTTCAGCTCTTTTTGCGATAAAATAACAGCGGTCAGGTTGCTGCCGTATGAGGCGATACGAACGACTTTATTGTTGCGAGGGTTAACGATGGGCTGAAACGTACGTTTAAAATAATAGATCTTTCCGCTTTCGGCCACTTGAAGAGTTTCTGTAAAGCGCACCGCTCGTTTACTTTCCAGGGCCTGGCGCAAAAAATTTAATCGTGACTCTACGGCTGCCAGATCAAGACCGGCGGTTTTAAAAAAATATAAATCATCCTTACCCAAAAGTTTCTTTTTGGCAAGACCTGCTGTAAAATAGTTATCATTGATAAATTCATAATAGCCGTTAATATCATAAACAGCTATTTCGAAAGGAATATTCTCCAGCAATGTATGTAACCGGCTATTGCCTGTCAGAGACCATCGTTTTAGTTTACTTAAAAAAGCAAAGGTAGCCATACAAAAGCAATCACTCCATTAAATTAGTTGTGAATCATAAAGGAAGAATCTGTCTGTGTAAAAAAGCTGCGACTATTTCTACTATCGAAAGAAAAAGGAAAAAAATTAGCGGAAAATGAAATCCGAAAAAAGTTTATTGAAATTCCCTGAAACACAATAAAATAGTATTTAAAAGAACTAAGATTTTCCTTTTATAATTCAAATATTTCTGTTATATTCAAGCCTTAAAATAAATGACAAAAAACAATAGAGTTGTGGCCGGAGGTACTAAATGAAGCGCATATTGGTTCTGGGCGCAGGGAAGAGCAGCCCCTATCTGATAGATTACTTTTTAAAACACAGCGAACAAAATGATTGGTTCGTAACCGTAGGCGATTTAAATATTGATTTAGCGCGCTCGCGGATTGAAGGATATTCACGGGCAGACGCTATCGGGTTTGATGTCAACGATTCCGAATTACGCAATGCGCAAATAAGTAAAGCGGATGTGGTTATCAATATGCTGGCGCCGCGTTTTCAGTACGTGGTGGCTTTGACCTGTGTAATGTTAGGCAAGCACATGATTTCCGTATCGTACGAAGACCAGCGCATCCGTGAATTGGAACACGACGCTATTCGTAAGGGCGTGCTGATTCTTACGGAAATAGGCCTGGACCCGGGCATTGACCATATGTCGGCCGCCGATCTTATACATCGCATTAAAAACGATGGCGGAGTAGTGCGCAGTTTTGAATCCTATGGCGGCGGGCTGCCCGCACCCGATTCATTGAATAATCCTCTGAAATATGTAATTAGCTGGAATCCGCGCAATGTGGTCATGGCCGGTGAAAACGGCGCTCAATATCTGGAAAACGGTAAAATTAAAATTATCCCCTACCACAATGTATTTCAGCACACCTGGACTTTGGACGTGGCCGGGCTTGGCATGATGGAGGCGTATCCCAACCGCGATTCGCTGTACTACCAAAAGAAATATGGTTTCAATGAAGCGGATACGGTCATTCGCGGCACGATTCGTTTTCCCGGTTGGTCCGAAACCTGGTTCCAGATTGTACGCTTGGGATTGCCCAACGAAAAGCTTACTATTCCGGATTTAAAGAATAAAACATTTGCAGAACTTACGGAGATGTTTTTACCGGCTACAGGCGGCAGTCTGGATAATATTGAGCAGCGCGTAGCCAACTTTCTGAATATCAGCCCTACCGGACAAATTATTGAAAAAATGCGCTGGTTAGGCCTCTTCTCTGAGGAGAAAATCGGCATCAATGCCCGAACGTCTGCCGAGGTGATGACTCATTTAATCAGTCAGCGTCTCAAGTTAACCGAAGATGCCCGCGATATGGTTATTTTACTGCATCGCCTGGAGGTCGAATATCCCGAACAGAACAACCGCCGCGAACGTATTATTTCAACCATGATTAATTATGGCGAAAAGGCCGGTTTTTCATCCATGGCTAAATCGGTTGGACTGCCTGCCGCCCTGGTGGCCAAGCTTCTGCTCAAAGAAAAACTGCCGTTGAGCGGTTGCCATATTCCTACACATCCGGCAATTTACACGGCCGTAATGGAAGAGCTGGCCGAAGAAGGATTTGCCTTTACGGAAAAAAGAGAGAATATTTAAGACACGAGTCGAGTTCTAATTTTATTGTCAGCTTTATTTTAGTAGTTCGGGTTTAAGATAACAAAGAGCCGGTGTTCGGCATTATATACTTGCCTCGCGGTTATTTTTGACGGAGGTTTTGCCTTGTAAGCGAAAACGTAGAAAAAGCGGCATGAGGCAAAAGACGGGCAGACCCAATACGGTTTGCCATATCACTTCTGGTGATTTTTAAAGTATAAAGAACGGGGAAAACATGAAAAGATTTCTTTTACTGGGAATACTCCTTTTCTGGGCATGTGCGTCGCCTATGCCGGAAAAGATCGACATTTCAACTCCGGAAAAAGAAGGCTTTGATCGGCAGCGTTTAAGCCGCGTGGATCAGGTTATTGAGCGGGCGGTTCAAAAAGGAGATATTCCCGGTGCGGTGCTTCTGATTACGCGCAGAAATCATGTGGTGTACCGTAAAGCTTACGGTTACAAATCGCTGATCCCACAAAAAATAAAAATGGATGTAAGAACGGTTTTTGATTTGGCGTCGTTAACCAAGCCCATCGCCACGGCCACTTCGGCGATGATCCTCATAGATCGTGGTCAACTAAGATTACTGGATCGCGTATCTGATTTTTTTCCAAAATTTATAAACTGGAAAGATGACTCAACCAAACACGAAAAACCAATCCGCGTTATTCATCTGATGACCCACACCTCGGGCCTGCCGCCTTATGCGCCGGTGAAAGAATTGCAAAAGAAGTACGGCGCGCCGCAACCGGATTCCCTGCTGTCTTACATCGCCCGTGTTCCGCGTCATCATGCACCGGGCGCCTATTTTAAATACAGTTGTTTGAACTTCATTACCCTGCAGCGCATCATAGAAAAGATTACCGGGCAGACTCTTAAAGAGTTTGCTGCCGAAAATATTTTCCGCCCGCTGCACATGGATCATACCACCTACCAGCCGAGTAGCGTTTTGGCCGATAATTGCGCTCCTACGAAACTTCAGGACGACGGAAAGCCACTGTTGTGCCAGGTGCACGATCCCCTGGCGCGCATCATGATGGGCGGCGTTTCCGGAAATGCCGGTCTTTTTTCCAACGCCGACGATATGGCTGTTTTTGCAGCCATGATGCTTAACAACGGCATGTACAATGGAAGGCGTATTTTAAGCCCGGCGGCAGTGCAAACGATGACCAGAGCGCCTGAAAGCCTGGCACGCTTTGGCCGCGGACTGGGCTGGGATTTGGATTCGGATTACAGTTCCAACCAGGGCGATCTCTTTTCTGACAGGACCTATGGACACACCGGCTATACCGGCACTTCGCTGGTAATCGATCCTCAAAGCAAAACGGTAGTCATCTTGTTAACCAATCGTGTACATCCTTATGATAAAGGCCATGTTGTGCGTCTGCGGAGTTTAGTAGCCAATATAGTAGCCGGCTCTATTATAAAATAGCGTCTGGCATCTGGCATATTGGCATTTTATTCGTATTATCTGTAAATTGTGTTGCCGGCGGCTACGTTCTGAGTATGCCGCCGGGCACCATCCT
Source organism: uncultured Calditrichaceae bacterium (assembly GCA_964536685.1). Lineage (GTDB taxonomy): Bacteria > Calditrichota > Calditrichia > Calditrichales > Calditrichaceae > CAZIBE01. The sequence continues at coordinate 57,269 of CAZIBE010000002.1, read as the reverse complement.
GCCTGAAAAGTATCCGAAAAAGGAGTTCAGTTGTGATAAAACTGTATGGCGTTCCCAATTGCCAGCAAATCCGTAAAACCAAAGCTCTCTTCCATGAAAACAACATAGCGTATGAATTCATCCATGTTAAAAAAGACCCGGTTAGTGAAGAACGTCTAAAAGAAGTTGTTGCGCAATTGGGTTTGGACAAAGCGCTTAATTCCAAAGGCGCAACCTATAGAAAACTGGGATTGAAACAAATGAACCTTTCGGACGAAGAGCTGTTTGCATGGTTGCTAAAAGAGCAGGGAATGATTAAACGACCGCTTATCGAAAAGGACGGGCGCTTCTGGATTGGATATGAGCCTGAAGGCATTTTACACTTTTTAGAAAAATAAAGTCGTAGTAATAATTTGTCCCATAAAATAAAGTTTTAACTTCCGGCTATCCGAAAGGGAAACGCATGAGCAATATTACCGCGGTAATTTTAGGAGGAGGGAAAGGCACCCGTTTATATCCGTTAACCCGTCTGCGCGCCAAACCGGCGGTTCCGATTGGAGGTAAATTCCGCTTAATCGACATTCCGATTAGCAATTGTCTGCACTCGGGCATCCGCCAGATTTATGTTCTCACGCAATTTAATACCGAATCGTTACACCGGCATATTCAGAACACCTACCGCTTCGACACCTTCAGCAAGGGCTTTGTGCGCATCTTAGCTGCACAGCAAACCAGCGAAACACAGGACTGGTATCAGGGAACCGCCGACGCAGTGCGTAAAAACTTACGCTATCTGCAAAATGCCGAGGATTATATTATCATTCTTTCCGGCGATCATTTATATCGTATGGATTATCGGGCATTTTTTGAGCATCACATTAAAATGAAAGCCGACATATCCATTGCCGTAAAACCCGTCTTTGCTCGTGAAGCCGGCGAATTCGGGATTCTTAAAACCGATGACAAGGGCTGGATTACCGATTTCTATGAAAAGCCCAAAGAGGAGCAGGTGCTCAAAGAATATGAGATTCAGCCGGAGCTTTTCGAACGCTTTCAGTTAGAGCACAAAGGGCAAAGCCACGTGGCCTCGATGGGTATTTATATCTTTAATAAAAAAACGTTGAATGAATTGTTGGAAAAGACGGACAAGGAAGATTTCGGTAAAGAAGTCATTCCCGATAATTTGGACAAAAAGAAGGTGGCGGCATATTTTTTTGACGGCTACTGGGAAGATATCGGAACCATGCGCGCCTTTTTCGACGCCCATTTCGAATTAACCAAACCAGTGCCGGAATTCAATTTTTATGATGAAGAGTATCCCTTTTTTACACATCCGCGCTTTTTACCCTCCTCTAAAATATACAATTGCCAAATCAACCAGTCGCTTGTGGCGGAAGGGTCTATTTTATTAGGTTCCATAATAGAGCACTCAGTAATCGGCATCCGCTCTTTTATTGATGAAGGCACCTTTGTACAGCGTTCTATCGTGATGGGAAACGCCCGTTACGAGACTATCTCTGAACGGACCAAGAACCGCGAGAAGGGCCAGCCGAATCTGGGCATTGGCAACAATTGCATCATCCGTGATTCAATCATTGATCTGGACTGTAAAATCGGCAACAATGTGCAGATGGTGAACAAAGAAAAGAAGTTGGAAGACGATGGTCCATACTACTCGATTCGCGACGGTATCATTATTATCCCCAAAGGAACAGTAGTTCCGGATAATACAGTCATTTAAAGTAAAGCAACAGCGGACGACCGGGAATGAGTAAAAAATACATTTTTATTAAATTTTTAGAACCGGCTCCCTGCGATTTTCTTCTTGATGAAAACGCTCTGTTCGATGCAGCCGCCTGCCAAACAGTCGTTAATATTTTACAGCTTAATCAGGAGCAGGAATTACGTTTTGTGATAGCAAAAGACCCGGAACTGCAATCGGCTTTAACTTCGGCGTTGCCGCAGGAGGGCAATCACGGCTTGGTGTGGAGTGGCGTTAAATGGCCGGCCGCCAGCCCCTTTCTTATGTTCGATGAACGCATTCACAGCATATTTGTATTTTATAAGACCGGGGAGTTTCCGCCGGAAATACTGGATCGTCCGAGAGCTGCTATTGCCCGTAAATGGGAGCTTTACAACTGGCATATTTACCAGCTCCCCGGATTTCAACTTCTTAAAAACAACGTGTTCATTATCAGAGCTTTAAGCCGCCATGAACTGGAGGCGGATAAGCAGTTTGCTGCTTTGTGGCGGGCCTTTAAAGACGGCCAGGCTTTTCCGTGGCAGGCTGCAGATATAACCTTAAACGGTAGGAACAACAATAAAAACGGCTCGGCCTTTTACCGTCCGCTGATAGGTTTGCAACATAGTTCCCGGGCGCATCTTTCTTCGCTGTTTAAGTTTGTCTTGCCGAACCTTGAGGGTACGTTGTATTTGGCCAGTCCGCATAATTTCGATTACTTTTGGCCGGCGTTGTTTCTGCCGGTTAACTTGAAGCTTTGGCCAAACAACACCTTACAGAAGGCCTATTTTAAAACAACAAAACTGATGCTTCGTTTCCCGGCGCAGGAGTTGTCCAGAACCATTTCACTGTTTATTTCGGATTTGCGTCGCTTACTGTTGGCCTCGCCGGTTTCTCAAACGGATTTGTTTTACGGTAATTTAGAAGGCGAGTTTGTGGAATATTGGCAAAGAGAAAAAAAGCAGTTGGAAGAACGGGCCGCTAATTTACTGGATTTTAACGAACAAAAAGCGCTGGTGGCAGCCAGGTTTTTAATTAATTCAGAAGCTTTTATCAACGAGGTCTCCCAGCTGGCATTTTTACGCTTGGCGCTGGCCCAAACGGTATCGGCGCTACTCAAAAGGAAAAATAAACCGGAATTTGTACAGTTACTCCACCAGACGCTGCGCGAGTTTTATCTGGATTTTTACGCCTATCGACAAATTGCCGCGTTTATTAAAGATGAGGCAAAACAAATAAAAGAAGAACCGCTGCCCGGGCAGCGTACATCATTGGATGGCGCCATTGCTGAATTTAACTTTACAGCAGACAGCAGGAAAAATCGACAGAGGCGTTTGGTTGAAATTCTGTTAGACGACGAGACGGACAGCGAGCGCTCTTTTATTCCGCAAGATGTCAATATTCCTGTTACCGAGGCGGTTGCTGATACGAAAACAGCCGAACGTCTGGGGCAATACGGTGTTTCCATTTTAGTGCATCACCTGAGCAAAAAAGAGGAAAGGCAAGCCGGTCTCTTACTGCGCTGGTGGCTGGAAGTCTATTACTTTTTGCAGCAAACAGCGCCCAATCTGCGCAGCGGAGGCAGAATGGCCCTGGCGCTGGATACCGGTTTTAAGGCGCGTGAAAACAACGAATGGAGACGCGTTATTGAATCATTCCTTCAAAACGGATTGAAAAATTCGCAGCTAAAACTATTGGATGTTTCGCTCGACGATGGAAGTCGTTCGAAAGCATTTTTATTTTTTGAGAAAACAGCAAAGGAAATCTAAATGATAAAAACGATCCGGATGATTGCGATGTTACTTTTAGTCATGGCTGTATTATTGGCTCAGGATGTCAGCCTTTCGGACACCGTCATTACTTTTGGCCAGGTTAGCGCTTACCAGCAACATGCCCAAACGCTTACTTTATACAACAATCAAAACAAACCGCTGCACGTGCAGGCCGCCGGTTTTGAAGAGACTCAATTCAACACCGATTTGGATTCAACTGAAATAGCCGCGCACAGCAGCAGGCAATTCCAGATTTATGTACAGGCCGATCAAAATGTTGACTACAACGATTTTTTACGCATCGAATCAGACGGCGGAAACCGGCCGCTGATTGTGAAAGCAAGTGTAAGCGTCGTCTATTCGGAAAGCTATTATGATGCGACGCAAAATCTGTGGGGCGCCGATTTAAAAAGCGCGTTGCATAATATCATTAAAAACCACACGCAGTACAGTTACAGCACCGTATGGAATATTCTTCAGCAAACCGACGAAGATCCCAACAATTCTAACAATGTGATTTTATTGTATTCCGGATGGTCATATGCCAAAAGCAACCATGGCGGTGATCCCAGCGAGTGGAACCGCGAACATGTCTGGGCCAAGTACCACGGAGGCTTCGGTACAGATCCTCCGGCCGGCGCCGACGTGCATCATCTTCGCCCTACAGATGTTACGGTGAACAGCAAAAGGGGCAATCTGGATTTTGATGAAGGAGGCACGTTGTACACCGATCCGGACGGCGCTACAGGATGTCGTTACGATGGAGATTCCTGGGAGCCGCGCGACGCCGTTAAGGGCGATGTGGCGCGCATGATGTATTACATGGTTGTGCGTTACGAAGGCGAAGAAGGGTACGATTTAGAGTTAGTTGATTATACGCCGTCCACAACAAGCGGCGCTCCGCTGTTCGGTAAACTCTCTACGCTGTACCAATGGCACTGGAGCGATCCGGTAGATGGCTGGGAACGCAGGCGAAATGACATTATATACAACAACTGGCAGCATAACCGTAATCCTTTTATCGATCATCCGGAGTTTGCCGATCGTTTGCCCACCATCTCCGGACAGCCCCTTAAAAACGGCCCGGAAATTGCCGTGGCGCCACAAAGCGTGAATATGGGGGAGGTTGGTTTTAATACAACGACGCGCTACCCGGTGGCCATCATTAATACCGGCAGCAAAACGCTGCATATTGCGCACATTCAAGCTACAAATCCGGATTTTCAGCCGGAGCTGTCGGCGATGACGATCCCGGCGGAAACGTATGATTACCTGCCGTTGTCATTCACTTCGGGATCCACAGAAGGCGTGTTTTCCGGCGCCCTGCAAATAACCAGCGATGACAGCGACGAGGGCTACCTTGACATTCCTGTAACGGTAACGGTATCCAAAGCAGTGGGAATTGAATATCCTGATGTATCGGCTGGAAATTTTGAGTTATACCAGAATTATCCCAACCCGTTTAATCCTACCACGCGTATCAGGTATCAGGTAGCAAATACTAGTCGGGTTGAATTGGCTGTGTATGATGTATCCGGTAAAAAAGTAAAAGAATTGGTGAAGCGTAACCAGGCGGCCGGGGAGCATTCGGTTTTATTTGATGCCCGAAATCTGGCCAGCGGAGTGTATTTCTACCGGCTAAGCGCCGGTAAGTTCAGGCAATGGCGCAAGATGGTTTTGCTGCAGTGATAAAGACGAAAGCTTGACAGATGCTGAGAAAACTAATTAGAATTATTTTCTTTATATTCTCGATTTGCTCATTGGCCGCCGCCGCGCACATCGACACACTGCGCATCTTCAGCCCATCGATGCACAAGAACATAGGGCTGTTAGTGGTTGTCCCGGAACAGGGAAGCGCAGAGGCAAAATTTCCGTCGGTCTATCTGTTGCATGGTTACAGCGGCAGTTACGGCGACTGGCAAAAGCATATCGACCTAAGACCGCTGGCCGACAAATACGGTTTTATTCTCGTTTGTCCTGACGGCGGCTACAACAGTTGGTATCTGAATAGCCCCATAGACAGCTCCAGCCAATATGAAACGCACATCATAAAGGAAGTGATTCCTTCTGTGGATGAGCGCTATCCAACGTTGGGCCGGGGCAAAACACGCGCCATAACAGGCTTGAGCATGGGCGGACAGGGCGCCTTATATTTGGCGGCGCGCCATAGAGGGCTTTTTTTTGCCGCTGCCAGCATGAGCGGCGGGGTGGATTTAACCTATTCCACCAAACGCTGGGAAATCGCCCAAAAGATTGGCTCATTTAATAAATTTCCACAGCGCTGGCAAAAGAATTCCGTGGTAAACATGATCCCTCAGCTAAAACAGGCCGGCTTGGCCCTGCTGGTAGATTGCGGCGTAAAAGATATTTTCATCGATGTAAACCGCACGCTCCACCAGCGCTTAATGAAGGCGGGCGTTGCACACGATTATTGCGAACGCCCCGGCGGGCATAGCTGGCGATATTGGATGAACGCACTGGAGTATCATCTGTTTTTTTTTAAGAAACAGGCGAAGTTTAATTAAAAACTAAGAATGAAGAATTAAAGTGGCGAAATATCGGCTCTCTTTATTTAGTACTGCTTAAACTCACTCTTCCACAAAATTTTCCAGAAACTCTTTAATAAAAAAATGAGCTTCGCGTAAAAAACGCTCGGCAGCACAGCCACGGCGTGTGCACACCTTGCAGCGGATGTTTAATTGGCAAGAGATCTTTTCCTTATAAGAATTTTCCAAATCCAGGCTGGCCTGTTCCATTTCGGCCAGTAGCTGTTGCCGGTCGTAAGAAACGCCGGCGGCCTTCAGAATTTTTTTGCGAATCATCTCCGTTAAATCTTTAATGCGACCCAGGTAGGTGCTGATGGCGCTTTGCCAAATGATACGGGCGCGCACCAGCACTTCGCTTTCTGTGTCTTTGGGCGTACCGGGACGCAGGGCGCTCAGTCCCATTTCCTTGAGATGGAAGGTTTCTTCAATCAAATTAAAAATGGATTGCAGATCGTGAATGATCTTTGGCCCGGTGTCAAAATAGAGCACGTTGGCCCGCACCTTAAGAATCTTTTTAACCTTTTCAAACAGTGTTTCCAGTTCAGCCTGTTCATCACCGAGCTCCTCGGCTAAAATATGTTTAAATTTACGGATTTGATTTTGCGTGGATTTAATGGAGCGCACCACGTTCATATATTCGTTAATGCGGTTATAGCCCAGCGACTGAAAGATGAAATCGAAGTAGGCCTGAACCGTCAGCTCCAGCTCCTTCAGGCTGTCGCGCAGGCGACGGCTTTCTGCCAGATAGGTGTCATGAATGCGTTGAACCACTGTTTCGTCCATGTGGTTTTCAAGAATATTTAGTATCTGTCTAAAATTTTTCCGCGGCGTGGTCACATCGTTTAACAGTTCAAAGATATCATCTACCGGCATGATATCATGGGCGATTTGCCGCAATACACTTTCGTTATCCACATGGCAATGCGCCAGTAAGGTGATATTCCTGAAATCGGTAATATCGCTTGCACTGTGGCGCACGATGGCCAGCCGTTTTTTTTGCAACAGGCTAAGGAAAAAACCGGAAACGCTGTTAAAGGGGCGGCGCTTCTCTTTTGATTGAGGCGTTTTGATGGCGCTGACGGAAATTTTTTGTAAATCATCGCGCTGCTTAATAACTTTCAGAATTTCGGTGATGACAATAAAGTGTTCCAGATTATTGCCAAAGTGTTCATCTTCTAAAGTAGCGTTGACGATAAGCCGCAAAACGTGCGCATCCTGCAATTTTAAAATATTGGAAATAGATTTTCGAACCGTTGGATCGGAGTCTAAAAAATGGCCTAAAATTAACCGGATATTTTCTGCACGAGTGATTTGTTCAGCCGCTTTGTTAATGGAGGCAATCGTAATAATTTGTCGTTTACGCTGTTTTAAAATATCGAGGGCGATTTCATATATTTGTTCGTCCTTGCGACCGTTTCCGCGTTTTTGCAACAGCTTTAAAAACTGTACCACCATTTTAACCGAGATGACCGGATTTTGCAGAACCATCTTCAACACATCCGGGTCATCTTCAAACATCAACAAAATTAAAATATTCGGCTGATCCTCATTTTGGGCAAAGGCCTTGCGCTCCCGCCGTCCGAAGCCTAAAATATCCTGATATCTGCCGACTAATTGCCAGTATTCGTTTTTGCGCGCGGTCTGGCGAACCGCTTCGTCTTCGTCGTTTGCCAACGTATTGATAATAGCGGGGAAGTGACAATGGCGGGCTACCTGCCTGCGTAATTCGGCGTCTTCCATGATTTCGCCACTTAGATAAATATTGGTGGGGATGGGCGGCGCTTTGCGGAAGTAGCGCTCCATGGTATAACTAAAAAACTCAAGTTTGCTTTTAAATGCGCCAGCGGAAAAACCCGCCATAGGCCTATCCCTCCATGGCCAGGGAGAAAGCAGTGGTTAGTTTGAGAATATCCTTATTGGCTTTACGCAGCCTGCTCACCAATTCGGCGGCAATATTACGGTAGATGATCATCCCCATGCGCGGGTCTTTTTCTAACAGAGGCAGCAGATGGCTCTTGCAAATTTTTGCCAAACGGCATTTTTTAACGGCCCGAATAGAGGCTTCTCGCAGGGCGTCTTTTTCGAATATGGACATTTCGCCAAAAAACGGATGATATTTATGCGTCAGGCGAATTAGCGCTTTTTCCATTTTCTGAACGGTCTTCGCCATTTCCGGTAAAACCAGCAATTTGGAAATGGCCACTTCACCTTCCAGTAAAATGTACACATCGCCGCCCTTATCGCCTTCGCGCATGATGTAATCGCCGGCGTCAAATTCAATAGTGGTTATAATGGCGGCCAGTTGATTAATCTGGGCGTCCGAAAGTCCATGAAACACATAGGCGTCTTTTATGGCTTCAACGGCTACGGCCGGGATGCTGTCTTTTGAAGGATTTTTCATGACGGATCGCTCTCAATGGCTATGTAAAAATCATTTTGAGTTAATACAACATCTTTTTCAGGATTAATGAAAATTTTGATCTGTTCGCCCTCGGGGCCGCGTCCCGATTCCTGAAATTTACGCAGAATGAATTCATCCAGATAGGAATAGTCGCTGCTCATCAAATCGGAAATCTTAAAAGGTTCTTTAATTTGTCCCAGCCCGATTAAAATGCCGGTATTGTTTTGCTGATAATCGGCGGCCAGCTCTCCGTACGTTTTACCGATTAAAGACTCGGGAAGCGGATGACGTTTTATGGTGTAGGGCGATTTTTCTGAAAAAAGCTGCTCCAAAAGCTGCGGAACACCAGGCGCCAGTACGTGATTGGCCAACAGAAAACCGCTGTAAGCGTCGCTAACAATAACTTCGTCGGCATGAGCCTTTTTCAGATGTGAGAGATTTTCTTTGTCCAGGATATGCGCATAAACCTTGATATTGGGATTTATAGCCTTAATGGACAAGGTGGCTAAAATTGTACGCTCATCCGTAGGATTGAGGCCGCTACTGGAATCAGGCAAAACGATAGCAGCCGAAGCGTTCTTTATATTCGCCCGGTTCAGAATTATTTCCCGTGTAAAGTCGCCGCGAACGAACTTTACCTCTACGGTCGCAAAACGGGAAAGAACATCGGTAATCTCCTCTTCGGATAGCTGGTTAATTAGCACCACAGCCCGTTGGGCGGATTTGGCGCGCTCGAAGGTGTTTAAAATCTGCTCCACGCGTGAATTCCAGCCACATATAACCAAATGGTTTTTAAGTTTGATGTCTTCCAAACCTTTACCCTCTCTTATTTTTTTAGTGACAAAAATTGAAGAAATTGTTGCCGTAACAATGGAAAGCAGGGCCACACCCAAAAGCATGATGACAATGGCCACCAACCGCCCTTCCGGCGTTACGGGAACTTTGTCCCCGTATCCGACGGTAGATATGGTTACCAGCACCCACCAGACGGCGTCCCAGAAGCTGGTAAACTGCTCGTTGACCGCGCCTTCGAAAAATGCGACTACAAAAGCGGCTGTCAATGTGATCAAACCAATTAACAGGCTGGCTCGCACAGCCGGATTTTGCAAGGTATTATTATTACGCTTTAATATATCCAAGGTCACTCCGTTTTTCTTCGGCTATCTATTTTCGGCAGAAATACTTAAAGCTTAATGTTCTGTATATTATGAAAGATAGGAGCAAACAGAGCAAAAAAAAAGAAGTTTCGAAAAAATGAAGTAAAACAGGGTAAAAAAAATTACAACACAAGCCGGAAGCGATGGGAAAGGCGCAGCTTCATCTCTCCTCCATGTACGTAAGCCGAGGCGAAGGGTACATCCTTCCATTCCAGCACGTGATAGCCGTCTGCGATAGTACCAACTTGGGCGCTTCCTTCGGCAAACAAGCGGGTCAATATTTCCGTATTCAAAGCGAGACGTTTTTGTGTGATACGCGATCCTAAAAGTTGCACGCTTTGGTTAAACAACTTCCAGCCGTAACGTTTTTCCTCGGCCAATAAAAGACCTCCGCTGGTATAATTTTCTGTGGAGACGTGCTTTATATCAGTATTTAAAATCCACAGGCGCGATTTACTGCGCATAAAACGGTAGCTTTGCCAGAAATCCATAGGAATGCCCCATTCGGCGGAAATCTGCTGCAAGGCGGAATAAACAGCCGGGTCGTCATAGAGCAGAGTGGCCGCAAAGCGCTCTTCAGGGATTTCTTCCACTCGCCGGTGTGGCGCTGTTTTACGCAGCCGGATGACGAAAAACCCTTCCATTTCATGCAAATGCGGCATGATGCGCATAGCGCGCTGTAAATCAGGATGTAGCGAACGGTCTATATATTTTGTTAACCCTGCCGAAAACGCGTCCAGTCCGGGAAGTCCGGCCGGAAGAATTTCCAGAGGATAATTTTGCAGCATGTCATCGATTAAGAGTTCGTTTTCCTCCGGCGCAATACTGCATGTGGAATAAACCATCTCGCCGCCGACCTTTAGCGCTTTAAAGGCTGAAACAAAGAGGCGTTTTTGCAGGTCGTTTAATTTTTGCAGCTTGGCTATACTCCACCAGCGCGCAATTTCCGGATTGTCCGGCAAGGTGCCTAACGAAGTGCAGGGGGCGTCCAGTAAAATTTTATCGAAGTACTCGGGAAGCAGATTCCCGAAGCGCTCTCCCGGCAGGTAGGTTACCAATTGATTGACGGCGCCGGATTTTTGCACGTTGTTATTCAGAATGGTCAAGCGGCGCAGGGAAACATCATTTAAATAGAGGATGCCGCGGTTTTGCATGAGCGCGGCCAACTGTGTGGCCTTGGAGCCGGGAGAGGCGGCCATATCTAGAACGGTCTCGCCGGGCTGTGGATTTAAGATCAGCGGCGGAATCTGTGACGATATGCCCTGATACTGAAACAAACCGCGGAAAAAATCGAGCGTATGGCTCAGCGGCAGGGAATCTTCTGTAAGAATAAAACCAGCTTCATTGAAGGGAATAGGCGTAAAAGGCGCCTGCCAGGCATGCATGCGTTGCCGAAAATCTTTGACTGATTGTTTGAGCGTGTTCACGCGTATGGCCCGCGGCTCCGGCCGTGCTACTAAAAAAGCGGCTAAATCCTTTCCTAAAAGATGGGTCAGATACGAGGCCAAGTCGTCGTTTTGCTTTAATTCCTGTTCATTCATTCGTCAAAGTTAAATATTTTTGATTTAAATTAAAAATGGAAACGGTTGGATTTTTGAGAAGGGAAAAGAAGTTGGGCGTGATCGCTCTTAAACAGCGGGATGAAGTAAAAATTCTCTGCGGATGCTGTTGTAGTGACGGCGCGCCAGGCGGTTGGAGCGCATACTGAACAGAGCCAGGAAATATTCAATGCGGATTACCGAGCGTGAGATCTTGATTTTGTCATTTTCCAGCAGAGCCAGTGTGTTGGCCTGAATTTTTTGCAGCGTGCGCAAAGCCCAAAACAGCGGCAGCAGACAAAACAGGCGAATGCGTTTTTCTTCTTTGGGAATCAGCAGAATGTAATCCAATGCCCGGTCTAAATGGTGTACTGCGTTGTTGATCAGCTCGTTAAAAAGCTGTTCTGCCCGGTCGGCGTTTTCTTTTTGGAAGATGGACTCACGCGTTAACTGGTATTTTTCCAGCAAATCGTCCGGAATGTACGATTGACCTCTTTTTAAATCCACGGCCATATCGCGGATGATGTTGACCATTTGCAGTCCCTTGCCAAAGGATTCAGCCAGATTTTCCAGGCGCTTTTTCAGGGAAGGCGTAATTTTATTGGAATAATATGAAAAGAGTTCGGTGAGCAAATAACCAACGGTGCCGGCGACAAAATAGGTGTATTCATCCAAATCCTTCATGGTTTTCAGAAAGGAGAATTTACGCTTATGAAATTCCTGGGCATATTTTTGCATGCCCAACGACATCTCAACCACCCATTTACCCACATGGCGCTGCATATATGGCGTGAATGTGTTGAAGACCTGTAAGATACGCTGCAAATTGTGTACTAATTTATCGTCTTCGCTCTGCTGTGGGAACGAGCGGGCTTGCTCTATGAATTTTCGCAGACAGGTCGTACTGTCTCCGGAGAAGATGCAGGCGTAAGCTTGCAGCATTTCTTTTTTCTGCTCGATGGTTATTTGCGGACTGTCCTCTACGGTGTCGGCTACACGACAAAGCAAATAAGCCACCGTAACCTGTAAGTTCAGCCCTTTCGGCAAAAGGCGAATGGTCGGCGCAAAGGTGCGCGAAACTTTAGGCAGCGCTTCGCGACAGTATTGGATGTTTTGTTCCAGTTGTTCCGAATTTATCAATTCCATACAGTAATTTAAAGAGATTTTAAGGAAAGCACAATTATTTAGTTTAAAGCAGGAGCGCTTGCAAAATATAACAAAGTTGGGGATTGGCTATTTTATAATAAAGTTTAATCAAATATTACTAATTTTTGATAATTTTTCAGGAATAAAATCCGTTTTAATATCGTTCTGCGAGATGAGTAAACAAATATTTAAAACTAAAATCAAGGAGATTTAATAATGAGTGTATTAGTAACCAAACCCGCGCCCACTTTTACAGCAAAAGCCGTGATGCCGGATAATTCGTTTAAAGATGATTTTAAGTTGGAAGATTACCGCGGCAAGTACGTGGTGCTGTTTTTCTGGCCATTGGATTTCACTTTTGTTTGTCCTACGGAAATCTTAGAGCATAATCACAAGCTGGCAGAATTTGAAAAACGTGGCGTTCAGGTGATTGGCGTGTCGACCGATTCCCACTTCAGCCATTTGGCCTGGAAAAATGTAGCGGTGGAAGATGGCGGCATTGGTAATGTACAGTTCCCGATGGTGGCCGATTTTTCCAAACAAATCAGCCGTGATTACGGTGTGCTGTTAGAAGACGCCGGCGTGGCTTTGCGCGGTTCCTTTTTAATTGATAAAGAAGGCAACGTGCAGCATATGGTGGTTAACAATTTAGACATGGGCCGCAATATAGACGAAATGCTGCGCATGGTGGATGCCCTTAAGTTTACCGAAGAGCATGGCGAGGTGTGCCCGGCCAACTGGCACGAAGGCCAGGAAGCCATGAAACCCAGCGTTGACGGAGTGAAAGACTTTTTGCACAAGCATGTTGATGATTACAAATAATAGGATTTTTAATCAATTAAAGAGAGAGGCGGGTTGGTTTGCCTCTCTCTTTTTTTTATATTTATACTCGAATGGAGATGGTTTGGATACAAACCATTTCGTCCTGAGAGTTGAGTGTTTGGTACGAAATCCCGATTTATCGGGATGATACCGATTCCCTTATTTGCGCCACAGGCGCCCCTTCAGGGTAAACCATTTACTGATCGGTATAAAACGCATGGTATTATATATCCTAAAGGCGGAATCATGAAAAGTAAACAACTTTTAGCTTTGCTGGTCGTTGGATTATTTCTGTCAGGGCTGGCTTCCTGCGCCAAAAAGAAAACACCTGGCGCTTCGCAAACACCGGCCGACTCGCTGAAAATCTCTGGTGAAAAACATCTTAAAAATATCCGTATGCTTACATTTGAGGGGGAAAATGCCGAGGCCTATCTGAGCTTTGATGAAAAAAGGTTGGTTTTTCAGTCTGCACATGGACCGTATCAATGCGACCAAATTTTTACTATGAACCTGGACGGCAGTGATAAAAAGCTGGTCAGTACCGGCAGCGGCCGCACCACATGTTCCTATTTTTTTCCGGGGGACAAAAAAATCATATACGCTTCCACGCATGGCGCCAGCCCCGACTGCCCGCCGCCGGCCGACATGTCCAACGGTTATGTATGGAAAATCTATTCGACGTATGATTTGTACACGGCCAACGCCGACGGCAGCAATCCGCAGGTTTTCTTGCCGGCGCCGGGATACGACGCCGAAGCGACAATCTCGCCCAAAGGGGATAAAATCGTTTTTACGTCCATGCGCGACGGGGATTTGGATATTTACACAGTGAATCTTGACGGCAGCAATTTAAAACGGTTAACAAGAGAATTGGGTTACGACGGCGGTCCGTTTTTTTCCTGGGACGGCAAAAAAATTGTCTACCGCTCCTATCATCCTAAAACAGAAAAAGAGAAAACACGCTATACAAAACTGTTGGCAGAGGAAATGATCGAGCCGAACGCTTTTCAAATAATGGTTATGGATGCCGACGGCAGCAACAAGCGGCAGATAACGCATAATGATTTTGCCAACTTTGCCCCCTTTTATCATCCGGATGATAAGCGTATTATTTTTTGCTCCAATTTAAACAGCAGCGATCCCCGCCGCCCTGAATTTGATTTGTGGATGATCAACGAAGACGGTACCGGCTTAGAACAAATCACCTTTTTCAAGGGTTTTGACGGTTTCCCCATGTTTACGCACGACGGCAAAAGGCTGATTTTCTGTTCCAACCGTTTTAACCGTAAGCCGCACGACACCAATGTGTTTGTGGCCGATTGGGTGGAATAGTTCCGCCATAAGTTTTAATCTTTAGCCTCGTTGTGTTAGCAATGGGGCTTTTTTATGGCATAAATATATTTCTTTGTCCACTTTGTGTTTTTCCCGCATCATATTTAGTAAGCATGGCTAAATGTTTGATCTGGAGGCTGAGATGCGAATCGGAATGATTTCTTCGTATCCGCCCATCGAATGTGGTATTGCCAGCTACAGCAAGTATCTTACACAAGCGCTTCGGAACCGGCAAAACGACGTCTATATTGTCTCCCACGTGGGCGGATCGGGCGAGCAGGTCTTTAACGCCTTTGATTACGACGACGGCGATCTGGCCCAAAAGGCTTACTCAACCATGGTGCGTTTTACGCCGGATGTGGTGCACATCCAGCATGAATTCGGATTGTATGGAAAATTATACGGCATTTCGGTGGTGCCCCTAATCCTTCAATTCCGTCTAACTGGTATTCCGGTTGTCACCACTTTACACACGGTTTATCATAATCCTTCGGAAAAGCACCGTTTAATCCTGCAATCCATTTTATTTCATTCAAACAAAATAATCGTTCATGAAGATTATCAGAAAGAAGAATTGACGGCATTGATGCCTTTTGACGTAAGGGATAAGATTCATGTGATTGAACACGGCGCGAGGCAGATGGAACCCATAGCAGACGCCCGTAAAAAACTGCGCTTGCCGGAAAATAAAAAAATAATTTTATTAATCGGCTACTTTCGTCCCAGTAAAAATTTTGAATTAATTATCAAATTGTTGCCGGATATTCTCATCCGCTACCCGGATGCCGTGCTGGTGTTGGCCGGGAAAATCCGCGGTAACGAACATATCGATTACCGTACCAAGTTGTTTAAACTTATCGAGGAATCGCCGGTTCACGACCATATCTATTTGATTCGCGGACAGTTAAAACAGGAAACCTTCGATACCATTTTGTCGGCGGCGGATGTGGTGGTTCTGCCCTATAAAATGAATTCGCAAAGCGGCATTATGGCGCACAGTCTGGCGCTTTCCCGGCCTATTGTAGCCAGTGATAGCGGCGCCATGAAACGCATTTTAGAACGCTCCGGAGCGGGGTTCGTATGTAAAACAGAACGGGAATTTGTAGATAATATTGTAAAAGTCCTTAGTAACAAAACGCTGGCACAGGAAATGTCCCAAAATGCAGCACAATATGTACGCAACCACATCAATTGGGAGTTGGCCGCAGAAAAGCATCTGAAAATCTATCAAAGCTTGATCGACAAGCCTATTTTGGAATCACGTGTTATCTGGGTGGAATAAACAAGAGGTTAGCCATGAAACAGGAGAAACTGCATCCCTTCAAACGCTATGGGGGTAATCCCATACTTTCCAGAGAGGATGTCCCTTACGCCTGTAATACGGTGTTCAATGCCGCGGCGGTTAAGTTCAACGGACGCTACTTGTTACTCTTAAGGATTGAAGATTTAAAAGGAAGAAGCCATATTACCAAAGCCTGGTCGAAAGACGGTTATCATTTCACTGTGGAACAAAGGCCCTGGATTACCCCGGCCGAAGAGGGAGAGTGGGAAATTTACGAACGCTACGGCGTGGAAGATCCGCGGATTACGTTTTTGGAAGGAACCTATTACATTACGTACACCGCATACGGACCGTATGGCCCACGGGCGGCTTTGGGCAAAACAAAAGATTTTATCCGTTTTGAGCGCGTTGCACTGTTGACCGAAGTGGACAACAAAGATGTAGTGCTTTTCCCGGAAACAATCAACGGTAAGTATTTTTTAATTGACCGTCCCGGCGGCTTTGGCGGGAAACGCGGCGATATTTGGATCAAGGAATCGCCCGATTTGATTTATTGGGGACGGTCGCGTGTTTTGCTACCGTCGGAGCCGGGCTGGGGCGCACATAAGCTGGGTGTTTCCACGCCGCCAATTAAAACGGCAAAAGGCTGGTTAAGTTTTTATCATGGGGTGCGCCATACGCCGGCCGGTAATCTTTACCGTATCGGCGCCATGCTGATGGCGCTGGATGATCCAAAAAAAATTACGGGCTACACAGAGCATTTTATATTCGGTCCGGAAGAAGATTACGAACGCGTGGGCGATGTGCCCAATGTGGTGTTCCCCTGTGGGGTAATTCTGGAAGAGGATCAAGGCCTTAAACTGTATTACGGAGCTGCGGATACCTATATTGCATTGGCGGAGACCAAGTTAGAACAGGTGTTGCAAATGATTCTGCCGGTAGCGGATAACGACGATTGCAGGTAACAACGGGAAGTTTAAATAACAAAGCAAAAAAAACGACAAGAAGACAAAGAATTAAATCATAAAGAGTAATTCACCAAATAAGTGAAGCGTTACATTAATATTCATGGAACGGTTTGTTCAAGTGATGCAGAATTTCATTAAAAAACATCTTTTTTTACTGTTTATTTCGATGGTCATTATTTTAGGTCATTCCTTTATTTATGCGAATACAATCATCGTCGCTAAAGACGGCAGCGGTGATTTTACGAATATTAACGCGGCAGTTTCTTCCGCCTTTTCCGGCGACACAATATTTGTCATGAATGGTCATTATGGGGGTTTTGGCGTCTTTACAAAAGATTTGGTTTTTATAGAGGAATCCAATGATTCCACTATTGTTGAAGATTCCCGGATACATTCTAATATTCGCTGTGAGATTAGAAATTTTCGGTTTAAAGGAAGGTTAATGAGTAAACAATATGTTTATTATGATCAGGTGCGGGAAATTCCGGAGTTGGTCATCAGAGATTGCCATTTTGAGTTTTATAATCTCCCTCCGGACGATTGGGAATTCTATCTAAGAATTGAAATTACATTTGATAAAATAGTTAAAGATAATCCAACGCTTTTGGATACGCTGGCTTCAAAGATAAAGATATTCAATAATAGCTTTATTGATACTACAGGCGACAAAGTTGCTATTGAATTTACCAAGGAAATAATAGTCGGTAAACTTTTATCAAAAAGCAGCGGGATGTCTTTGCTGGAAATTAATGGAAACCACAATTATTTCACAGCTACCGACAGTTTATCTGTTGACAGCTTGATTTATGATTATTATGATCCCGCACTTTATGGTGGAATTGGCACGAATCGCACTGTGTTTGATTTTTCGCATTGGTCGGATACGCTCATCACAAAAAAAATAAATATGTGCGAAGGCATTCAGTATAATAATTTCATTAATTTTAAAAAATGGGCTTTTGTCTCATATCTTTTTTATGACAGCACAGTCAATATTAATGACGCTATTTCCGCGCCTAAAAACTATCAGCTTGTTCGAGTTTATCACAATCCTTTTAACAGCCGGCTTATTCTTCAAATAGAATTGCCTGTGAAGCAAGAGGTATCCGTTAATGTATATGATGTACTCGGTCGGGCTCTTCCTGGATTAAACAAGACATTTACACTTGGCGCCGGAACGAATAAGTTGCCTTTGAATTTTGGCAACTATTCCAGCGGACCATATTATATTCAGGTTAAAACAGCTAATCAGATTTTTACAAAAAAAGTGATATTGAAAAAATAATTATTTCTTGAAATCAACCAACCAACTCGATACTAAAGAACGCCAGGGCAACATAAACAGCCCGAAGGGTTTGAATGATTTCGAAGCGACCCAATTGTCGCTGTGCGCTAAAAAGCAAAAAGGACTGCCGGCTGAAAATAAAACCCATCTGGATGGAAGTCATTTCAATTTTCTCTCCGCGGAAAATTCCCGTATATTATGAGAAAGAAGGAGGGCTTACTATGCGCATGCTGATTATCTTTATCTTCTTGCTTTCAACTATTATTTTTGCCCAACAGCCGACATCAGTTTTAAAGCTAAACTGGGGCAGCGCGCCGGAACAAACCGACCTGCGCAAGGCGCCGGAGGCCTATTACGGTCCGCAGGCCTTGCAGGTGAACGGCGATACGCTGTGGCTGCTGGACTCGGAAAACGCCATGTTAAAAGCGTTTGCGAACGGCCGGTTGATGCGGCAGCTTGAGGTTCCGCCCTTTTCGCAGGATTTTTATTTGAATTCCGCTGAGGATTTTGTCGTTCTCAGCCAGAACACAGTCTATTTTTACCGCCGGGGGAAGTTGCAGACCACCTACCGCCCGTCTTCGCCGCGCCGGATTATTCAATCCCTGCAAGCGGATTCAGAGCGCCGCACGGTCGTTCGTTTCTCCGGCGGCAGCCGGCTGTTTTTTGACTGCAGGGGGCAAAAAATAACCGCTTTGCATAAAGACGGCGCCGTGGTTCGTATGCTGCGCGTAAACGCGGCCCGGGCGCGGATTGATTTTAACGGACATTCTTTTACGGTGCCTTTTGCGCAGAACAATCTGGCCAGTGTGCGTTTTTTAGGCAGCGACGCGCAAGGACATCTGTTTATCAATTTTGAATTGTTCCTGCAACAGGCGCCGCTGCGCATCCGCCGTGAAGTTGGCGTTTTTAGTCCGCAGGGGAAAAGGCTGATTACGCTGCATGTGCCGGTAAACAGTTACACTACCATTTTCCGGGATACTTATGTGTGCAGCAATGGTCGGCTATACCAAATGATTTCCACGCAACAAGGTCTGGAAATTATCTATTGGCAGCTTGTATCCCATTATAATGCCGCAAAGCCGCCGGTTATTGAATATCCGCAACGTTTTCAAAAACAACGCCATTACAACCAGCTGATTCAGCCCCACGAAGCGCGGAGTCTGTGTAAAACTGCCGCTTTCGAAGACTATCCGCAGGTGCTGCCGCAGGATGCCTTGAACACAGCCGACAGCTATGTGCAATTACTATGGACGGCTGCGGCGGACAATCTGACCAACGGCGTGGTCATTGACGAATATGGTTATTCCGTGGAAACGCCGGAATGGATCGTGGTAGGGCAAAACCAAAAAGTGCCTTACAAATGGGGCGGATTTGAGAATCTCGAACTATTCAACAACGGCATCGATATTTTGAAGTATGCCGGCGACAAGTACACCGATAAGTGCTGCGGCACGGCTTCGGCAGTAGGCGTGGATTGCTCCGGATTTGTCTCGCGCTGCTGGAATTTGCCCAAGCATTATTCCACCAGCATGATGGACGACGGTTTGACGCTGGCTTACGGCAGTTGGGAAGAGCTGGAACCGGCCGACGCCGTGCATAAAGTGGGCCACGTGCGTCTCTTTGTACAGCATAACGGAGACGGCAGCCTGCAGGTGGCGGAGGCCTCGGGCAAGGATTGGCGCGTCTCCTACCGCGATTACTATTACAGCGATCTTACCGATTACACGCCGCGCTATTACGTGAACCGTCAGGGCGCGCCGAGCAATATCCCCCAGCCGCGGCTGGATTTTGTGACGGTTTCGCAAAGCGCTTCTCTCAACTGGTCGGTGGCCGGGCAGGAAAATATCGACGTTCTTCATCTCTATGCGTCAAACGACGGCGTGAACTGGAACGCCGCCGTCAGCTTGCAGGATACGCTCAGCGCCTACAGCGAAACGCTGGCGGACGGTCAGGCCAGGTATTATCGCATGACCAGCGTCTCTTCGGCCGACGGCCAGACGGAAGGCGAGTTATCGGACACCTACGGCGTCTATCGCAACGACAGCAAATCCAAGGTGCTCATCGTGGACGGCTTCGACCGCACGTCGGCTACGGACGGAAGCTGGAAAGCGGATATTTCTTATTCAAAATCCTTTTTGGTCACCAATCGCGTTAGTATATCCGGATAATATTTTTTTATCGTTTTGAAGCTGTGCGGCGGAGCGCTTTCTTGCCATTTGACCTCTGTCGCCGTAAGCGTCTGTTCATCCTGAACGATAAAGTCGATCTCTGTTTGGTTGGTTGTACGCCAATAGTTAATCTTTTTCAGGCGCTGAACATCCTGTGTTAATAATTGGATTAAATAAAAATTTTCAAACAAGACGCCGACATCGGTTCTCAAATCAATAGCGTTAAAATTATTAAGTACAAAATTCCGCAGTCCTAAATCCAGAATATAAATCTTCGGAGTTTTAGTGATTTCCTTTTTGTAATTTTTAAAGAACGGATAAATACGTTTAACTATGAAAGTGGATTCCAATATCTGGATGTATTTTTCAATAAAACGGCGGTTGACGCGCAAGGCTTTTGCCAGATTGTCCAGATTCAGAAGGTTTGCATTTTGAACAGCCAACAGCCTAAACAGATTATTAAAAATTTGGACATTTTCTATCCGCAAGAAATCCGTGATGTCTTTTTCGATGTAGGTTTGAAAAATGTCTTTGATTAACAATTTCTTTTGTTGCGGATTTCTTTCCAGAGCCACTTCCGGATAACTGCCGTAAATTAAGATTTCCGATAGCGCCTGCTGCGGAAGAATCGGCGCGTTAAATTCCATATATTCTTCAAACGATAGCCGGTGTAGTTCAAAGGTTCGCGCCCTCCCCACCAAATGCTCTTTTGTTTTGGCCTTTAATTCCAGCTGGGATGAGCCGCTGTAGAAAATCTTTAGATTCAAATTAAGATCGTGGAGTTCTTTTAAAAATAATCCCGGATTTGGCAGACGCTGAATTTCATCGATTAAAATATAACGGCGCTGTCTGTCCTTGCCGACAAAGTTCAAGAAATCGGGCAAATTCTGGAACAGTTCCTGAAGTTTAAGATCATCCAGATTAAAATAGAAGATGTCTCCCGCCGGGACGCCTTCTTGATGAAGTAGGTGTGAAATAAGTAAATAAAGCAATGAGCTTTTGCCCACCTGCCTGCTGCCCACAATGCCAATCATTTTTTTATTTGAAAGATTGTCTAACAAGATAGACAAAATCTGCCGCGGTTTTTGCTTGAATTCATAATCGGTCTGCTGTCGCCAGGGATTTTGCAGTTCAAATATCTCTTTGATCATAAAATTAACCAGTTAATTTTTACATTTTTTGTAAATATAAACTGATATTTGCAGGAATACAAGCGGAATCAGGAAAATTTTTAAAAGGCTAAAGGTATGAGTTTCACTTAATGATTAGTACCTTTACTCAGCAAAAAAGATTCCTCATCCGTCAACCGACGGATTCGGAATGACACGGAAGTCTGTCGTTGTGAGGAGCGAAATATGAGCGACGTGACCATCTTTTAATATACAATTAGTTAAAGTATGTTTTGCTGAGCTAAAGATATAATCAATTCATTTAAATTTTTCAAAACTTGATCTTTTAGCGACATATTCGTATAAAATAGTAGAAGCCGGGGAGGAGAATGACCGAAGTGCAATTCAAACAAGTCGTGGCCGATTACCATCAACCGTTAATAGGCCTTGCTTTTAAGATGGTTCACCGCTGGGAGATTGCCCGGGATTTAACGCAGGACGTATTTTTACGATTGTGGAAGGAGCGGAGGTCTGTGCGCTTTTCCGATAGGATCTACACGTTGCTCTATCGAATAGCCATGAATGTGTGCATCGATTATCTGCGCAAAACGAAGGAGGAACTGTTGCCGCCGGCCGATCAGATTAAAGGAGATAGCGAACATAGAGTAGAAGAGAACGAACTGCTGGAAATAATCCGAACTTGTGTGGCCCGGCTTTTACCCAAACAGAAAGCCGTATTTGTGCTGCGCGAAGTGGAAGGTTTTGACATAAGCGAAATCGCCGCCATTTTAAAAACAAGCCGCAGTAATTTGCATTTGGCGCGCAAAAATATCCGATCTATGCTGCGCGATGAATATCAAATTAAAGAGGATTATTTATATGAATTGTAACGCGGTACAACCGTTCATTCCGGCCTTGATTCGGGGAGAAATAAAAGGCCGGCGGCGCATTTTGGCGCAGTCCCATATCCGTCAATGCGCTTCCTGCCGCGAAGAATACGAACGGGCCGTAAAAAATTTTTACGCGCTGCAAAAAGAAAGCGTGCGCCCTGTTCCGCAATCCGTCACGGAAAATTTTGGACAAAATTTGCAGGCCTTAATCGAAAAAGAACCGCCGGAAAGGTCGCGGCCTGTAATAAAATGGCTCGTATCGGCCGCCGCCCTGATAATCGTTGGCTTTATGTTGGGGCAAAGCGTCAGATGGTTTAAAGGCGCTGCGGAAACGGTCGCTCATGCTGAAAGTTCCCATTCGCTTAAGGCCATGCTGCAAAATGAAAACTGGCGCCGGCTTTTCTACGCCCTGTCCAGCCCTTCCGCGAAAGCGGCGGTGGCCGAAGAAGAAGTCCCGCTAAAGCTGATAATCGAC
This sequence comes from uncultured Calditrichaceae bacterium, assembly GCA_964536685.1. Lineage (GTDB taxonomy): Bacteria > Calditrichota > Calditrichia > Calditrichales > Calditrichaceae > CAZIBE01. The sequence goes on along the minus strand of CAZIBE010000002.1, from coordinate 34,658 downwards.
AAACTGCAAATTTTGCGGCAACTGGGCATGGAAACGATTGATTTAAAGTGGTTCAGCCTGCCCTCATCCGGGAGCGCATTTCTTCCGCCTCGTTTTTTAGCGGTGCAACAATTAAAGCAATTGATAGTCAACAACGCCATAAAAACCAGCGATTTAATTTATTTGCTTAAACAGGCGGCGCGCCATAAAAAGGAGATTTCTTTAAAGGAAATTTCCGATATTTTGCATATAACCAGCGGAAGGATTTTATTATGAAACGCGTAACATTCTTTTTATTGTTTTCGCTGATTTTTCTCATAAGCGGATGTCTAAGCTACCGGGCGGTGGAGTGGCGCATTCAGTTTAATGATAATTTCAACGGCGGTAAGGTAACGGTTACTTTTGAGGACCTGACCAGCGATGAGCTGAATCTGAACATCTTCTCCAAAGGGTCATTTTCCCACCACAAAGTGGTCCCCTTGGGAAATGGACGCCTTGCCCGAAAGGGAGTACTTTCGGGGCGGCGCGAATCCGTCCGCTGACGGATGAGAAATCTTTAGCGCGGATGATGAAAGATTTTCTCACACGTTCGCTGCGCTCGCAGATTCGGAATGACAAAGCGGGAAGGATTGTCGCTCAAATGACAAGCTTGCATGTTTTGCAGAAGTCTAAATCAGCAAAATAAAGGAGGGCATGATGAAGATTAAATTGTTCATTCTAAGTTTGGTTCTATTGAGTCAAACCTTAACCTTCGCCGCGACCTTTAAAGCCGGGCAGTATTACAGGTTGAGCAAGAAAGACACCTTACGCAGTGATTTATTTTATGGCGGAAGAGAGGTCAAGATTGCCGGTGTTGTGCAAAGCGACGCTGTTTTAGGCGCCGAAACCGTGCGGCTTAGCGGAAAGGTACAGGACGATTTGTACGCCTCGGCCAGAGAAATAAATATTGAGGGCAAAATTGGCGATACGTTTATGGGTTTCGCTAAAGAAATCCGTATTTCCGGCGTGGTACACGGAGACGTTATAGCTTACGCCGGCGAAGTGTTCATTCTGCCCGGCGCCCGAATCGAAGGCAAGCTGTACGTGGGCACCGGCCGTCTTTCCATTGACGAGGCCTTCGTGGCCAGCAACATCCGCGGTGGCGCGCGTCAAATAGATCTTAACGGAGTTTGCGGCGGTGACATCAATTTGAGCGGAACGCAAATAAGTTTTGGCGAACGGTTTAAATCGGAGAAAAAAGTAAATATCACACTGCACGAAGAACCGTCAAAACCAATAGCCAACGCCCCTCCCCAAATGGAGTTGACTATCGAAAAGGAAAAATATTTTTTCCAGAAGGGCTGGTTTTATTATTTTCTGTTCAGCGCCTTTGTGGTTGGCATTTTATTGATCGGCCTGTTCCCTGGGTTTTTTGATAATCTGACGGCTTTGGCAAAGGAAAAAACCGGAAAAACTCTGCTGACAGGGCTGGGATTTTTTATCATTACACCGATTGTCATGGTGATTCTTTTGATTGTTCTTCCGTTAGGAATATTGTTAACCATAGGATTTTTCAGCATTGTGTATCTGAGTAAAATTTTTGTTTCCGCCATAGCCGGACAATATCTCACGAAGCAAATCACGCCGAATAAAACGGTTAACAGATTTGTCTCTTTTACGGTCGGTCTGGTATTAATCACATTAATCTCACAAATTTCGCAGGTGGGTGGGGCGTTTTATTTGCTGGCTATTTTATTCGGCGGCGGCACATTTATTTACTATTTATTTACGGTAAGGAAGAATGGCACATCAGCCGCTGCTTAAAAAAATTGCCGGTTGGGGAATCTTCATGGTTATTCTGTGAGGATTCCTCTTTTATGTACAGGGAGGGCTGCTGCCGGCGCCGTTAATATCGCGTGTTGCGCGGGCGTTGATTTACGCGCTGGTCATGGGCGGCTTGCTGTATTTTGTACAAAGCGTAGTGATTCTCCGTTTACGAATATTTTCCACCAACATACAACTATTGCTAAAATTTTTGTTTTACGCGGCAACCATTTTTTTTGCCTATGTTCTATTGCTTTTTGCTGAGTTCTATTTTTTCCGGGCGGGCAATGTACTGATCTGGTCGTCGACCGATGTGTTTGGTATTTTAGCGCGATTGTTTTCGGCTCCGGTCAGCGGTCTGGACGCCCGCCTGCTGCTGCCGGATTGGGCTGTTTCATTGTTTACTTTTATTGTCCCGCTGACCGTAATGATCATCATTGTCAGCCTGACCTTCAGTTTGATTGACACCAAATGGAATCAATTTAAAGCGGAAAAGCAATTCAACGAAACGCGTTTACGGCTTTTGCAGATGCAGCTTAAGCCGCATTTTTTATTTAATACACTGAACGCGATTGTTTCGGTTGTGCAGAGCGATCCACCTAAAGCGGAAAAATTACTGATTGAATTGTCCGATTTTTTACGCTACAATTTCGATTTTGCCGGCAAGCAAACCATTACCTTAAAAGAAGAAATCCGTTTTACAGAGCTGTATTTATCATTGCTGCAAATGCGTTTCGGTAATGTGGTTTGGCAAATAAAAGCGGACGAAGGCTGTGCGGCGGCTGAAGTGCCCGTGTTGCTGTTGCAGCCGCTGGCGGAAAACGCCGTAAAGCACGGCTGGCGGAACCGGGAGCAAGAGTTGAAAATCACTATTGAAATCCATCGCACAAATGAGGGCCTGTTGATAGAAGTAACGGACAACGGCGCCGGCGTCGAAGCAAAACCGTTGCAAACATTCCCGCCTCCCGGTCATGCTTTGTACAATTTGCAGGAGCGTCTGAGCCTGCTGTACGGCCGCGAACGCCTGTTAACCGTGGAGACGGCGCCGGAGCAAGGGACAAAAATAATCATTAGAATTCCGGAGAGGGTGTAATGATTTCCTGCTTGATTGTGGAAGATGAGCGCGCGGCCCGGCAGCGGCTGGCAGACATGATTCAACGGCACGCCCTGTTGCAGTTAACGGGGCAAGCCGCAACCGGCCGGGAAGCCATCCGGCAAATTGACGCCCTGCGGCCGCAGTTGATTTTCCTGGATGTGCAACTGCCCGATATCTCGGGCCTGGATATCCTGAGAGTGCTGCAACATAAGCCGCTGATCATCTTTACCACCGCCTTTGACCAGTACGCGGTGCAGGCCTTTGAGCATAGCGCGCTGGACTATCTGTTAAAGCCTTTTTCCGAACAACGGTTTAACATTGCCATGGAAAAAGCCGTTGGCCGATTGACAAATGAAGCCGCGGCCGCCGCTTCGGACTATGATGTTTTTAAACAGCCGCCGGCCCAACTGGCGGTGTTAAAACGCATTCCGGCCAAAGTCGGCGATAAAATCTATCTGCTGAACGCGGAAGATGTTGTTTATTTCGGGGCCAGCAAAAAAGTGGTCGCGGCACATCTGCAAAAGGACGAATACATCGTAAATTACACGCTCGATGAATTACAGACGCGGCTGGACGGGGATATATTTTTACGCATCCATCGTTCCACTATTGTAAACCTGAATTATGTACAGACCATCGAACCGTTGTTTGGCGGCGCCTATCTAATGAAGATGAACGACAGTAAACACAGCGAACTGAACGTCAGCCGCAATGCCGGGAAGGTGATTCGCCAGCGGTTGGGCTGGTAACCCACGTAGCGCGGTTCTCCGACTCGCGAATAAAACATGTAGCCGCTATTAAACAGTTGTCTAATCGGAGATTCGACCTACAAAAAAATCTTCCCGAAACATTCTTGTGTGCTTTCCGTAAAAAAAGAATGTCCGTTTTACCTTCCACCGGAGCATTTCAATGAAAGCGCTAAACTACACCATGTTAGTCGTTGTCCTGTTTGCCTTTAATCTTTTTGCCGACGACCATCTTAACGAAGGGAAAAAGCTGTTACAACAAGGAAAATTTAGACAGGCCGAAGTTTTTTTTAAGCAACAAGTCAAGGAACGGGAAAACAATGCCGCGGCCAACTATTATTTGGGCCGCGCCTATTTGATGTTAGGGAATTATGATGAAGCCGCCGATTATTGTGAGACGGCTGTGGAACTGGCCGATTCCGTGGCCGAGTATCATTTTTGGCTGGCCAACGCCCTGGGACAAAAGGCGCAAAATTCCAACATTTTAAAACAGGCCTGGCTGGCGCCTAAAATATTAAAACAATTTGAACGCACCGTGCAGCTGGACCCAAAGCATGTGGGCGGTCATGTGGGCTGCGCAAATTTTTACATCATGGCGCCTTCGATTATGGGCGGCGATCTGGAAAAGGCGCGAAAAGAAGCGGATATTCTGATAAAGTTAGCGCCTATGAAAGGCCGTCTGCTGAAGATCAGTATTTACGAAAAGGAAGGAAAGAGCGAGCTGGCCGAACGGGAATATGATGCCATGGGAAAATCACTGGCCGATTCAACGCGAAATTACAGTTTCTACAACCAATACGGCTATTTTCTTCTCAAGCGAAAAAAATACGACAAAGCCATAAAGATGTTTCGTAAACAGGTGCAATTAGCGCCGGATAAGGCCAATCCTCACGATAGCTTTGGCGACGGCCTGCGCGCCGCCGGCAGATTGCAAGAAGCCCTGGCGGAGTATCAAAAAGCGCTGCAGATGGATCCGACTTTTAAAGCCAGCAAAAAGAAGATTAAACAAATTAAGGAAGAACTACACTAGATCAGGGTGCGTCCCCCATGCCTTGTCCGTTTGATGCGTTGCCTCGCAGGTGGCGCCAGATTAAAGGAGCCCCTGCCCCCGGGACCCTCCCCGCTGAATGGGAGAGGGCTTATTTTAGCGGCAAGTAAGTTTATACCCGGTTAAGCCGGGCATTAAATCCTGTCACGGAGTACCGCAGACAAAACAAATATTAATTAGCAAAGAATGAGTCTGCTTTAAAAACCAGTTTTTGTCATTTCGAACGCAGTGAGAAATCTTATATCCTAAATAAAAACAATAGATTTCTCGTCGCCTTGCTCCGTGGCGGCAAAGGCCGTCCCGTTTTCCGCCACGGAGTGATCCCTACGGGAAAGGAACCACATCGTGGTGGGAAAATGACAGTGAGAGACCTTTTTAGAGTGAACTCAAGAATAAAAAAACAATATTTTTCTCTGTATACTCGGCGGCGCCCTCTGGGCTCATGAAAGAATAACGGCTCATCAAAAAATGGGCAGCCTTCAATATAACGAACGGATTAAAAGTAAAGGCGCCCCCTTCTGGAAACTGTTTTTAGTTAGATTTTAATAATTGTTTTTTGTAACTTCATTGCCGTGGCGGAGTCCCATTCAGACAGCGCGTCACAAAAAAAGACAAAAACGTATTCCATGGCTTTCCGCGTTGTTTTTACGGAGGTCTTCTTAAATTAAAATAAGGAGCGCACTATGGCTTTCGATATTGATATGATTAAAAAAGTGTACGAGCGGCTGCCGGGCCGGATCGCCGCTGCCCGAAAGGTACTCAACCGGCCGATGACGCTGGCCGAGAAAATTCTGTATTCCCATCTGACCGAAGGCGAGGCCAGCCGGGCTTATGAACGGGGCAAAGATTATGTGGATTTCAATCCCGATCGCGTAGCTATGCAGGACGCCACGGCGCAGATGGCGTTGCTGCAATTTATGATGGCCGGCAGGGATAAAGTGGCCGTTCCGTCAACGGCGCACTGCGACCATCTGATTCAGGCAAAAATCGGGGCGGAGGATGACCTGAGTACGGCCAAGATGACCAATAAAGAGGTGTACGATTTTCTGGAAACCGTTTCGAATAAATATGGCATTGGCTTCTGGAAGCCGGGCGCCGGCATTATCCATCAGGTGGTGCTGGAAAACTACGCTTTCCCCGGCGGCATGATGATTGGCACGGACTCGCACACGGTGAATGCCGGCGGTTTGGGCATGGTGGCCGTGGGCGTAGGCGGCGCCGACGCCGTGGATGTGATGGCCGGCCTGCCCTGGGAACTGAAATTTCCTAAACTCATCGGCGTTAAGCTTACCGGTAAACTCAACGGCTGGACAGCGCCTAAAGATATCATTTTGGAAGTGGCCGGCATTTTAACGGTTAAGGGCGGCACCGGCGCGATTATCGAATATTTTGGCCCCGGCGCGCGCAGCCTTTCCTGTACCGGTAAAGGCACAATCTGTAACATGGGCGCGGAAGTGGGCGCCACTAATTCAACGTTTGGTTACGATGACAAGATGGCCGCATATCTGCGGGCCACCAACCGCGCCGACGTGGCCGATATGGCCGACGCCATTGCCGAGCATTTAACCGGCGACCCCGATGTTTACGAACATCCCGAAAACTATTTCGACCAGGTAATTGAAATTAATCTGGATGAGTTAGAACCGCATTTGAACGGACCGTTTACGCCGGACCGCGCCACGCCTATCTCCAAAATGCCTGAAGAAGCGGAAAAGAACGGCTGGCCGACTAAAGTGGAAGTGGGCTTGATCGGTTCCTGCACCAACTCTTCTTACGAAGATATTTCGCGGGCGGCCTCTATTGCCAAACAGGCCGTGGAAAAAGGTTTGCAGGCCAAAGCCGAGTTCACTATTACGCCCGGCTCGGAACAGGTGCGCTACACCATTGAGCGCGACGGCTTTATCGATATTTTCGCCAAAATCGGCGGTAAAGTGTTTGCCAACGCCTGCGGTCCCTGTATCGGTCAGTGGGCGCGTAAAGACGCCGACAAACTGGGCAAGAACACCATCGTGCACTCTTTTAATCGCAATTTTGCCAAGCGCGCCGACGGCAATCCCAACACGTACGCCTTTGTGGCCTCGCCGGAAATGGTTACGGCGCTGGCCATCTCCGGCGATTTGGGTTTCGACCCGCGCAAGGATACGTTAATCAACCAAGACGGCCAGCCGGTTAAATTAGACGAGCCTACCGGTTGGGAACTGCCGCCTAAAGGTTTTGATGTGGACGATCCCGGTTATCAGGCGCCGGCCGAGGATGGCAGCGGCATCGAAATCAAAGTCGATCCCAATTCGGAACGATTGCAGTTGTTAACGCCTTTCGAACCGTGGGACGGCAAAAACATCAGCGGTATGAAACTGCTGATTAAGGCCAAAGGAAAATGCACCACCGATCATATTTCCATGGCCGGACCGTGGCTGCGTTACCGCGGACACTTGGATAATATTTCCAACAATTTGCTGACCGGCGCCATGAACGCCTTTAACGACAAGACCAATTCGGTTAAAAATCAGTTGACCGGTGAGTACGGCGCGGTGCCCGACACACAGCGCGCTTACAAAGCGGCCGGTATTCCGACCATTGTGGTGGGCGACGAGAATTACGGCGAAGGTTCTTCGCGTGAACACGCCGCCATGGAACCGCGTCATTTGGGCGTGCGCGCTGTGCTGGTGCGCTCCTTTGCCCGCATCCACGAGACCAATCTGAAAAAACAGGGTATGCTGGCCATGACCTTTGCCGACCCGGCCGATTACGACAAGGTTCAGGAAGACGATACCATTGACATCATCGATCTGGAAACCTTTGCGCCCGGCAAACAATTGACTTTAGCGTTGCGTCACGCCGACGGTACGGAAGATGTTATTAAGGCGAACCATACCTACAATGAAAATCAGATCGAATGGTTCAAAGCCGGTTCGGCGTTGAATTTGATTCGCCAGCAGAATAAGAAATAGCGTAAATTTTTCATCAGGCGGCAGATTCTGGTGAAAAAAGCAGGATTTAAACAAAAGGCCTTCTGTTGATTAAGACGGAAGGCCTTTCTTTTTTAAATTTGACCACCTAATTGATTCGGCAGATGGTGTAATTTGAGCGCACCGTCCTGCCTGCAGTCAGCCACAACTCGCAGGTCAGCGTGTAACGGTTCTTTGCAACCAAATCATAAAACGTAGCGTAAGGGGGACGGGAATCTGCCGGCGTTACCCATCCTAAACGCGTAATATTGATGCGGTAGCGTTTTTGTTCGTTCGCCGCCATTTTGAAGACGGAAGTAAAATGGCTATGGGAAGATGCGTACAAGCTTTCCAAATCTTTGGCGGAAATATCAAAATAGGAAACATAGCGCAAAACCGCCGCGCTATCGTATAAATTTAAAGTAGCGTACAATTCCAAAGACAGGCTGTCAGAAGTAACATTTTGCACAGCAAGCTGAATTTCTCCGGCCTGACCTTCGCAAAGATTCAGCGCGTTCGGAGACAGCGCAATCTGTAATCCATGAGACGCTTCGCCCCAGGAAATGTCAATAAGCGGCGCAGTACTTTTTTTACAGGCAGAAAAAACGAACAAGGAAGCTATCAGTAGAATGAATAAAGTTTTCATTGCACAACTCCCGCTAAAAAATACTTACGGACTCAAATTATAATGCAAAATTTCCAGAATGCGATAGTTTTATTGAAACATTATTCTTAGTTCTTTAGCCTGCGGAACCACGTTTACCTCATTCTAATTAAGAATCCAGTCGTGTCCATCTATGCGATTCGTGGACATTTTTTAATATATTTTTACCAAACTCCCGGAATCTTCTCCCCGCAGTAAGCGCAGCGCCCGTCTTTCATTCCCGTTAAGGCGATCGAATAGCCATAGCGGTCGATGATCTTTTTTCCGCAGTTGGGACAGTAGGTGCTTTCCGCCGGATGACCGGGCACGTTGCCCACATAAACATAATTCAATCCGGCGGCGTCGGCGATTTGTTTGCAGCGGTCCAGTGTGGAAACCGGCGTGGGTGGCAGATTTTTTAACAGGTACTGCGGATAAAACCGCGTAAAGTGAACGGGCACATCCCGTCCTAAATATTTTTTTATCCATTTTACCAGTCCCGTGATCTCCTGTTCGGAATCGTTTAGCGTGGGCACAACCAGGTAGACGATTTCCGTCCACACGCCGGCTTTGCGCATGGTAATCAGGGCGTCCAGCACGGGTTTTAGTTCGCCGTTAACGATTTCCTTGTAATATTTTTCGGAAAAGGCTTTTAAGTCCACTTTAATGGCGTCGGCCAGCCCGCTCAGTTCTAACAGCGGCTTTTGCTGAATGTAGGCGGCGGTAATGACTACGCTGTTGATATCTAATTCGTGTCCGGCGCGGATGGCGTCGGCCATGTATTCGTAAAAAATGGTCGGTTCATTGTAGGTGTAGGCGATGGTCGGGCAATTGGAGCGTTGCGCCGTCCGGGCCACTTTGGCGGGCGGCAAATTCAAACTGCGCACCTGTTCCGGCGTAACCTGGGAAATTTCCCAGTTCTGGCAAAATTTGCAGTTCACATTGCAGCCGGCCGTGGCGATGGAAAAAGCGGTTGTGCCGGGATGAAAATGAAACAGCGGCTTTTTTTCGATGGGATCCACATGGTAGGTGCAGGCCCGGCCGTAGACCAGCGTGTAATAGATACCGCCGTGGTTCTCACGCACGCCGCAGTAGCCGCGTTCGTGATCGTCCACCACGCACTCGCGCGGACACAATTTGCAGCGCACCTGTTTGTGCGGCAGTTTTTCGTAGAACAAAGCTTCGTCAACAAAGTTTTCCCCGGTGTTTTCCGCTGCATTCAAACGGTTTATGGAGGGCAGGGCAGCCAATCCGATACTTCCGAGCAGCGTGCTCTTTAAAAAATTTCTACGGGGAACAGGAATGCCCAATAGGTCGTTCTGCGGCAAAAGATCGGCGCTAATATTTTGGTAAACAGAAACTGTTTGTTCTCTTTTGCGTGCCATTTTTAAATCCGGAATAATTGAATTTGGCTAGGATGGTTAATGCCCAGCCCTCTACGGGCGGCGGTGGCTATGTAGCCCGGTTCCCGCCCGGCTTCCTTCAAAGAAGGCAGCCCCTGTTCTTTGCGTTTTTGTTCAATGATTTGCCAGCCGGTGTAATCCAGGGCCACACGATCGCGGGCCACAAACAGGCTGTTCAGCGGCCAGCGCCACTGCGGCATAAAAGACGGCCCGCCTTCGTGTTGGGCTTCGATGGCGTCGCAGATGGTCAGGCGAATTTTGTTGCGAAAAGCGGGCAGCATGTTCACGTCGGCAATGTAAGGATCGCCGCCATTCAAATGGTATTTGTTGGGATTGTGAATGGCGCCGAAGATGTTTTTCAGCGACATGGTTATACCGGCAATGCTGTGGTCTTTCAGCAACGGCAGATTAATAATGCCGTCAGTCAGGCGCGTGACCGTTTTGCTAACCAGGCTGGCGGCCGAACCGTAAATTTGCAGGTCGTTTTCAAAGCCCACGGCGTCGTTGCCAAAAGCGCGCAAGCCTTTACCGGAATAATTGATGCGGAAGCGCCCTTCCTCCAAATCGCGGTTCAGGCGATCCCAGATGATGATATCGTTGGCTTTAATGCCGGCCTGTTGCAGCCGTTCGCTGACCGCTTCTACCAATTCATGATGTGTGGAACCGCGGCCGGACAGGCAGTTCACTTTTAAGCCGATGACTTCGCCGGGACGCGCTACCATGCGCCAGGCCTCCAAAGCAGTGTCGCGATCAAAAAAGGCCTGCATGGCGGCGTCCAAAGTTTTAAGTACTTGGACGCTGTCCACGGGACGCCCTGGAAGAAGCATCTTCTTGTTCTGCGCCTGCACCACGCGTGAGACGCCGGCAGCGGCTGTAAGTGGTCTCAGAGAAGGAGAAAGCAGTAATGTTCCGGCGGTCCAGACCGAGCTTGTTTTAATAAAATGACGACGTTTCATCGGTCATTCTCGTTTTGCACTGCCGATAAAATAGAATATTTTTAGCGGACAGTCAACGAGTCGCAGACGAATATTTGTTTTTGACCAAAGAATGGTAAAAAGCTTTGGTCAAAAAGGATCCGGATTAACTGGTTACTTCTGTTGCCAGCCCCTTTGCCTGTAAGGTGGCGACAAATTTTTTGATACCCCAATACCCCAACAACCATGAAGCAACCGTAACAGCCAAGAAGATCAAAATATTTAAAGTCGATTGAGGATCAAGCGGCCACCAGGGCAGATAAGTAATAATCCATCCCCAAATAGCGGGAAAAGCAAAAAAGATGGCAATTTGTATTAATTGAATAATGATTTCACGCAAACTCATATTTCATCCCGGGATTAAAGTAGGTTCTGCGGCAATATAATCAGCTTACTCTGCTTTTCAAAGAATTAAAATAGAAAATGGAACGCTGGCTGTATTGCCCTTGAAATGTCTTATAAAGATTAAATGGCTTGTGCATCAGTTACAGGCGGTGCGCATTGCAGTTTATTTATCCGGACGTCCGATTAGCTAACTCTTGGGGAATCAATGTGCTAAAAACGTACAGGGTTCATCGCCGACAAACGGTTAAATAAAAACAACCCAGGGGGAAATAAAGAAAGGCCTTTGCATTGTTTACCTTATCTATAAACAGGACAGTGGTAATTTAGTTTGCAGGAAAAGAGCAACATTATGTAAATTGCCTTTCGCTGTGGTTCAGCGCGTATTGAATTAAATTTCGCAAAAAATATTTTTATGTAGATAATCCGGAGGAATAATGAATAAACAACCGATGATCTTTTTGTTTAGCCTGTTAACGCTGGCGCTGATATTAATTGTCGTGTATCTGGTGAGCACCGATCCTTTCAAAAGCGCGCCATCGGCGACGAAATCAGAAATGGCCGCCCAACAGGATCCACATGCAGCCAATGACGTGGTGCATCTGTTCGGGCAAAATTGCGCTAAATGTCATGGTATTGTCGGTGAAGGAAAAGGAAGTTATCCGTCACTGCAGAATATAAAATTAAGCAAGGCGGAGATCGGCAACATCATTCGTCGCGGTAAAGGGGAAATGCCTCCGTTTACCAAACTGAGCGATCAACAAGTGGAGCAGCTGTCTGGTTTTGTTCTGAAGATCAGATAGTTATGGCCCGTAACGATTGGCTAAGGCAACGGCTGGAAACGGCCGTGGTTCTGTTTAACCGGCAGGAGTTCTTTGAGGCGCATGATGTTTTTGAAGATATCTGGATGGAGGAACGCAGCCGGGAGCGCCGTTTTTATCAGGGATTGCTGCATGTGGCCGTGGGCTTTTACCATTACGGCCACGGCAATTACAAAGGCGCGCTCAGTCAATTGACTAAAGCAGGGCAAAAGCTGAACGCCTTTTTACCTCAACACAAAGGCCTGGATGTGCGGAATATTCTGGATGAATCGGCCCCGTTTGTTTTGGCTGCCCGCAGCCGATTGAATGGACTGCCGTCAGACGTGCAGCCAACCGATTTTCCGGCGTTGCGTTACAAACAAACAGAAAATGACGAAAGAACCGTATAACAAAGGAAGCAACTATGAAAATAGGACCTTATGACATATTCACCATCGAGAGTGGCTCGGTGTGGCTGGACGGAGGAGCGATGTTCGGCGTGGTGCCCAAAGTTTTGTGGAGTAAAACCAATCCGGCCGACGAATTAAACCGCATTGAACTGGCTATGCGGATTTTAGTAATTAAAAGCGCCACGCATACCATTTTGGTGGATGCCGGCGTCGGCTATAAAATGAATGAAAAGCTAAGCAAGATTTACAACGTAGATCACCATCAGTTTCGTTTAGAACAAAGCCTGGCCAAGCATGGCTTATCGCCTGCTGATGTAACCGATGTGATCATCACGCACATGCACTTTGACCATATCGGCGGCGCCACCTATTACGACGGCGATACGCTGAAGCTGACCTTTCCCAACGCCACACATTATGTGCAGGGCGAACAATGGGACTGGGCCAACTATCCCTCTGACAAGGACCGCGCCAGTTACATGCCGGAGAATTTTAAGCCAATCGAAGAGGCCGGCCGACTGATGCAGTTAGACGGTCCGAAGGAACTTTTCCCGGGCGTCGAAACGCTGGTCATGTACGGGCATACGCCGGGTATGCAATTGCCTAAAATTTCCGATGGTAAAACCACATTACTTTACTGCGCCGATTTGATGCCCACGGCCTCGCATATTCCGCTGCCCTATATCATGGGCTACGACAATTATCCTTTAACCACGCTGGAAGAAAAGAAACGCATTTTACCTAAAGCTGTGGAAGAAAACTGGATTTTGGCCTTTGAGCACGATCCCTTCCGCAAAGCCGGCACAGTGGAAAAAACGGAAAAAGGCTATCGGCTGAAAAAGGAAGTGGAATTGTAGTGGTTGGCGGGCAGCTCATATGCACAAAATTTTGAGAATGTATCTTTTGAAATCTTGGAAAAGGAATTAATTGCAAACATCTATTTCCAGGTTGTTGAAATGTGATTTTACAAGTATAGTTATTTAAACTTTTTTAATAAAGGCCGGCCGATCCTTGTGACACACGAGCGACCGGCCTTTTAGATTTGTGCGGTATTATTTTGCAGATTCAGGGAAGTCATATTTTTTTAGCGGTGTAATTTCAATAAGGCCCTCAGGCGTATCAAGCAAAATCTTTTTTACAAGCGATTGCACTTTGGCCCATTTTTTTGTTTTTTCTTGAGCCAAAGCCTTACCTTCTAAAACGCGTTTAAAGAAGTTTTTCATATTCTTAACTTTTCCCGGCGCCATTAGTTTAAACTTATTAAAGACGGCCTTCACCGCTTGACCATTGTCTTTCCGTTGAAAGACTATGACGTATTTACCGGCTTGTTGGGGCTTTAGATTAGTATCGACCACGAGATCATAAGCATTTATTTCGTCCCGGCCATAGAAGGAACGAGCGCCCGTAATGTATGAGGCAACATCCATCAAATCCGAAGGCCCCATAGCGGCAACCCGAATTTGACCGCGTTCGGGCACGCCCTTCGGGTAAAGCGCTTGCAAGGCCTTACGCGTCAGCATATAACCGGAAGCAATACCCGGACATACATGGCCCGAATAGAGTGCAACATCGGTTAAATGGATGGTAAGAGTATTTTGATCTTCCGGAAGAGAGCCAACCAGAACGGCCATAGGGTCTTTGATTTTGATGGTTGGCGCCTGATTGTAAAAGTCAGGCCAAATGTTTGTTGTTTGTGAATAGCTTCCGGTTGCGGTAAATAGCGTAACCAAAAACGTAATTGCCAAAAGATGTTTTTTAAACATTATTAAGCTCCTTTAATTTTAAAGGATTAAGTAATTTTTCATGGAAAAATATCCTGTTACCAGATGATCATCTTGCCAGCGGCGGTGTTCATCTGCTTATTCTGATCAGCCCCCGCTCCGTTTTTGCCGTCCTCAAATTTGATGCCTACAATAAATACATAGCAAGTATCGCCGGTTGCAGGTTTGTTAGGTTGCATCCAACCCGGACTGGCAACGGTCTGATGTGTAAATTCATAAGAAGTGGATGATTGCGAAACCTTCTTGTTGACAAATATGGGCCTGGTTTCGTTTTTATACTTGTCGGTTAATTTCACATAATAAGTGTTCACACCGTTCACAGCGCTCCAACTTACATTTACCGTATCCGTATTATGTGTTACCGACGCCCCGGTAACGGCGCCTATTGAATCGGTGAACAGGGTATCGTTTAAAATAAAGCTGTCGTCATTATCAAAGGTTAAAGAAAACTCATAAGTTCCCGTTGGCGGCATACTGTTTTGCATCTCGTTATCCTTTGGATGCCGGCGCAGGTTACCGGGTCCTTTCCAAAATTCAGCCAAATCATATTCGCTGCCGTCCGGCGCTTTGGCCTTAACCGTAACAAGCCCCTGCCCTCCGGCGTAAAACACCAGACCGTATTTATCCAAGCCTTGTTTTTTAACGTGCTTAACAAAAACATCCACAAAGGCGTCCGTGTGCCTGCTTTTTGAATCGTCATTGCCCTCCGGTCCGGCAGTGTTTTTACTGCATCCCATAGATAAGGTTAATGCCGCCACTATGGAGATAAGGGCCCATTTCTTCGTAAAGTGCGTCATAACAACAAAACCTCCTTAATGTTTATTTAATTAGTAATATGAATGACCAGTTAAATAAAATTTTAGAAATATTGGGCTATCACTTACGTGATAGCCCAAAATAATTTCAACTGGTCATTCATGTTAGTAGTTTGATAATTTATATTTATGTTTTCCTTGTTTTTACCTTTATGCCATACATGGCTAACGATTTTCATAACTTGCGGCATGGATTAAACGCACTGAACTCGAAAAGCAGGCCAGATTCCTGCGATCAAGTTGATGCATTCGCTAGGCGCTTAACATACAGTAAGTTAACAAACACATTATTTAATCTATAGAAATTGACTTTTTAATGGATTAAATTCATGGCAATCCTTCTACCCACTCTATGGCTATTTCAGATATCCATTCTGAAATTCGTTTATCCGGCAAAATCCCCCTTTTTGCAAAACGAATATTTTTATTGGCAAATAATTTTTTCGTTTCAGTTTTTTTACCCATCATAAATGAAGCAGAAGTGTTTGCCATTCTTTCAACACCCATTGAAAGGTATAATCCAACAACAATAATTTTTTCTTTTTTTCCGGTTGATTTCAAAATTGTAGAAACGCCTTCAGTTGCAAACGACTGACCAACTTCCACAAAAGCAAAATCAAAGTATTCAATTCCTGTTTTAGAACACACATAATAACCAATTTCTCTACACATAGAAGCCCAGATTGGCTCAAAATGTTTGTCTCCATGAGCAAGAAGAACTACGCCTTCAGAGTCCGGTGTTGTTGATAATTCTTTAACTCTATCCAAAATGGAATTTTTTAAGATATCGCTATTATTTAATGTTGGGCCAATTGTTATTTTCATTTTTGTATTAACAATATTTGTTCCTTCGCTTTTAATTTCATTTAAGATATCTATGGCGCTATACAAACCTAAAATAGTTGGGATATCAAATAGAGAATGTCCTGATGGAGCAATTAATAATGGTATAGCATAAACTTTATCAATACCTATATTTTCAAAATCTTCAATTACAGTATTTATTGAAGGTTCGTTAAATTCCATAAAGGCAACGCGAATAGCACTGAATTGATTATTTCCCTTTTGGGATATTATGGTTTTAACTTCTCTCTCAATCTTTAGGACAGGCTCGTTCCATTGAGGCGCAGGTGACCCATGAGCAATAATAACCAAACCATATTTCTCTTGAGAATAAACAATGGTAGATAATAAAAAAAGAGAAACAGTCATTAGTAAAATTATTTGTAACTTTTTCATGCTTTAATGTCTCCATTTATTTTCTTAATTTTCAAAATTAGTATTTAATGAGATTTTTTTGAATGCTCTTAGCACATAACTCTGGTTTTGATATGCATAACAACAGACGCAAAATTTTTTAGAAGATGATGTTAAGTCCAATATTAATACTCCTGCCCGGACCGCGCATCCAATTAAACTGGTAGTGTTCGCGATATTTCTCATTTAAAAGATTAGTTAGCGCCAGATTCAGTCGTAGGCTTTTTTGAAATTCCCAGCGGACGTAAAAATCGATTAGCGTGAATGCTGCCGTGGGAAAGTCGTCTTCTGCCACCTCTGTTTGTTTGGCGGAATAGCGGCCGGCCAGAGAAAGCTGTATTCTGTTATTCCAAAGCATGTGAGTAAGCTCGGCGTTGATCTGCAAAGGCGGCACATCCATCAATTCATCGTGTGTGATCATATCCCGCCCGATGGTATGGGAAAAGTTGCCATCGAACAGCCAATTTTTATCGATTATATACTGGAGGTTAAATTCTCCGCCGTAAAGCAAGGCTTTGCCGATGTTTTTAAATGTGCCAATACGGTTAGCTGTTTTATTATCCCAGTCTAGCGTAATCATATCGTTGATCTGATTGCGGAAAAGCGCAAATCCTAAAGAACCGTTATCATTACGCATTTTTAATCCCCAATCCATATTTAAACTGCGCTCCGGCGCTAAATAGGGATTGGCGATGTTCATCCCGCCGGGCGTCATTGTCGTTATGTAAAGTTCTTTAATCTGTGGCGCACGGAAAGCTTTACCCATGTTAAAAGTGAAATTCAGCCAATGTTTTGGCCGGTAAGATATTCCGATATTTCCACTGCAGGCCGGATTAATTTTATTGTCTGTCGAATGATCCCGATTCTCTTTTTTCGTTTTAATTAAGTCAAAACGCAAACCGCCGCTGAGATCGATATTTTCTGCCAACATATAATCGGATTGCAGAAAAATACCGTAACTCCGTTGCGAACCGTTATATAACAGATCCATCTTTTCTTCTTTTACAAAAGCGCCGGTCTGGTAATTGCGAACGATTTTGTGCTCGTCCAAATGAATATTTTCGCGGAAAAAGCCATGAAAACCGGTTAGCATGGTCATTTTTGGGCCGATTACAAACCGCGTTTCCAAACGCGCCGTGTAATCGTTGTTGAGAATATTTTTCCAATTGTTAATTATCTTATCATCAGAAGGATCGCTTTCTACTTTGTGCTTGTCGATAATCGCACCAAGGATATGATCGTGCCGCGAAAGTTGAAAGGTTAATTGTGGAATAAAACGATTGATATTTTTCCATATGTATTTTAAACCATACATTCGGTGGTCGTCCGGATTGTGCCGGGCATTGATATTAATGTCGTAAGCGGGCTTGCCGATATTATTTACCGCGCTGTAACGCCAGTACAGTTGTAACCGGTGATATTCGTTAGGTACAAACGAAATTTTCAATGTAGCATACTGTTCATCAAAAAACGTATTCATCACTTTCGCGCCGGCGCCGTCTTTATAACTTTGCCCTTTACGTTTACCACCCTTAACGTGAATATAAAAATCAGCAATGCGACTGTTCAGCGTAAGATTACTATTCCATGCGTTGTTAACTGAATTATAGCTGACATTAAGGGAACCCCCAAGGTGTTTCCAGTAAAGGGGGGGGCGCCAATCACGCGTAATGATGTTTACCACGCCGCCGATGGCTTCGGAACCATACAGGGTGGAATAGGGGCCTCTTATTATTTCGATGCGTTTTACATCTGTTGGATTAATAAATGTTCCCGGCGCGCCCACATTGCGTTCGGAGGTTACTTTTTCCTGGTCCACCATCGTAATAATGCGATGCCTCGCTAAACCGCGGATACTGGGCGCTGCGTAATAAGCGCCGCCTACCATAGAAACAGCAGGTTTCTTTTTTAACAATTCTGAAATAGTTATCGCAGAAGCGCGCTCTATTTCAACTTGTTGTATTACCGTTGCCGGCACGGTTTGCCTGAAATTATTCAGCGTACTTTTAGAGGCGACAATGGAGATAGATCCTTTAAAAGGCAAGGGTTGTTTTTTTAAGGCAATCAAAAGCATTTGTTTATTTTGACTTTGAATGTAAACGCTCTTTTTCGCATAACCGATATATGAAAAAATAAGCGTTGCCGAATCAGAAGACACATACTTAATCTGGAAATGTCCCTGGAGATCGCTTGAAGCGCCAATCATTGTCCCTTGTACTAAAACATTAACCCCAGCTAACGGTTCTCGCGTCTCGCTGTCTATGATCTTTCCTGTAATTTCAACTGGACCCGAAAAGCATATGGTTGTTAGCAATAAAAAGTGAATATAAAAATAAAGCCAATTTTTAATATGTTTATTTTTCATGCGTACTCTCTATTTATTTCTATTAAAAAAATGACCACTGTAAACGACAACGCGCTAAATATGCGCAATCCGCGTCAATTTTTCTGGACAATAACAAAGCATGACGCCCTTCTTTTGCGCTTAATGTTATAATAGTTTAACCGATGTTAAATATACATAACTTAAAACAAAAAAATCAATAGTTTTATCAAAATATTACATTTAAATATGGAGTCTGCTCTAAAAACCAGTTTTTGTCATTTCGAACGCAGTGAGAAATCTAATATCCTCAATAAAAACAATAGATTTCTCGGCGCCTTGCTCCGTGGCGGCAAAGGCCGTCCCGTTTTCCGCCACGGAGTGATCCCTACGGGAAAGGAACCACTTTGTGGTGGGAAAATGACAGTGAGAGACCTTTTTAGAGTGAACTCAATATTGGTAAAAGAAAAAAGGGCCTATTTATAGGCGGGGATGTAGTATAGTTGGCTGGACTTAATCAAATATGTTTTTTTACAGTATCTCTAAGCGTATTGTTTTGGCACAGCCATACGCTGCCGAAGTCGGATAAATTGATTTCTTTAATGATCTGCAGGCCGGCGGCGTGAAAATCCTCTTCGCGGGAGCCGGCTACAAAGGAAGGATAGTGAGGCCCTTCCAGCCATTCGATAAAGCGCACCAGCCAGTTGCCGTCGCAGCAATAATCAAAGACAACCACATATTGACGGGCAATGCGCGCCGCTTCTGTCAGAACCTGATGGCGAAAAGCCGGTTCCACACCATGTAAAAAATAGCCCATGGTTACGATGTCGTACTGCCCGTCGGCGATTTCATCCAACTGATACAAATCAAAATGGCGGAAGTCCACTTGCGGAAATTTGTGCCGCGCCCGCTTAAGCAGCTTATCGGCAAAATCCAGTCCTGTGGCCGTATGACCACGCCGGGCAAAAGCGCCGGCCAAAATGCCCGTACCGGTGGCTAAATCCAGAACCGTCAGATTGATCGGAAGATTTAATTTCTTCAAAGCCCGGCGGTATTCCGGGAACAGGCTACGTTCGATAAAGGGGAACACAAAGGCCACGCGGTTAAAAAAGCGGCGCACCTTTTGGCGTTCGTCATGGTTGATGTTGGAATAGGTGTCGTTCATATAGGTTATTCAAGCAGGTTTTTACGGCCTTCGGGCAAGGTAAAATCCCGTTGGCGGATGGTATCTATTTTTTGCAGCGGTTTTTCCAGTTTATTGCTGCGCGTGGAAATGAGTCTCTGAAATTCGTTTTTAGCGTCGTCAATTTTTTTGCCCATTTTATCCATGCTTTCCTTAAACATATCCCACTGTTTGTTGAACTCGCCTAACAGAGATAAAATCTCCGCAGCGGTGCGTTCCAGATTAAAATTATCCACCGCCTGCCGGATGATGGCCAGGATAGCGTAAAGAGTAACCGGCGAGCTGAGGATGACTTTGTTTCTCAGGGCGTCGTCCATCAGCGTTTTGTCGTTTTCATTGATGAAGGCGTACACCTGTTCGTTGGGGATGAAGACGATGACGTAATCCACCGTGTTTTCAGCGGGATTGATGTAATCGCGCGTGGTGACTTCTTTTACGCGGTTGCGCACGTCGCGCAGAAACTGGCTTTTGAAATTCTGGCGTTCCGTATCGTTCTCGGCTTGCATATAGGCCAGATAGTTGTTAAGCGGAAATTTAACGTCCATGTTCACGCGTAAATCATGGGGCAGCAGGAAGGTGAAATCGGGGCGCGAGCTGACGCTTTGCACCGAGGCTTGCTTGAGATAATTGACGCCCTCGATGAAGCCGGCCAGACGCAGTACGTCCTCAGCCATGCGCTCGCCCCACTGGCCGCGCACCTGCGAGTTGGACAGGGCGGTGTTTAATTGATTGGTGGTCTCTTGCAGGCGGCGCGTTTGCTCGGCGGAAAGTTTTAGCTGGCTGGCCAGCTCGCCAAAGCTCTGTTTGCGCTCATTTTCAATCTTTTGCATGATGGATTCCACTTTGCCCAAATCCTGTTTCATGCTTTTCAGCGTTTCGTCGATCAGTTCCTTTTTATGCTCCAATTGTTCCTGATTTTTACGTGTCTGGTTAGAGACCGTTTCTCCGGCCAGCTTCAAAAACTCGTCGGTGCTCTTGCGCAGAGCTTCAATAGAGAGGGCGCCAAAGGAATCTTTAATGCGTTGCAGCATCTGTTCCATTTCCTGAGCTTTTTCCCGCTGCGCCTGAGCATAGATTTCACCGGCGATTTCGCGGGCTTTTTTCTGATGAAAATACATCCACAGGCCGGCGATGAGCGCGCCGGAAAGAAGGCCGCCAAAGAATAAAAGAAGTTGTAAAATCATGTCACCCCGTTACACTTTCAAATGGTCAATCATCATTGTCAATCAGTTCGTCCATACGCTTGTTGTCTTCCACGCCGTTTTCGTCGTATTTTTTGTAGGTGCTGCCGTAACCGCCATCCTGACGCACCTGATTGAGCTTGTTCTTTTTCAAATACAGTTCGGCCAGGCTTTGAGGATCCAATCCGGCCAACTGGCATTTGCTTACCCAAAAATGCAGCTCGTCGATAAGTTCGATGCGGATGTTGTCCCAGTCGATGTGCTCCATATCTTTCCACCACTTCCAGGGCAGAGAATCTTCCATTTCGATGGATTCGTGAATCAGGGCGCGGTTGTAATTTAACAGCCATTGAATCCGCTGTTGTACCGTTTCGGCGTCCTGTTGATTGGGATCGCACAGCTTGTCGTAATCCTGATTATGCCGCTCTTTAAGAATGCGTTTATTTAATTCGTATTGTTTGTCGAAGATGGTTTTGAGTAAATCCATAAATGCTTAGCCTCCGCACACGTTATTGTTTAATTGATTTCCCTAAGATGTGTTCGATGCGTTCGATTTTAGATTGCAGGCGGCTTTCCCGGCCCTGCCGGTAATCGATTTTAATGGAAACGGAAATGCGTTTGCAATCCTTTTGCAGTTCCAGAAAACACTGCCGCACCGCGTCCATCACTTCGTCGTACCCGCCTTCAATCACCGTTCCCATGGGATTCAGGCGGTAAGGCAGACCGCTGCAGTCGATAATATCGAGTACGCGGGCCACATACGGCCCCAGACTTTCGCCTTTGTCCAGCGGACTCATGCTGAATTCCAGTAAAACCATGACGTCTCCGTTACTTTTTCTTTTTTCCGTCCGTTTGCTCGAGGGCTAGAATCATATCGCGCATGTAAAGGAAAATACGAATCGCCCGGAACAGTATAATAAAATAGATTAGAAGCAGCGCCAGAAAAATACCCGATCGCCAGTAAAAGGTCAGTAAGCGGTTCCAGTGGATAAAGCCCTGGGCAAAAATGAGAATGAACAGGAATGTTAAGACGGCGCCATAAAATTCCAGCGTCCGCCAGTTCAGCGTTTTTTTGTGTTCCATGCGCAAATCGGCGGCCAGGAAGAGGAAGGTCAGCAAACTGACCAGCGTAGCCCAGATGGCGCAGGTCACCTCCTGCCAATCGAACAGGTGAAAAATAAAGTAAGCGCCGACAAAAGCCAGCAAGGGTAGCATTTCTAACAGTTTTTTAGATTGATCGGAATTCATGACATTTCCCAGCCAATTGGTTGCACGATCGATGGTGCGCTAAATTAATCAGCAGAGGCCATATATCAAAATTTTAATAGGAAGAAGCGGTTGCCTGTGCGAAACCTATGAGGCTTCGGAAAAGAAAGAGAACCCGTTGCTAAACTTTCAACGTTTAGTAATGATGAAATCGTTCTTAACCCTTATTAGGTTTGAGAATGATTCTTTTCAGGTTACCGTTACTAAACTTCTAAAGTTTAGTAACGATGTATCTAGTCCTAAACCAGCCAGGCTTGAGAACGATTTTTCCGGCTATCAAAAAACGTTACGAAACCTAAAAGGTTTCGCAACGGCTTTGGATTCTTCTAAACCACGCGGTATTTGCGAAAGCTTTTGTACAGCTCCACGGAGAATACTTTGATCATGCCGGTTACCGGTACGGCCAACAGCATGCCCAAAATACCAAAGAACTGTCCCCCGATAATCACAGCAAAGATTATTAAAAGAGGATGCAGGTTCACAGTGCGGGCTACCACCAATGGCTGCACCAGCACATTGTCTAAAAGCTGAATGATGGTAAAAGCCAGAGCCACTAAAAATACCTGCTGTCCGCTGCCTCCGTTGATCAGCACAACGATAATGGCCGTTACGGCGCCGGTTAACGGCCCCACGTAGGGAATCATATTGGCCAGCCCGGCAAAGATGCCAATCAGAATAAAGTAACGCACATCCAGCAGCCACAAAGCGATGATGGCTAACAGGCCGATAATAGCCGCGTCAAAAAACTGGCCGCGCAAATATCCGCCTAATTGCTGATCGGTTTTATAAATCAAATTAAGCGTCATTTCGAAGTAACGGTTGGGAATGGCGTTAATCAACGCTTTTTTCATATGCCGTCCGTCCTTTAAAAAAAAGAACACGGCAAACGGAATGATCACCAGTGCGGTGATGATGGATACGACGCTGCCGATAATGGAGAAAATGGATTTGCTCAGTCCGCTCAGCGCCTCGTTGAGTTTGGCCTGTAAATTGAGCTGACTTAAATCCATAAAAGATAAATGCATTTGCAGCCAGACTTCAAGTTTTGTTAAAAAATCGGCCGCATTTCCGGAAGCCACGGCCTGTTCTATATTTTGCAATTCTTTTATCAGCAGAGGGATGAAAAAAGAAATGATGCCCGCCGTAAGCACGCCGATTAACAGGAAGACGATAGTCGTGGCCTGCATGCGCGTCAAACCCTTTTGTTCAAAAAAGCTGACCAGCGGATCCAGAATGTAGGCAACCAACAGAGAGATGATTAAAATTGTGATGGTCGAACTCAGAGCCACTAACAGCCAGCCCAGCACGACTAAAACAGCGATGATGACAATGAGTTTTAAAATTCGTCCAACCGTCATATCCATAATTGATACCTAAAAATGATTACTTTTCTTTTTCGGTCTGATACTGGGAAATCTTCAGTTTCAGTTCGCGATTTTCCAGTGAGGTTTGGCGCAGGCGTTCGGCCATCATCTGGGCCAGGTGCATCAAAATTTTATTGCCTGTGCGCGGCTGCGTTTCTAACAGATGAAACAAATCGGGCTGGAAAAAGCCTAAAATGCGCACCGGCGAAGCGGCGGAAGCGGTGGCAGTACGGGCGGATTCTAACAACAGAGCCATCTCGCCAAAAAAATCCCCTTTGGAGAGTACGGCCAGGGTTTTCTTTTCTTTACCCAGCGTTATATAAACCGTGCCCGCTTCGATGATGTACATGCCCACGCCGGGTTCGCCTTCGGCAAAAATAAGCTCGCTTTCCTGATAGGTACGCCGGTGCAGAATGCGCTCCACGGCTTTGATTTCACGGTGATTTAAATCCCGAAAAATGGGGATCTTTTTCAGAACCGAAAAAATACTTTCCTCTTTCTGTTCGTTTCTTCGGAAAATATTACCCCAAACCGTATCTTCTCTCATGATGACTCCCGCCAGAATTAATCTCTTGGTTCTTTTAATATAAGCGCATTCACACTGTGTAGCAAGACGACGCCATATTTTGAATTTTAAAAATAAAACTGTAAATTTGCCTTGTTTTAACTCACTTAACAGGGAAGGATTTTTGATGAAGTTTTTACTTACAGCGATGCTGTCTCTGATACTGGCCGGACAATTGATGGCTCAGGATAAAGCCCTATACGAAAAGAAGTTCGTTTGGGATAAAGAACGGACGATTTTCAGCGCCGATTTCGATAAAGTTAAAAAACCGGAACTAAAGGATTTTAATCAGGTGTTTCATTTGCCGCCGGTTCGCCAGGATACTACCGGCACGTGCTGGGCCTTTTCCGCCACCTCTTTTTTAGAATCGGAAATTTACCGTTTGCACCATAAAAAGACTAAACTTTCGGAAATGTACACGGTGTACTGGGAATATGTGGAAAAAGCGCGCCGCTACGTTCAGGAAAAAGGCGATTCCGAATTTGGCGAAGGTTCGGAGTCCAATGCCGTGCTGAATCGTATGCGCCAATATGGCTGTATGCCTAAAAGCGCGTACACCGGATTAGTAAACGGACAGACTAAGTACAACCACGAACCGCTGTACAAAGAGATGTACGACTATCTGAAATTCCTGAAAAAGAATAATTACTGGGATGAAGAGGTCGCTCTGACCGCCATCAAAAGCATTTTAAATAAATATATGGGGCAGCCGCCGGCAACCTTTGAATATGAAGGCAAAATGTACACGCCACAGCAATTTCGCGACGAGGTGTGCGGGCTCAACCCCGATGACTATGTGGGTTTCATGTCCACCATGCGCGACACCTTTTACACGCTGGCTGAATACAAAGTGCCGGATAACTGGTGGCATTCCAAAGATTACCACAATGTGCCGCTGGACGTCTTCTACAAACTAATTAAACGTTCCATTAAAAAGGGTTATTCTCTGGTCATTGGCGGCGACGTCAGCGAGCCGGGCCGGTACGGCTGGGAAGATATCGCTGTGATCGTGCCCTGGGATATTCCGTATAAATACATCGACCAGAACGCGCGGGAAATGCGTATTTACAACCACACGTCGCAGGACGACCACGGGATTCATTTGGTGGGCTATGTGCACAAGTACGGACACGACTGGTTTTTAATCAAGGATTCGGCCAGCAGCGCCTACTACGGTAAATACAAAGGCTACTATTTTTTCAGAGATGATTTCGTTAAACTGAAGATGTTGACTTTCATGATTCATAAAGAGGCGGTGAAGGATGTGCTGGCTAAATTTAAAGGCGCTAAGTAGGCAGTATTCGATATGATGGATTTTATAGAACAGCAGTTACTTATAGTTTCCTTTTTCAGGAGAATACCGCACAGGTTTTTTATGTCATGCCAGACGTGATCGGCGCCGAAGGTCCGAAGGACTCCTTCGGAGCGCCCCTTTCCCAAAGGGACCACTTTGTGGGGGGGGGCATCTAAAAAATGTGCAAAAACAATAGTAAGCTGGTTGCGGTCATAATATCCGTAACCTTCGATTAGCCAACCAATGATGAAAAAACGGATTTCTTCCGGATTTCCGCTTTCGTGGGAAGGACGCTATAAAAAGCGTTTCCGGTTTGTTGGTAGACGGACATCCAGTCTATGTGTTGCCATACTAATAAAGCCCGCCACAATGGCGGGCTTTCTTTTATTCCAGATGGCCTACAACATTTTCTACAGCCTGTAGAATTTCCCCCGAGCGCGCCAATTCTTTCATTGTCGTATGATCTTTGAATAAGGGGCGATCCACATCTAAAAAATCAACGTGTTTACGGATAACCTCTTTGGCGATTTGTACGCCCTTGCCGAAAGCATGATCCCTGAAATCCAGCGCCTGCGCCGCGGCCATTAATTCAATGCCGATGACGCCGTAAGCGTTATCCAGAATCTGTCCTGTTTTAATGGCCGTGTTCATGCCCATGGAGACGAAATCTTCTTGGTCGGCGGCGGCCGGAATGGATTGAATGGAGGCCGGCGCCGATAAAATGCGCTGTTCGACGATTAAGGTGTCGGCCGTGTACTGGCTGAGCATCAGACCGGAAAACATGCCGGCTCCTTTGGTTAAAAAGGGCGGCAGACCGGCGCTTAAGGCCGGATTATTCAGCCGGTTCATACGCCGTTCGGACATGACGCTGACCATGGTGACGGCCGCGCCCACCATATCCATAGGCAGGGCCACCGGCGTGCCTTGAAAATTGGCGCCGGTCAACGTTTCTTCATCTTCCACAAAAAAGAGGGGATTATCGCCCACGCCGTTCAGTTCGGTCTCCACCTGTTTTCTGGCAAAATCCACGGCGTCGTGCGCCGCTCCGATGACCTGCGGGGTGGAGCGCATGGAGTAGGCGTCCTGTACACGCTGTTTAATATTGCCCTCCATTAAATCGCTGCCCACCAAACATTTATGAATAGCGCGTGCGCTGCGCATGGCGCCGGGAAATCCCCTTTCGTGATGCAGGCGATGGTCGTACGGTTTTAAATTGGCCAGCAGGGCTTCCAAAGACATAGCGGCGGCGATTTCAGCTTGCTTCAGCCAGCGTTCGATATCGTACAGATGGATGGCGCTCATGGCCGTCAGTACGTTGGAACCGTTGATGGTTGCCAAACCGTCGCGCGCTTCCAGACCGGGGATTGTAATGCCGGCGCGTTCCAGAGCTGTTTTGCCGGGGAGCCGTTCGCCTTTGTAATAAGCTTCTCCTTCGCCCATGAGCAGTAAAGCAATTTGCGCCATGGGCGCCAAATCGCCGGATGCGCCCACGGAGCCTTTCTGGCATACCACCGGCGTAACGCCTTTGTTCAGCATTTCCACCAGAGTCAATGTGATTTCTGGGCGGCAGCCGGAACGACCGTGCGCATGCACATTAATGCGGCCGGCCATGGCGCCGCGGATATATTCGATGGGGGCCGGATCGCCAATGCCGGCGGCATGGTTGTAAATCAGATATTTCTGAAACTGACGTACTTGTTCGTCATTGAGCACGACTTCGGAAAATTCGCCGATGCCGGTGTTAACGCCGTACATGATTTCGTGCGCCTGTATTTTACGTTCCAACATGGCGCGACAGGTTTTGATACGCTGCAGAGCTTCGGGATGCAGTTCTATCTGCTCGCCAAAACGGGCGATGCGCACCAGTTTTTCAATGGTCAACGATTTTCCGTCCAGGATAATGGCCATAATTTGTGTTCTCCTTAAATAGTCTTCTTGTTTGTTATCGGGTAATGGATATCTGAAAACCGGATCAATGTCAGCAACTTACGAAGATAATCGAATTGATTCTACTGAAATTCAGGGAATTTTGGTTTTTCTTTAAAACAGATTTTGTTGTACATTAACCGTAAAAACAAAAGGCGCAGAGATTATGTTGTCAGTGTTCAAAATAGGCCATTTTAGCGATTTTGAGAAGGGTACCGGTTGTACGGTTATCGTTCCGCCGGAAAACAACATGTCCTCGGCGGCTGTGCGCGGGGCTTCGCCGGGTACGCGCGAAATTGCTTTGCTGTCGCCGGAGCGCAAAATCAGCCGCATTGACGCGTTGGTTTTAACGGGCGGCAGCGCATTCGGCCTGGGCTGCGCGCAAGGCGTGATGGAAACGCTGGCGGAACAGGGAAAAGGATATGTAACGCAATACGGCGTGGTGCCTATTGTGCCGGCGGCGGTGATTTTTGATAAGAATGTCGGCGACGCCTCGGCCTATCCTTCCGCCGAAGACGGCCGCTCAGCCTTAAACGACGCCCGGTTTAACAACGTAGCGCAAGGTAATGTGGGCGCCGGAACCGGGGCTTCGGTAGGTAAATGGTTTGGCGTAGAGCGCGCTATGAAATCGGGTATCGGCATTGCTTCGATCTATTTTCGTGATTTGCGCGTAACCGTGATAACGGTGGTCAATGCCGCCGCCGACATATTGAATACAGACGGAACGCTGTTGGCCGGAGCCGTGGACGAGAAAGGGCGGTTTTTAGCGCCGGAAGAAAGCTGGAAGCGTTGGGAGGCGGGGCAAATCGGCATGGCCGAAAATACTATGCTATGCGCAGTACTAACCAATATGGAACTGAGCAAACAGCAGGCGCATTATCTGGCCGAACGCGCCCATCACGGCATCGCCCGCCGTGTGGAGCCTTCGCATACCAGTTACGACGGCGATGTGGCCTTTGTGATTTCCAGCCGGCAAGTTAAGGGAAATCTGGATATTCTGGCGTCAATAGTCGTTCCTGCGGTGGAACAATCGATTATCAACGGCGTAATACAGACGCAGGCGGCTTACGGTTTATCGTCGGTACAAAGTTTAAAAGGCAAGCGCTGAGATGTGGCAAACGATTACGCACGGGCTGGAACTGATAAACGCTCAGTTCTATTTGGGCAGTATGGTCTTCTTTTTTGTGGGCTATGCGCTGGCGCCGTGGGTGTATCACAAGCAAATCCGTGTATTGACAACGTATCCGTTATGGATTGCCGAACGGCTGGAACAGTGGATGGAGAAGAAATGGCCGGCCTGGTTGTTATTCCTCTTTATTTTGGCTGTGAATAGTTTTTCGCTGGCCGTGGATTTATTCTCCGGATTGCTGCCGGCGCTGCCCTTTGTTTTTGCCGTGTGGACGGGCCTGAATATCGGCATTATTTCGTTTCATACCTTAAAGGGGAAATTCTATTTTGCTTCGCTGCTCAATCCGGTGGCCTTGTTTGAATTACCAGCGGCCTTTTTGGTTTTTACTATGGCCATTCAATATAATTTAACGTTACTGAAGGCGCCGCTTAAACCGTTGCACCTTTCAGAAACTCCCTTTGCTGTATATTTTAATTTGTTTTTACTGATTATCATCCCGCTGTTAATCATCGCTGCCTTAATCGAAACGGCTCTGATCCAATATGCCCGCAAGATGGAAGATGGATCGCGCTCCTAATATCCTATAGGTCTCCTGCCTCATTTTGATGTAAGGCAGAATCCGGGGAACATATTGAATTTCTTCCAAAATAACCGGCGGATCGATGTTTTCCATAAACAGGCCGGGATCCTCGATGGCGCTTTGCCTGAGCAAGGAATCGTCAAAGGCGATGTACCGATAGTCGGAGTACCTGCGCTGAAGTAGAGCGGATTTACCGGACTGTCTGGGGCCTGTCCACACCACGATTAGGAACTGATGTACAGCCTTTTGTAATTTTGGTTCAATAGCTCTGGGATAATATTGCATACAAGGGATGAGTCTGCTCTAAAAACCAGTTTTTGTCATTTCGAACGCAGTGAGAAATCTTATATCCTCAATAAAAACAATAGATTTCTCGTCGCCTTGCTCCTCGCGGCAAAAGCCGTCCCGTTTTCCGTCACGGAGTGATCCCTACAGGAAAGGAACCACTTCGTGGTGGGAAAATGACCGTGAGAGACCTTATTAGGGTGAACTCAGGGATTTAATAAAAACTATGCAATTTACATAATATTTAAGAAGGGTACGAAGTAAACTCTTTTATACCATTGTCATTTCTCAGGCAGCCTCTGAATTTGTGGGTTATAGGCGCATTGTTCTTTGCAGGACGATTTTTTTCATACAACGCATAAACAGAATCGGCAATGTGCAGGGATTCAATGCATTGAATACCTACGCCATGGGGCCAACAATCACCCCTTCTCTAATGATTTAGGGAAGGAGCCAGGGGTTGAGTTAGATTATAGCGCCACAGTTTGCAGCGTTAGCCCCATCGTTTACGATTGGGAAACCAAATAGCGCTGAAAAATCTCCCCGCCCTTTAGGACGCTGTTCCTATCAGATTGGAATGTTTTGTTATTTTTTATTCCATCCCAAAACGAGCATTTATTTTTGAAGGGCGTAAACGTCCTGGTTTGTTTTGTTGGTTTGTTCTTTCTTGTATTTTCTTAACCAGTAATAAAAAATCGATTTGGGCATATTATTCTCTCTGCAAAATTGAGTCTGGCTTTGCCCGCTTTGCTGATATTCCTGAATTAGATTGAACATTTTTGTTTGGTGTGAAGCTTGGGATGAAGGTAAAAACTGGCTTCTCCTTGTGTTTTGTGAATTGAATTCAGCACAAAACATAGGAAGAAGAATTCAAATTTTAAAGATGTACATCACCGATGGGATCCGTTGGTATTTACGCATACACTCCGTTGTGCATTGATATGGACATTTTTGTATTCCACTGCGCCCGACCACTACCAAAGCCAAGCAAACGCGGTGGTCATAAACGGACGTTTGATAATCAAAAAGAAGAATATGAAAGAGTTGACCGATCATATTCTTCTTTATGCAAATCATGTTTTAGGATGATGCCTTTAAACCCTAATATGTCAGTTCTTCACAGCATCCTAAGGTAATATGACACTATTTTAATAGTATCATCTTTCTGGTACTAACAAAGTTGCCTGCTTTAATCATATAGATATAAACTCCAGAAGCGAGGTTACTTGCATCAAATTTCATTTCATGAATGCCAGCTTGCATATATTGGTTTGTTAAAGTGGCCACCTTTTGTCCCTTAATATTAAACAAAATTATTCGGACTTTTTCTGCTTTTGGAAGCCCATATTTTATTTTAGTGATATTATTGAAAGGATTGGGATAATTTTGAAATAGCAAATGACTATGGGGTATGTTCTGGTTTATCGTTTTGTCTAATCCGGTTACAAAAACTGGATGAATGGTTGAATCAACGGCTCCATTGCCGTCATAGTCCATATTTAATTGAAATATTTCGGTTGTTGAATCTATAACACAGGTACCAATTGAAGTGGAAGTTATAGCAACGCTATCAAAATATGTTCTTTTTATAGTATTGCCATCAGGGACTTCTTCGATAAGAAAATCAAAACTTGCTGTTGTATCCTGTGAAATTATCTTAAGTGTGATATGTTCTCCTGATGGTAGAACGATCATTTTTTTTGAGTGAGGATCTTTTAAATCACTTGGAATGTACTTACTATTAGGAATGTTAGCATCCCAAGTCGAATCGCTTGTAGGTCCTGTATGATTGCCATACGCGTCATAGGCATGTAGTTCAACCGGACATCCAACCCAAGCCAAGGTATAGGAGGTTGCATAGTCTGCAGGAGGATCATAATATATTTTGTGATCTTCATCTATAAAGCCACTAGTCTGAGAGGATTTTTTTAATAACCCGGTTACAATTTCAACAACCGGCTCAGCAGATGGGAGATCTGAATGCTCAACATCTTCTATATAATAATCCGCCTTAACTTTCGAATGATTGATTATTTCTGCACTTCGCAAGGGAACCGTACCGTCTCCGGAAGCATTCCATACAGGTGAAAAATGGTATTTACCAAAAAGTTCCCATTCAGCGACCCGGCCAATAGTCGTTTGGTTAAATCCGACAATATTAAAAACTTCAATATCGCCAAAAGTTATATTTTCAACTAAACTTTTAAAATCGACTGAATTATCTATTAAAGTTTTATTGAAAGTAAATCCATCATTGGAAACAAAATTTTTATAAAAATCTATCATTTCATCATAAGTTGTCCTGCTACCAGAGACAGAAAAACAATATTCATAAATATCAAGCCCTGATGTTGTTGAGCCATTATAATAGCTTGTATTTGTATATAATTCTGAGGGCATCAATTCATAAACAGAGGGCATATTTCTGGAGATCTTTTTCATTTCTTCATCGTTAGTGACTAGCCCCAATTTGCCGGTTAATTTTCCCGTGGCTATTGCGTAAAGATCTTTTGGTGCGCCAAGATGTGGTGTGCCAATAAAAATCAACTTTTTGATTTTGGATGGGCCATATTTTTCCAGATATTTTTTAGTTACCAAACCGCCCATGCTATGCACAAGAATATTGACCTTGTCGGTGCTATTCCACACTCTAACGTTTTCTATAAAAGCGGATAGGTTGTCCGCACTTAAAGTATTGGATTTTCTCCAATCGTAGGTAAAAATATAAAGATTTTCATATTCATCATGATTATAATCAAAGTCGTCCAACTTGTAATTGTTTTTTGTGCTTTCTAATTCTGAAATTAAGCCCTGATAGTAACTGAGCGGTTTCAAGCCAAGTAAATGCCTGATGGTCAACGCATTATCATTTACGATTGGAGCAACCTTAATTTTATACTCTGCAGAAAGAGGTGATATACCATCTTCAGCTAACTGCAAGACATCTAAAAATTTATCTGTAGGGCTCTCAACTAACTGTTTGGAATCCGCCCAAATAAATTCATCCTTATTGAAATGAAAGCTGCTATAATATAAGGAATTATCATCATTTGAATCGTTGAATAAGGGGCTTGACATAATTCCGGGTACAATGATAAGTGGAATGGATGTTTGTCTGGCTAATATCTGGTGCGGATGATCAAACGTACCATGTGTAGCGCTGACATTAAAATCATCGTAGGCTTTAATATAATAGTCCACGCCATCCTCAGTCATATATTCAGGAGGAATTGTCGCCTGGAAATTATTGCTCCCCATATCGGTCATTTCCAACTGATTGTAGATGAGCTGGCCTGTTTTCCTGTAAAACAAAATAGTGTTTGTCAGCATGTTTGTTTCATCTGTTATCTGGGCATCGATTATAACGCTCTCATCAATAATACCATATTCAACGGGAGCATGCACGATAACCGGCGCCTGATTGGGCAAAATGCCTAATACATAGGGATTGGAAGTTGGATCTACAGATGGATCGGAAGAAGTTGATTGACCATCGGTGGCGGTTATATAATATTCAAGACCGGGGGTAACTACATCCGAACCTGGAATAATTGCATGATAAATATTTCCGCTAAGCACCGTCATTGTAAGGGATTTATAATTGCTTTCACCGCTTGTTCGATAGAATAATGTCGCACTTTGTACAAATGGTTCGACGGCATCAGTAATCTCCGCCTTGATATCGAATTCGGTTCCTTCTGCCCAGGCTTGATTATGTAGTTCTATTGTTTCTGCAGTTCTTTGGATATCAGGCGATGAACCTGGAATATAAGAAGCCGTATCAGAATCAATGTTGCCATCATAGGTAACTTTTACTTCAACATGCCTCTCAACTCCATCGAATACGGGTTCACTACTTTTGTAGCGTATAACATATGTATTTCCTATGGTTTGGCTGATGTCATTTATAATGCCATTAAAATTATCATAAATGTAGTAATAATCACCGTCGGTATTAGTAGCCTCGGCGATAGGTATATATTGGTTGTTTTGATAACTATTGTTAGTGTCAAACACCGGATAAACAGAAATTTTATTTGAAGTTAATAAGTCGATTAAATTTGGAACGGTCCATGAAGTCACATCATCATTTTCATGAGCGTAGGCGTCCGTGATCATGATTTCCACTTTCTGGGCTCCCGGGCGATAATTAAAAAGCGCCCCGTCCGCCATCGCCTGCAATTGATTTTCTGGCGTATCGTCACCAGTTCCTATGCCATGTTCACCTAATTGGATATTATCAATTATAGAAAGAATGGTTTCTTTGTCATAATAGAAATTTCCATCATTGTAGGTATAGGTAACGTCTCCGAATACAACAAACCCAACGCCATAGTCGATATCGCTTGCTGCTAAGGAGTCAACGAACTCTTCCATATTGGCTTTGACTTGATCAATTTCTTCGCTCATACTACCAGTGACATCCAATACAAAAACAATATCTGACAATCGCGACCCTCCGCTTTCTTCCGGAGGGGTTACTTCAAAATAGTCTGTTTGTTTAAGATTGTTTTCATACACTTCAAAATGTTCGGTACTTAAAGTTGAAATTCCTGTGCCAAAAGTATCCACAGCTACATTTAAATAAATAAAAGGGAAGTTTGAGGGATTTAAACTGTTTATTTTTACGGAAAGAGGTGCTTCAGTAATTTTAGCAATTTTGATATTATCAACAAACCAACCATCATATGTTACACTGCCGTCAGAAGTAAGATGGAACGCAATTTTTATGGTCTGTCCGCTATAAGAAGAAATATCAATGCTCGTTTTGCGCCAATCACTACTACCCGAACGGTTTTCGATTTCATTCCATGTGACGCCGCTGTCCGTTGAAATTTTTACTCTACCGTAATCATAGCCACTCTCAATTGCATACCATTCATAAAAAAGTAATTGCAAATTTTCTTTTGCACCGTTTAATGTTGGTAAACTAATCTCAGGACTTATGAGCCAATCATCTGCGGAATTACTATATGCTCCATTCAAATTAGTTCCGGCGCAGTTAGTTGAATTATATCCTGACGCCGGTCCACTTGTTGGATTACCAATTTGCCAGGACCCCGAAACACTCCAGCTTGAACCGCCGGATTCAAAGTCTTCGATATAAACCTCTGTCGTATCCATCTGCAAAGAGTTTATCTTTGCTATAGATTTGTAATTTGGAACAGAAATAAGTTGTCCTTTTGCCGGTAAATTCTGATCGTTTTTGTCCGATGCGGACAATAGATACGAAACCAGCAATAAAAACAGAATCCCATAGCTTAAAGTTTTCATCTTCCTCATCTTTACCTCCGTAAAAAGTTAATTGGACTGATAAATACGTTACTTTGTTAATTGTGCTACTAAAAAAGACAGCATATCACAGGTAAACTTTTTAAAAAGATTGTATAACCAAAGAAACCATTATCTTGCTTAGCTCTCATTCTGATTGTTGCTTATTAGAATATTTTTAGTATTATAAATTAACAGGATTATATTTGTCATTGTATATCAAATTTTATGCCAATATACATAGTT
>CAZIBE010000001.1:60099-156836 GCA_964536685.1 uncultured Calditrichaceae bacterium | reverse complement strand
AGAGCACTTGAATGGCATTCAAGGGGTCAGGGGTTCGACTCCCCTCAGCTCCACACAAAAGCCGCTGAATTATTGCGGCTTTTTTATTTTCAGATTTAAAAACATATCAGAACCAACAATTTTCCTATTCCTATTTACTTTTAGTTGAAAAAACGAGCTTACTCTAAAAGAGCGCTTGAGAATCGTTAAAACGGTTTTTTCAAAATTTTAAGCCGAAAAAAATTAGAATATATTATGAACCCGTTTCCAGCTTCGGTAAACAGAAATCTGAGCATTTATTATTTTTTAGAGTGGACATAAAAACTCTATCATTCTTTTTATCAGACTATCATTACGGTTAAAGTATTTAGTATGTGCGTCGATATTGCCAGCAATTCATCAAAACACCTAATTATAAGCTAACCAAATTCTTAGGATGTCTTATGAAATACTCATTAATTATTTTCTTACTACTCATTAGTATGCTGATGTTAAGCAGCTGCGATCAAAAAAGTACTACTGATAATCCAACCGGAACGGATGGCACAGCAACTTCACAAATATTTCTGGTTTGGGCGGAACACTTCACCGTACACTCTTATTACACGGCTCTCGCCAAAACCAATTCGGATTCCACTGCTACATCGGCCTATGGTGTTGTTTTGGCAGATAAAATGCCTCAGTTTAACCATGCTAAATTTAATGATTATATCTATACCGGTTATCAAATTTATCCCGGTTATATCGGTTTTGGCGATGAATTTAGCAGAGTTGAGCGCCACCCTGATTACGGCCTGCAAAGTCCGCTTAATTTTGAAGGTAAAACTTCGATCGGAACTGTCAGCGGCAGTGTTGCACTGCCCGATACCATCGTATCTGTGCATACCAGCGTAACCGGACAACTGCCGAAAGGACAATCATTTACTTTATCATGGAGCGGTTCCAATGCCGATTTTTATGACATAAACGGCGAATACGAATGGATCGACGCCGCACAAAACTGGCAATATATGGATTTAGATACAATGATTAGCGGATCATCCGTAAGCTACGACGGCTCGCTGTTCCAATACGACGGATATATTAGAATTTACAATATTACGCCCACCAACGGGCCGTTGCCGACAGTTGGAGCGCAAGCTAATTTAAGCGGAGACGGTTCCGGCTTTATGTTTTACGGCAACCGTACCAAGAATATAGTAGATATTACAGTTAATGTGGGAAATAGCTTGCAATATAACGCATTAACCAAAACGCCAGCTCATCGCAACACGCACGACAGCGCCGCAAAGCTGGCTAAAGTACGCGCCATGCTGGGGTTCTAATTTACATTAATGTGTAAATAATGCGCGTAAACGATATTGAATATATCAAAATCCGGCGCCATTAACCCGGAACCGGGAATTGGAAAGCTACAAGAATCCGCGCTTAAGCATGACCTTTCAGCTATAATTAGCTGAGTTCCCGGTTTCCACTTCCCTATTTCAACGCCAGAAATTTATAAGGCCTAAATTGAGCGATTTTATTACTAATAGACAGTTTTTTTGTCTGGATTCCTGCCTCCGAAGCAAAGCCTCAAACAGGAATGACATATTCACCTATGTGGTGGAACGTGTCATCCCGATGTTTCGGGCTCCATTGACATTACGCCAAAATTACCTAAAAATCGTTCAATTGAGGTAAGGTATATTTACAGCTCATTCCAAATAAGCGCTGCAGCGCCCAAAATAGCTGCCTTCCCTTCCGGCAACGAGGAGGGAAGCAGCTTTACTTTTCCCCGATATACGTTCAATAAATCCTGTTCAAAATAACGGCGCAGCGGTACAAACAAAAGCGCGCCAGCCTTCACTAATCCGCCAAAAAATATAATCGCTTCGGGACTTAAATAAGCCACTGCATCAGCCAACGCCCGGGCAAGAATTTCCGCAGTAAAATCATACGTTCTTAAAGCAATTTTATCGCCGTTTAAAGCAAATTCGGAAATTTTAGCGGCGGTTAGCGCCTCGGAGGGAATTTCCCGTAAAGGAGATGGCCCGGACATTTCGTTAAGCAGTTCGATGGCCGTCCTTACCAATCCGTTGGCTGAAGCATACGTTTCCAGGCAGCCCCTTCGGCCGCAATTACATTGCCGGCCTCCCGGGACAGCAATTGTATGCCCTAATTCACCGGCGTGACCGTCATGGCCGTAAATTAGCGCGCCATTGACCACCAAACCGCTTCCCAAACCTGTGCCCAGAGTAATCTCAATAAAATATTTCATCTCTTGTGCCGCACCGAAGTTCATCTCGCCTAACGCGGCTGCATTGGCGTCGTTGGTAATGGCCACCGGGACATCGAAAAAGCGTTGTACTAAATCCGGCACGACAACATCATCCCAGCCTAAATTAGGCGGCTGTTCTATTTTGCCGTTGTAATAATTGCCGTTGGGCGCGCCTGCACCGATACCCAAAAGGTTGAACTGCGGCTCACTATCGGTCAGCCATACATTTATTAACTCCGCCAGCCGCCGGAATAGCTTCGCGGCTCCGGCCGGAGCATCGGTAGGAATGCTGGCCTGCCGATATATTTGTCCCTTTCGGTCTACCAGCCCCACACCCGTGTTGGTTCCACCCAAATCGATGGCGGCACATACGTCGATTGTTCTCATCTATTCTTTCTAACTTTTTCTTGCTTCAGTCAGCTGTTTAGCCACGGCTTCTACTGCCTGATCATTATATTTAAACGAAAATTTTTTCTTTAATGCTTCTAATAGCTGACTCTTAATCTTCGCAGCTTCGTTTTGTTCCACGCGGTAACGGACATACTTTTCAACAGATTTAAACGGCTGTTTTGGCCATTTATCGGGATGCTCGTCATAATATTGACGGACTTCTTCATCGCTCACATTTACCAAATCATAAATCAGGCGCTGTTTTATCTCATTGAGCAAAATTTGATCCGTCGAGCGCCGGATATTTTTCCGGAAAGAAGCGTCTTTATCCAGATGCAGCTTTACTGCCTCAAAATACATAAACAGAGGTAACAACATCTTGCGGCTGATCATATCAAAATCCCCGTTATTTTCAATGGGAATGCGATCGTAAGCCGCTAACATATTATAAAAATAGACAAAATCATCCAAGTCCCATGAACCGCCTTTAAAAGAAACGGCCTTTATCTGATGTTCGGCAGGCTTAAGCGCATCGCCGCTTAGCTTATGGTCTTTGTAAATACGGCGGATCACATTAAAAGCCGCTTTGTTTATCTTAGGTTGATAGACCAATAACAAATCGCTGAAATACTTTTGCACAATCCGGCTTGTTTTCACCATGCGCAGTTTTTCCTTCAATCTGCTTTGTTCTTCCTCAAACGTAAGTAATTTCAAAGGCTGTTTATCAAGCAGCATGATGATGTAGTAACCCGTATCTGTTTTTACCGGCCGGGAAACCTGCTCTTTTTCCAGGTTAAAAGCTACTTTCTCGAACGGCTCGGCAAAGGTGCCCCAGGTAAAATAATTGGTTACCAGGCCGCCGCCGGCTGCGGTGCGCAAATCACGGGAATATTTTTGGGCAACCTTACCAAAAGATTCTTTGCCGGTATGAATTATATTATATAATGAATCCGCTAAGTTCTTAGATTCTACCAAAATAATAGCCACGCGAATTTTGTAATCCAGATGGTCATAGAGATTTTGCAGTTCCTTTTTAGACATGGGAATCTCTTTAGGGATAATCTTTTTGTAAAGCGGACCATTGATGTAGGTAAGCAGATCAATTTTACGCTTCAGAATGCGGCGTTTTATTATCGGTTCGTTTTGCACGCTGTCTTCTTTAGCCTGAGCCAAAAACAACATGTCTTCGTTAAAATATTTTTGCACAGCCTGTTTGATATCGTCAGCGGAAAAAGATTTTTTCTGACGAAAATCCTTCAACATCTGATAGCGGCGGGAAAAATCACTCGAATACAAATTATGCAAACCGGCGCTGGCAATGACGACGTCCTTTTTTGCGAGCGGCTTTTCCTTTTTAGAACAGGATACGCCGGCCAGCAGAACTACAGTTAGTAATATGATAAAAACACTTGCTCGTCCCATTATCACCTCGTTTAATTTAGACACTTCCTTAATCATAAAGCTGATAAAAGTATAAAATTTTCATGAATTTTCCAACCCTAATTATCTCTTTATCTGAATGACCCAAAAAATTTATGACTCGTTAAATTTTAATGAACAATCTTGTATAAATAAATTCAGTTCAAACTTACCAACTGCTGCCAAATAACGTTTCTCAGCCGCCTGCCCCCGATGCTCGGGGACTGTCCCTCCATCAAATGGGGAATTATTTTCATTCATTATGAGACCTGTTAGCCCTTTCATATCAGGATTCACACAATTTTTCTTTCCTTTTTTGCGGGGCATTCAGTAATTGTCTTTTTATTGCAAGAATGTGAAACAACACTCCAACAGAGTAAAACGAGGTAAGTTTATATTACTTGTTTCATTCTCTTACTCTTGCTCTTCAACATCGAAACAGGGATAAGCGAAGAAGTTTGCGCCTTTGGCGTCTCCGTTACAGAGAATATCTATGCGACGCCGAAAAAATTAAGGATTGCAGACTAAACAATACTGATTAGAGGCTGATTTACGGCGTTTTTCGCCCGTTAGGAGGAATGCCCCGATAAATCGGGATGTACCGCCTTCCGTCCCTACACATAATAATAACAACCACGGGTTACCTTCCGCCGGAGCAAGTACCGTATTGCACATGTTTCCATTGCTTCACAAAAGACCCGCTAAAACCGGAAAAAAAAGCCCCCTTACGGGGGCTCTGTTTAAGCTATTTACTTTCGGCCGCGGCGGCTCTCCCGCCGATATGTTTCGCTAAGAATTTTTCCATGGCGGCGTAAAAATCGAATCGGTTTTCCTCGTTATGAAAACCGTGGCCTTCATTATCTTTAACCATATATTCCACATCGATGCCGCGTTTTTTCAGCGCCTCCACCATCTGATCGGATTCGGCCTTGTTTACACGCGGATCGTTGGCTCCCTGAGCGATGAACAAAGCCGCTTTTATTTTATCGGCATGAAACACCGGCGAAACGGCTTCCAACAGTTCTTTATCTTTTTCCGGATTGCCGACCATTTCGTACATCATATCCAACATGGGTTTCCAGTACGCTGGAAAAGTCTTCAATAAAGTGAACAGATTGGAAGGACCCACATAATCCACACCGCAGGCATATAGATCGGGTGTAAAGGTCAGGCCCGCCAAAGTAGCATATCCGCCGTAAGAAGCTCCGTAAATAGCAATATGTTTGGGATCGGCAATGCCCTGATCGATCAACCATTTAACGCCGTCGGTGATGTCATCCTGCATAGTTTTGCCCCACTCCTTAAAACTGATTTCCCAGAAATGGCGGCCATAACCGGTTGAACCGCGGAAGTTCATCTGCAGCACGGCATAGCCGCGATTAGCTAAAAACTGAACTTCCGGATTAAAGCCCCAGCGATCGCGCGCCCAGGGACCGCCGTGGGGATTTACTACCACTGGCAGATTTTTTGGCTCCACACCTTTGGGAAGAGTCAGATAGCCATGAATCACTAATCCGTCACGGCTTTTAAACTGAATCGGCTTCATATCGGCCATATAATCGGCATTTAACCACGGACTAACATCCGCTAATTTTTTAAATTCTTTTGTTTTTAGATCATAAAAATAATACGAGCCGCGCGTTTTATCGCTGTAAGTACGCACCATAACTTTGTCTTCATCCTTGTTGCTGCTGGTAACTACAACTTCATATCCCGGCAGCTTTTGCTGTAATTCTTTTTGCAGAT
The DNA here is from genome assembly GCA_964536685.1 of uncultured Calditrichaceae bacterium. Taxonomy (GTDB): domain Bacteria; phylum Calditrichota; class Calditrichia; order Calditrichales; family Calditrichaceae; genus CAZIBE01. The sequence continues at coordinate 151,042 of CAZIBE010000001.1, read as the reverse complement.
TTTTACGTTGCTCGTCAAAAAAATGATAATGACGTTTATCGGTAGTAAAGGAAACGCCGGTAATCACCTTCCGTTTTTTGGATTTGAGCAAGGTTGAGACATCTACTTCCGGATGCTGATAAATCACCTTTAGCTCTTTAGCGTTGGGCACATCAAATTTAACGATAGCAGTTTTATCGCGGCCTAAATTGGAAGCCGCGTAAATCACATGTTTGTCGTCAAACGTAAAAAACAGCGGCGATAATTCTTCTTTAAAATTGGTGGTCAACACCGTTTTAAACGGTTCATTTTCGTTTTCCCGGTAGAGCAGGCTGGTATTCACGCCATCAGTAGTAGTAGCAATACGGATATTGCCGTCCCAGTCGGTCATCCAGCCGGCGATATTACCAGGATTCTGGGCTATCATTTTCATTTCACCAGTGTTGATATTAATGCGGTAAGCGTCAAAAACCCGGGGATCGCGTTTATTCATCTGGATGATCATCTCATCAGGATTGTCTTCCAAATCGTCAATGATGCCCACGCGCACTTTATCGAACGGCGTAAGCACTTTGGGGTTGGAACCGTCGATATTCACGGCATAGAGTTTAAAATTCTCGTCGCCGCCCTTATCCATCACATAAACAATGCGTTCGTTGTTAGCCCAGCCAAAACCGGCAATATCGCGCGCCGTGGCGTCGGTAATACGCGAGATTTTACTATCACCGATTTTTTGCACATGAACGTTGAGGCGCTTTTCCCAGGGCTGCATAAAAGCCAGATATTCGCCGTTTGGTGACAATTTAAACGAAACCTTTGTAGGATTTCTAAAAAAATCCTTCATCGGAATGAGCGGCGGCGCCTGCTCTTTTTTTGTTCCGCTGCACGATGAGAATAAAAGCGCGAACACCACCAGCAGGATTAGAATACCTGCAAAATACTTCTTCATAAAGCCTCCGTTTGTTAAATATTGATTCATAGTAAGTGGTACACAGTTAAAACCCGAATTTCGTTTCCAATAATTCCAGCGTCGTATCGCTCGTCTGCTGGCGCTTGATTTCACCCTTTGAAAACCAGCGCGCTTCCAAAGCGTCGTCAGCCGCCTGCAAGCGGCCGGCAATATATTCACCTAACACATCGATGATTACGTAATGAAAGCGTAAGTTGCCATTTGGGTCGCGGTCGAGCACTTCAAAAGTGTGCACGATTTTTCCGGCGCAAATGTGCAGGCCGGTTTCCTCCAGCACTTCCCGCTCCGCGGCTTGCTGAAGCGTTTCGCTCCAACGTTGTTTGCCGCCCGGAATAGCCCACTGCCCCTCGGCCGGAGGATTCTTACGGCGCACTAAAAGCACTCTATCTTTATTTAAAACTACTGCCCCCACCGCAACCTGAGGTTGCTTGAGAAAACTGTTGGCTGTTACTGTCATTGCTAATCCGTAATAAGTAACCTGGAATTAGGAACGTGGGATTATCTTAAAACATCGGCAGATCCTCTTTAATAACCGTTCCCGCTTCTAAATAATATATGAGTTCAATCTAAAACCCGAAAATGTTTGATTTCCATTTTTCAGAACCGCTAAAACGGTTTTACAATCATTTTACATCTTGATTTGAGATCTTTACGAAATCTATCCCCAAAGGGGCGGAAAGGTTTCGCAAAGGCAGGTTAGAAACGGTTCATAATTATGATAACATATTAATAGCCTATGATTAAAATCGTGGGCTAAAATGTTTAAAAACGTTTACCGTTTTTAAAACATCTTTTTAGAGTGAACACATATATCTAAACAAGCTTCTCCGATTATATGCCAAAGAGCAAATAACTTCTATTCATACGGTTTTATTTATAGAAAGTTACTTATAAAACAAAAAGGCGATTGACCGTAATTGCTCAGCCAACCGCCCTGAAGATATTTACAAATTACCCCATATTCTTTAAAAAATATTCATGAATCCTTGTATCGTCCGTAAGCTCCGGATGAAAAGTTGCAACCAGAATATGCTGTGTTGCCGCTAACACAATATCCCGCCCATGCCGGCCCAAAACATTTACTTCTGCACCCACGGATTTAATTTTAGGCGCCCGGATGAAAACGCCGGTAAAATCGTTTTGAACGCCGTCCAGCGTGATCTGCACCTGATCCACAAAAGAATCAATCTGCCGGCCGTAAGCATTACGGTCGACATTAATATCGATTAGACCTAACGGTTTGTATGGCAAACGCGGCGCATCGTTACTCAGAATAATTAAACCGGCGCAGGTGCCCATGATGGCTTTACGCTCTCCGAAAGCCGACAAGACGTCCCGCATTTGGTTTTTTTCGATGAGTTTTAACAGCGTGGTTGACTCCCCGCCGGGAATAATCAGCTTGTCACATTGCGCCAATTCCTGCGGATAACGTACAAATAACGGCGTGTGCCCCATCGACTGTACCATTTGAGCGTGCCGGGCAAAATCTCCCTGAAGCGCTAAAATTCCTATGTTCACGCTCTTACCACCCCCGTTTTTGCAGCATTTCCTCTTCCGGTATCTGGCTCATTTCCAAGCCGGGCATGGCTTCGCCTAATTTTTCGCTGGCTTTGGCGACAATATCCGGATCGTCGTAATGCGTGGTGGCCAGTACAATGGCCTTGGCGCGTTCGGCCGGGTCCTCCGATTTAAAGATACCCGAACCCACAAAATTACTCTCAGCGCCCAATTGCATCATTAATGCGGCATCGGCTGGCGTGGCAATACCGCCGGCGGAAAAGTTCGGGACCGGTAACTTGCCGTTTTCTTTAATATATAGCACCAAGTCTAAAGGCGCGCCGATATTTTTAGAGTAACTCATCAACTCGTCCTTGCCGAGCGTCCGGATATGGCGGATTTCCGATTGCACGGCGCGCATGTGGCGCACGGCTTCTACAATGTTCCCGGAACCGGCTTCGCCTTTGGTGCGAATCATGGCCGCGCCTTCGGCAATGCGGCGCAGCGCTTCGCCTAAATTACGCGCTCCGCAGACAAACGGCACCTTAAAATCGTGTTTCCAGATGTGATTGGCCTCGTCGGCCGGAGTAAGCACTTCGCTTTCATCCACAAAATCAACGCCTAATGTTTGCAGCACCTGCGCTTCGGCAAAATGGCCGATACGACATTTAGCCATGACGGGAATACTCACCTTTTGCTGGATTTCCTTAATCAGTCGCGGATTAGACATGCGCGCTACCCCCCCCTGCGCCCGGATATCGGCCGGGATGCGTTCCAGCGCCATAACGGCAACGGCGCCGGCATCTTCGGCAATTTTGGCCTGTTCGGCGTTGGTTACATCCATGATCACTCCGCCTTTAAGCATTTCTGCCAGGCCAACCTTAAGCATAAATTCTTTATCTAACATTTGATTTTTCTCCTCTCATCAACAAAACGGTCACTATCATTATAATGTTCCAAAAGTCGAATTTATCGAGCTTAACTTCTCAAGTCAAGTTTACCCGCTGTGTCATTTTTGTAATCTTGATTTAATTTCCTCAACTATGCGCGGCAGAAGTTTAATAAAGCCGTGAATTACAATACTGGATTGGCTATGATAGGATAACGGTCCGGCAAAAAACAAATTGGGATATTCAAGACTTTCACCTTTTGCTGTGACCATTGGGCAGTTGTATTTATCCGCAGATAGCTTAAGTCCCGATAAATTATTCAGGTTTGCCCGATAGCCCGTAGCGAAAATAACATTATCCACTTCTAACTGCCCGTCTTTAAAAAAGACGCGCCCCCCCTCAATCCGCTGAATTTCCTGTGAGGGGAAATGGCGGATGAACTCCATGGCAATCAATTCTTTAAGATAGCTTTCGGAAATACCGCGAATATGGTACAGTTTTTTAGTCTGCGAAAAGAACCGTAATTCGCGTCTGCTAACAAGGTACACCAAGGCCTTACCCGCCAAATCGATGGCAATCTCAGCGGCGCTGTTTCCGGCGCCTACCACTAATACGCGCCGGCCTTTAAACTCTGCGGCGCCCTGGTAGCGGTGCGAATGGGAAATAATGGGGTTATCTTGCACTCCGGGAATCTGCGGAATGTACGGACTGCCGAAGATACCGGTAGCGACGATCAAAAACGGCGCCGTAAAACGTTCCCCTGCGGAGCAGACGACACTGTAGCCCCCGTCAGATCGCTCGATTTTTCCAACCGGGCTTTGTGTTTTAATATTCAGTTTAAAATGCCCGGCAAATTCATCCAGATACATAACAAACTCCCGGGCCGAACAATATGGCCGGTTCACGGGCATCTTCCAGATGGGGAAGCTGTTGCTAATGCTGGTCCAATCCCGTTGGGGATGACATGGCGAAAGCAGTTGCATATCCGGACGAACCTCGCGCCAGGCCTGCCCTACCGCTCCTTTTTCCAACACCACATAATCAATTCCGGCTTTTTGCGCTTCTTCGGCCGCTTTTAAACCGGCCGGTCCTCCCCCAATGATGATTAATTCTTTGGATGTTTCTGTTGTCATCTGCTTTATTCCAATCTTCTTAAATTATTTTGAATTAATATTTAAAAAATACGGGGAATTAAATACAAGATGTTTATTCATCGTTAATCGTTGAGAGGTTACCTTTGAGTTTGCAATCAAAAACCGGGATTTAAGAACGGTGGCGTCTACCAATTACTACTTACTCTTTCCTGTTTTCTTATTCTAATCACTTAATCCTTAACACTTAACACTTAATACTTAACACTTAATACTTAACACTTAATTCACTCCTCTCCCAAATCATCTTTTTTGAGATGTGTTTCATCCATGATGCGGCAGGCTTCCATGATTACATTCATCGTTGAATTTTCGATATTCCTCTCCACATCCACATCACGAATTTCAAATTTAAAACGCCCTTCGGTTAAGGCCACCAAATTCAAAAAGGCCGGCTCTCCTGTTTTAGCGCCGGCGACAACCGCCCAAAGATGGCCGTCTTTAATATAAATCTCTCCGGATAGTTCTCCTATGATGGACAACTGCCCCGATTTTTTATTCAGATTTAGCATCTGCACTAATTCAACAATGGATAATTCCTGCAGATCGCCCGAAAAACCGTGTTCTTTTTCCGTTGTATCCTGTACTTTTTCCAGCGTGCGTTTACGGTTTAGTAGATCTTTAACGCGCGAAAGCAGCAATTTGCGTTCGACGGGCTTGGTCAGATAGTCATCGGCGCCGGCGCGAAAACCGCGCAGCTCGGTTTCCTGATCTTCAAAAGAGGTTAGGAAGATAAAAGGCACGGTCGGAATCGGCGAATCCTGCCGTATTAACATGCACAGTTCAATGCCGTCCATATGGGGCATCATTACGTCCGAAATGATCAAATCCGGCTTTTCTTTTACCGCCAGTTTGTAGGCTTCGTCGCCATTCATGGCGGTGATAAGTTCGTACTCATCCGGCGCCTTAGACAGTGTGATGGACAATAACCGCAACACGCTGATATTATCATCGGCGATTAATATTTTTGGGGGCATAAATCTGACTCCGTCTTAAAATACCAATCAGCTCTTCTTGAAATAGTTAACATCCAAATTACGCGCGGCCCCGGCCTCATCCAGTCGACGAACCGGTGTATTGTGGGGCGCTGTTTGTACCATAGTTAGATTCTCGTCAATTTCCCGGTCAATCTGAAGTAGCGCATCAACAAAAACATCCAGCATCTCTTTACTTTCGGTTTCCGTAGGTTCGATCATCATAGCTTCTTTAACGATGAGCGGGAAATAAATTGTCGGCGGATGCAATCCGAAATCCAGTAAACGTTTGGCGATATCCAGGGCCTTGGCGCCGCGTTTTTTCTGTTTTTCCGCGGATACTACAAACTCGTGCATAGCCGGACCGTCATACCCCGTTTCGTACACGCCGGCCAGCCGTGCTTTGATGTAATTTGCGTTTATGAGAGCATTCTCGGCTACGCGGCGTAAGCCTGTGGCTCCCAACATCCGAATGTACACGTAAGCGCGGACAATCACGGCAAAATTACCAAAATAGGCCTGCACCTTGCCAATGGAATCGGGCAAATCTTCATTTAGAATATAACCATCTTTTGTCTTTTCTACAACCGGAACCGGCAGGTAGGCTTTCAGTTTGTCGTTTACGGCTACCGGGCCGGAGCCAGGGCCGCCGCCGCCATGAGGCGTTGAAAAGCTTTTATGCAGATTAAGATGCATCACGTCGAAGCCGCTGTCTGCCGGACGAACAATGCCGAACAGGGCGTTTAAATTTGCGCCGTCCATATACATCAGCGCATCTACCGAATCCATTAACGCGCGGATGTCCTTTAGCTGGCTCTCAAAGATGCCCAGCGTATTGGGATTAGTCAACATAAAACCGGCCACATCCTCGTTAACATGAGCGCGCAGGTCGTCCATATCCACCAATCCTTCGCTATTGGATTTGATGGTCCTGGCGCTAAAACCGGCAATACGCGCACTGGCCGGATTAGTTCCATGAGCTGAATCCGGCACCAGAATCACCTTACGCTGCCGCCCTTTCATTTGATGATATTTTTGAATGAGCAGCATGCCCGTTAATTCGCCGTGTGCCCCGGCAGCCGGCTGTAAGGTAACGCCGCTAAATCCGGTAATAGCCTTCAAATATTCCTGCATTTCATACAGTAAGGCCAGGGCTCCCGGAACGGCAGCTGCTGGCTGTTCCGGGTGGAGCATGGCAAAGCCTTTTAAAGCAGCTAAACGTTCATTGATTTTGGGATTGTATTTCATGGTACAGGAACCAAGCGGATAAAACGCCCTATCCACATGATGATTTAACAGCGACAACGTTACATAATGCCGCACCACTTCATTTTCCGCGACCTGCGGCAATTCAGCCGCTTTACTGCGAATCGCATCCTGCGGTAATATATTTTCAATATTTTTTTGCGGAACGTCCACCTCAGGCAGCACATGACCTCGACGCCCTTCTTTACTTAACTCAAAAATAAGCCGTGAATACATGTATTTCATTCTCCTTGCGAATATTATTGCTTAGACGGCGATGGTTCGGTTAGAACCTTCTTGTCTGGCTTTGCGTTGCGCTTCTAACGCTTTATGCAACAATTCTTTTTCGTCCTGAATTTTAGATTCCGTCGGTTCAAATGTGGTAACGCCTACACTGTAATCCAGTTTAATAATTTCCAGTTTTTTTCTTCTGGGCGCTTGCAGAGTCGACAGAATTTCATCTTCGTAAATATTTTGCGTATCCAAAACTACGCGGATTCGTTCCGCTTCCACAAAGGCGCCGCGCGCATCCGTTTCCGGCAAGATGATGTAAAACTTATCGTTTCCATCCGACGAAAGCACATCCGACGTACGAGTATGTGTAAGCAAAGCATTGGCCAACTTCATGAGAATATAGTAGCCAACCTGCTGGCCGTACATTTCGCTGATATCGTCTATTTGATTGATGCCCACAGCCACTAACGACAAACTACTACCATGCCGTTTGGAGCGCTTAAACTCTTCTTTAAGTCGTTTTTCGAAGAAAGAAAAACTGTACAGACCGGTTAGCTGGTCGATGAACGATTGCGTTTCGGACTCACGCGCTTTTTGCATTATCTTCTGCAATTCGTTCTGTACGCGCGTATTGTTTTCGGCTAATTGTTCATTCTCGGATTTTAAATAATGCAAAATTTCGGAGCGCTTGAGAATAGCTCTTGTGCGCGCCACCAGCTCTTTGGAATTGAAGGGTTTTAGCATATAATCGTCGCAACCCATCTCCAGGCCGCTGATACGATGCTCAGGATCAGTAAATTGGGCCGTAAGAAAGATGATCGGGATATCCTTTGTAGCGGATTTGGATTTTAGATGCTTACAGGCCTCAAAACCGTCCATCACCGGCATCATCCCGTCCAATACAATCAAATCCGGATGGACACTTTCGGCCAAATCCACTGCCTCCTGACCGTTGTGCGCTAATTCCACCTCAAATTGGTAAAAGGTAAAAATGCGCGATAAGGTCTCCAGCATTTCCTCATTATCGTCTGCCACCAAAATTTTGGCCATGAAATCCTCTTACTTCAGTATTTTTTTAAGGACCGAAACGAACAGGTCCAGTTCCTCGCGTGTACGCTTCTCCGTTACGGCAATGAGCAGATGTTCGTTGTAGCCCATGTGCGTTAACGGTATACCGGCAAAGATATTCTCGTTTAGAGCATCGCTTACCACCTGTTGAGCAGCCTTAGGCAATGTGACGGTAAATTCCTTGAAGAAGGCAGCCTGCTCATTAGCCAGACTTATGCCGGGAATAGCGCTAAGCTGTTCGGCCAGATAATGAGCCTTCTGCAAAGCTAAATTAGCGATTTCTTTAATTCCCTCTTTGCCAACCGTAGCCAGATAAATCGCCGAGCGCACCGCCATCAAGCCGGAATTGGTACAGATATTGGAGGTAGCCTTTTCCCGACGGATGTGCTGCTCGCGCGTCTGTAAAGTCAGTACAAAACCGCGCTTGCCTTCCGTATCAACCGTAACGCCGGAAAGACGTCCGGGAATTTTACGCACTAATTTTTCTGTAGTGGAGAAAAGCCCAATAAACGGGCCGCCAAAATTTTGGGCATTGCCCAAACTTTGCCCCTCGGCTACGGCAATATCGGCGCCAAAGTCCCCCGGAGGAGCTAAAAGACCTAAGGAAATCGGATCGTACACGGCAATCAGCAGCGCTTTTTTATCTGCCAGCATGTTCGATAACGCATGTACATCTTCCAAATAGCCAAAATAATTGGGATGCTGAATCACTACCGCCGCCGTATCTTCGTCGATCAACGCTGACAGCTTTTTCATATCGGTCACGAACGCTTCCGCCGGCACGGTAACCAATTCGATATCCATGTTAGCTACATAGGTTTGAACCACATGCAGATAATGCGGATTTAAAGCAGCCGGTAAAAGCACTTTATTTTTGCGCGTATGGCCGGCGGCCAACAGCACAGCCTCGGCCAAAGCCGACGCGCCTTCGTACGTGGAAGCGTTTGTCACATCCATCTGCGTCAATTCACAAACCATAGATTGGAATTCATACATGGTTTGCAAATTTCCCTGGCTGACTTCCGGCTGATAAGGCGTGTATGATGTGTAAAATTCCGGCCGCGAAGAAAGATCGTCCACGATGGCCGGAATATAATGGTCGTATACGCCGCCGCCCAAAAAGGAGACGGCTAAAGTATTTTGGGAGGCCATCTTTTGCATCAACTGGTCGATTTCCAACTCCGCTAATGGATTCGGCAGGTCTAATTGTCCATTAAAACGAATTTCTTGCGGAATATTGGATATAAGCTGATCAAACGACTGAATGCCGATGGTCTTGAGCATTTTCTTACGATCATTTTCTGAATTGGTAATGAACGGCATGACTACCTTTCCATATTTTGAAAGTTTACTTAAATTCTATAAATGAAACGCTGGTAGAGCATTCTTTGGTTTTATATTTGGGATTGCCAACCGGGAACTTTTTTTCATTTTAATTCCGAATTCCGGGTTAATCCTATACGATTCTAAAATTTATTTAAGCGGCAAATTTTTAAGAAAATATCCCCGGATTTCCCGAACACTTTATCGACACTTAACAGTGTACTCACGAAACAACAAAAACTGACAACTAATAACTTTATTTTTAGCGTATAATTTAATACAGGATTTGATAATAACCAAAGGATTTAGGATAAAACAGCACTCTTTTATCATCGCTGAACCAAAAGTTTATTCTAAAACGACATCGGAAAAAAAGTGAACCGTTTTTTGAAATTTATCGCATTTTAGCCCACAATTTAAATCGTGGGCTATTAATCAGCGTATTTAAATTATTGGTTACGCCTTTTGCTCAGTAAATTTTCATTTTAATTTATTTAATTTTCGCTAGTTAGCCCTCTCCCCGGCGAAAGCCGCCACTTTTGTGGCTGGCCTTTCTCCCAAGCTTGGGAGAGAGGAATTGAAGGAGTGAGGGAATATCAACATTTTGCATGTTTTTGTGATTTATTTTTGCTGAGTAAAGGTACTAATCAATTAAATTATTTGTGCTTCGGACTATTCTTTGAGGGGCGGCAGTTCATTAAATTTATTCTGAACGCGCTGCAGCAATTCATCCGGAATGGGGATAGGCTTTCCGGACAGATTAATAGTGGCCCAGGTTATCCTGGCTTTGGCGGCCAGTTCACCGCTACTCCGATGTACAATTTGCTGTTCAAAAACGGAAGAACTTTTGCCCCTCAGCAGCCATTTGACCGTCACCGTTATTTCATCTTCAGCATACAACGGTCTTTTATATTCAATTTCGATTTTGATAATAGGCAGTAAAAACCCGGCCTCTTTTAAGGCTTCCAGGGTAAGTCCCATTTTACTTAAAAACTCAACACGGGCCGCTTCCAGATAATGCAAATAAACGGCGTTGTTTACATGACCGTACAAATCACATTCATAACTGCGCGCTTTAAGCTGTGTTTCATAATAGATCATTGCTACTACCCTTTGTTTTAAACATAAACGTACAAAGCCTTTTTTAGAATAGAAATATGCAGCTCGCGACCACCCTGGTGCGGCTCGCCGTCTGTGTGAAATACGCCGCGCTCCCGGCTGCGTCGGATCAGCAAATCGGTTATCTGGTATCTATGGTAAAACGGCAACTGATCAATTTTACCATTAAACAATTTATTGATTTGCGTGACAACATAATAGAAAGGAATGGGATCCACAATACATAATTCCAGCTTACCATCGTCTGTTTTGGCATGCGGCGCGATGATGGCGCCGTTGCCGTACTGGGGCGTGTTGGCGACGGTTATCAGCAAAGGACGTACGCTGAGTTTTTTCCCATTGAACTGAAGTTCATATTCTTCATAATCGTATTTAAAGTACTCTTTGAGGCCAATATAAAAATAGGGCGCCGGACCGCGAATGCCAAAATCCTGAAAACGTTCTCCAATCTGGGCGTCAAAGCCAACGCCGGTTACTCCGAAAAAATAAGTTTCGTTAATTTTGCCCGCATCATTAAGACGAATTTCGGGATTGTGCAATCGTCTAAGCGCTTCACGGGGGGCGAGCGGAATTCCCATGGAACGGGCAAATCCGTTGCCGGAACCCATGGGAATGAGTCCTAAAGCTGTTTTGGTATGCACCAAACCACTGGCCGTCTCGTTCATGGTTCCGTCTCCGCCAACGGCGATCACGGCGTCAAATTCTTTTTCAGCCGCGTCCGCCGCCAGTTCACGGGCATGGCCGGCATATTCGGTAAATGAAATTTCCACATTAAAACCATGGGAAGCAGGCAACTCAGCTTTAATTAATTGGGCTAAATCTTCTTTACTGTGTTTTAAGCCTGAAATCGGATTGATTACAAAGCGGTATCGTTTCATGAGTTACCGTCTGAATTTTTTGATACAAGATAGGAAGTAAAACAAATATGAAGCAATAAAAAAGGCAGCGCTAAGGCTGCCTTTAGATTAAACTCATTTAAGTTTAAACTTAAACGGTATATTCATTTTCACACGCACGGTTTTATCACGCTGCTTGGCCGGTTTAAAAGTACATTTTCTTGCGGCAGCCAGAGCGGCAGCGTCCAGCATGGGGATGGATTTGAGGATTTTGGCGTTTTCCACTTTCCCCGTTTTGCCTATGGTCACCGTAACCACCACCGTACCTTCGATTTGCGCCTTACGCGCCAAATCGGGATACACCGGCGTTTCTTTATGAATGATTTGCGGTTTTTCAGAAACGGCAAAGAATTCAAACACCTCTTCATCTTCCGGCGGCGGAGGCGGCGGCAATTCATCCATAGGTTCCAACTTCACATCGGTTTCTTCGATGGTTACCTCATCAGAGATGTCCTCGTCTTCCGTCTCCACCGGAATAGATGGACGCGATGGGGGCGGCGGTTTAACCAATTGTTGCGTTTGAGGAATCTCGATGGTTTCGATGGTAATATCCGGACGTTCCGGCAATTTTAAGCCGCTCTCAAACGTTTTAAAGGAATAAAACACACCAATAGTAATCAACAGAGCAACGGCCATACCAGCCTCTAAAGCCCGGCGATATTTGAGCCGCAGATCGGCCTCGGGATTTTTTTTCATTGCTTTCATTAGAACCCACCTCCCGGAACGGCAAAATAATGTACCTTTAAGGCATTTGCTTTGCGCAGTTCCTGATGAATTTTATTGACAAATCCCATATCGTCGCTCTTATCGATTTTTAACGCGATTTGTATTTGCGGGTCCATCACCAATTTTTGATATACTACCTGGCGTAAATTAGTTAGCTTTTTTACGCGAATATCATCGCAGACGATCTGGTTGTTTTTATCCGCCCAAATCGTAACCACGTGTCGCTTGGAGCCAGGAATCTTCTGAATCTTTTCCGCAGCTGGCAGAGAAACCTTCAATCCGGCATATTGTTTAAAAACCGTCGCCACCATAAAAAAGATCAAAAGCATAAAAATGATATCCGGCATCGATGCCGTTGGGATGGCCACATTTACTTTACTTTTTCTACTAAAATCCATTCAGCGGCCTCCGATTAATCTTTTTCAGGCTCAGCCAGTGAAATACGCTTAGCTTCCGCCTTTTTTAACTGATCAAGAACTCGAACATAGGTTTCGTATTTGGTCTTGTCGTCCGTTTTCACGGAGACGATCAAACGATCATTTTCCGCCAGTTTATCTTTAATTATATGTGAAATCTCCGGAATTTCCACAACCTCGCCATCAAGTAGCACCTGTCCGGCTTCGTTAATCAGCAGATTCGTAATATTTTTCTTTGGAATCTTAATCTCCTGATTACCTGGCGGCGGCAAAACCAGGTCCAACCCCTTTTCGGTATCAATCGACGTCGTTACCAGAAAGAAGATCAGTAACAAAAACACAATATCTGACAGCGATGCGGAAGGAATTTCAACATCTTTTTTTTGTTTTTTCCCTATTAACATATTCTTTACCCCTTACACCGTCAGATTTATTTGTCCTTCATTTCAACCAGGGCATCCATCAATTCGACAGAACTTTCTTCCATGTCGATGATCAGCTTGTCAATTTTGGAGGTGAAGTAATTGTAGAAAATCTGAATTGTCATGGCTACGATCAGCCCAAACAGGGTGGTCAGCAAAGCCTGTGAAATACCGCCGGCTACAATGGCCGGAGAAATATCATTGGCTTTTTTAATAGCGTCAAAAGCATTAACCATACCGGATACCGTACCGGTAAATCCTAACATGGGAGCCAAAACAATCACGGTAGAAAGAACGATCATTCCTCTTTCCAGAAAAGCCATTTCGATGGAACCTGCATTGGAAATTGCTTTTTCTACGTGTTCCAGGCCTTTATCAGCCCGCGATAATCCGGCATGCAAAATGGAGGCAACCGGACCCGGTGTTTTTTCGCATTCAGCGGCAGCGGCTTCCACTCCGCCTTCCTGTAAAGCGTTGTGCAAACGGGCTAAAAACTTACGAGTATTTACAGAAGCGCGGCCTAAAGTCCAGAATCTTTCAATAACATATCCCAGACCAATAACAAACAGAATGAGAATCGGCCACATGAAATCTCCGCCGGCTAAAAAAAGTTCTACCATATTTTAAACTCCTTAATTAGTGATTAATTGACTTGTTCTATAACCTTATTAACTTTAATGAAATCAAAATTATGTCTTAAAGTTTACTATTTTTGCATATCAAAGTCAATTTATTTTTGACTTCTTAAATTGCAACATCTCTTCCATTTTCGGGAATAATTTCATGGATGCTTCCAACTGATTATCGTACTGCAATAAAATACGATAAAACTGATCCATACCCCACACGTTGCGCGCTATCTCGGCTTTCAGACGATTTTTAAGATAGCGCCGGTCGCGTATAAAATCTTTATTTTTCACCGCTATTTTACGGCTAAGAGCTTTCTTCTTAAGCCGCCTAAGCATGGTATCATTAATGTTGAAATGGCGGTAAAATTCGTTAAAATTTTGTTTCCAGCCGGGATGTTCTTTTTCCAGTTCAACGGCTGTTTCGAAAAAGATACGCTTGCGCATAAAAGCGGCTACCATTTCCGGCGATTTGGAAGTATATTCAAAAGGCACTTCCGCATCTGGTTGGATGCCTCCCCCACCGTAAACCACACGACCGGCCTGCGTGTGAAAAACAGGATGAACTTTGGAAGAATCGCCCGACGCTTTGCTGGAATCTTCCTGCTCATGACGAAAATAGGCTGTGCGGCTTTTGCCTTTGTATGGCCGCTGAATTAGCCGACCGCTGGGCGTGTAATATTTAGAAACCGTCAGACGAACGCGCGAACCGTCGTTCAGCTCAAACTCATTTTGCACTAATCCCTTGCCAAATGTAGTTGTGCCCACCAACAATCCGCGGTCATAATCCTGAATGGCGCCGGCAACAATTTCCGAGGCGCTGGCCGTACCGCCGTCAATCAAGACAATTAAAGGATAGGTTCTGGATTTTGTATAGCCAAAATCATCCGTGTAAAAATCATCGTCAAATTTGGAAATACGCCCGCGCGTGTACACAACTTTGCGATGGCCTGGGATAAACTTGGCGGCCACACGCACGGCCTGCCGCAAAAAACCGCCGCCGTTGTCGCGCAAATCCAGAATTAAACGTTTTATCCCCTGTTTTTCCAGCGCCAGCAAAGCCTGCTCCAACTCATCGGCCGTGGTGCTGGCAAAACGGTTCAGCCACACATAGCCCGTTAATGAATCTACTTTAAAATAGGTATTGATGGTAACAATGGGAATCTCATCCCGCATAATGTCCACATCAAAGGGCTTTTTGACGCCCGGCCGCTTTATGGTTACCGTCACTTCGCTGCCGCGCGGACCTTTAAGCCGCTTGGGCACCTGGGCCGTAGTGATGTTTTTGGCGTCTTTCCCGTTAATTCTGATGATTTGATCGCCTGCTTGCAGTCCCACCTCTTCCGAAGGCGAGCCGGGAATCACTGAAATTACCGTAACATAACCGTCTATGATATCGAACTGAATGCCGATACCCTGATATCTTCCCTGAAAATTTTCCTCATTGCGCTGCACCTCGGCTTGCGTAAAATAAACCGAATGCGGGTCCAATGTGCGCAGCAACCCTTCTATAGCGCCCTTAGAGGACTGCTCCCAATTTACCGAATCCACATAGTAGGCGCCCACATAACCCAGCACTTCGTCCAGCTTATCCTGTGTCCGCTTAAGCGCCGCGTCGCCGCTAAAGGGCAGCAAACCGGTTTGCTGTATATGCAAAAGCGAGTACACTAACAGAGCTGCTACAATAATCAGAATGATATTTTTAATTTTTTGTGTCTGCAAAATAATACATACTCCTAAGTAAGATCGGGGCTAAAAAATTGTTTTCCGTTTTACAGCGTATCCACGCGCTGTACTAAAGTTACTTGCCATTCCGATTCCAAATGGATTTTCCAGACAAACAACACCACCGAATTCTGATACACACGCTCGAATCCGCCCTCGGAAAGCGAGATGGTTTCCACAGGCATGCGCCAAATATCGGCTGTTTGGTTCGCCTTAAGTTGAATATCCATTTTCATATATTCATCTTTCAAGCCTATGAAACGCCTCCCGGATAGAATTCCGGCGGAATCCAGATAGGCGTTGTTTAAACGGCCCTGCTCCTCATAATAAAAGCGATCATCGGCGTGCCCTGCTTGCAGGCCAAAATTAAATTCCACGGCAAAAATCAGGTCAACGGCTTCCCCGCTGAAATTGCTCAGCTTGTAGTTAGCGCGGATTTGCGCCTCATCTGCGGAAATGTCAAATGTTTTATTTACGCTCAGCGGAAGCGGCCCCGTTTTGCGCCAGATATTGCCCTCCCGCTTAAAATGCAAACGAGCGCCTTTTGCTCCGCTGGTATGCCTGGTTAACTCGTACGGCTGATCGACAAAATCGCCTTCTTCGCTGAATTTGGCTTTGGCAAACATCTCCGGCGTTACATCCTGACCTAAAAAATGGTCGACGAAGGAATTGCGTTCGTACCAGTCATAATT
Source organism: uncultured Calditrichaceae bacterium (assembly GCA_964536685.1). Classification (GTDB taxonomy): domain Bacteria; phylum Calditrichota; class Calditrichia; order Calditrichales; family Calditrichaceae; genus CAZIBE01. The sequence continues at coordinate 135,089 of CAZIBE010000001.1, read as the reverse complement.
CAGATATTCTTCCAGTCCCGCCTCTTTGGCAAGCACTAAATCGTGAATGCTGGCCGCATGGTCGTCGTTTTGCGAGGCGTTATTCTGCCCTACAACTGTAGCCGATTTTAATTTATTATGATACCCTTCTTCCCGGCGCGTCATTGTGTCCAACAAGTTTTTTTCGGCCGCTTTAAAATCGTATTCGAACAGGACCGCGCCTTTGTCCGGTTTAAAGTAGGCGTTATGTACAGCGTTTTCCGTCAATACCTCGTCGCGTCCGTCCACGTCAAAATCACTGATTTCCAGCAAAGGATACTTCTGCGGCACGGTTTCATGTAAAATATTTTCGGCGCGAATCAGATGCTGGTAAATGGCAAAGCGGATATGGCTTAAATAGACGCCGCCAAAAACGCCGTGCCAATATGGACAATTACACTGCGCCGCCCAAACAGCGTCGATGGCTTTAGCAACCTTTTTGCGCTGTTTCTCCGGCAGGCTCCACAATTTATTACTGACGCGCAGCATCTTTTTGTGCATATTGTTCACTTCCGGATATTTGCTCATAAAATTGCGCCAAAAGCCGCCGCGGACAAATAAACCGTATTTTTCTTCCAGTCCCTGCTCCTGCACAATGTGTTCAAATTCTTCGTACCAATGAAAGGTTTTGCTGAACAGCGACCAGTGCATCATTTCCGCATAAGAAGCAGTAGGCAGATAAATTTTACCCTTGGGCGGAACCATCTTTAGCGCTTCGTCAAAATGCACCATTTCAATCCAATCCAGATTTTCTTCCAGAACGCTGAAAAATCGTTCCAGCCAGCCATTCTCATAGACATGTTGATAGGTATCCGGCCAAACGCCAAACTTTTCGCCGTCGTCGGCAAAGACCATCACATTCCGGCCGTCTTCGGTGGCGTTTTCGCGCAAAAAGTCGATGGTCGCCTGCGGTTCCTGAAACGGGATAGTGTAACGCAGCATCTTGGCAATGGGAAAGAGGTGCACTGTGTTTCCCAGATCCTCGGTTAAATAGTAGCCGTCTAATTCCTCGTCGGTTAAACCGGCGTATTTAAAATGCGTATCGTCGATAACGGTGTAGCGCATGCCGGCCTGCTGCAGGGTTGTGGGCAGGGTAGGCTCCCAGATGCGCTCGGCCAGCCACATACCGCCGGCCCGGTAGCCAAACAATTCGTTAACGCGCTGCGTCAGTTTATTAATTTGCCCCTGGCGATCCCGCTCCGGAATTACTGAAATGATCGGTTCGTAGTAAGCGCCGCTCATCATTTCCAACTGTCCGCGGGCTGTCATTTTTTTAACCAAATCCAACAATTCCGGATGGTGCGCCTCCAGCCAGTCCAGCAAAATGCCGGTAAAATGCAGAGCGATGCGTATTTTGGGATGACGCTCTAAAATTTGCAGAAACGGCAAATAGGATTTTTGATATGCGTCTTCGAAAACAAAATCAAAATTACCCACCGGCTGATGGTTATGTATGCCAAAAACAAACTTAACCTTTTTCATGTATTTCCCCGTTTAAATGATCGAGTTTATTTCTCAATAACAATTGGGCTAAAGTCCCATTAATTTTTCAACCTTTTAACACACTTGTTACTAAGCGTGCCGGAAAAATTAGGGGTAAGCTCAAATTATCATTCTTAGCTTGATACTAACTTTTTAGATAATTTCAAACGATAACAGCTACTCAGCATGATATCTTTTACCGTGCGGATTTTAATTTCCACCGCAAGATCAATTAACGGCCACCCTGTAACTTCGGACAAAACTTGTAACCTATCAGTTTGTAAATCAGTTTTGCCGCCGTAAAATCGGGGTGGGCCAATCCGTTAATGGGACTAAGTTCCACTACATCAAAACCGACCACATTTTTTTGTTTAAACACATCGCGCAAAAAATGCAGGGTTTCATACCACAAAAATCCGCCCGGCTCCGGCGTTCCGGTTGCCGGCATGATCGACGGATCAAAAAAATCCACGTCAATGGTGATATAAACATTTTGTTTTAAGCGATCGATTATCTGCGGCGTATCCCGCTCAATTTTTAGCTGATGGGCGAAAAACGTATCGATATGACTGCTTTTAATAAATTCCGCCTCATCTCGGCATTGGGATCGAATCCCAACTTGCACAAAATGAACGCCCTGCTCAAAGATGCGGCGCATCACACAAGCGTGGGAATAAGGCGTGCCTTCGTATTCGTCGCGTAAATCGGAGTGCGCGTCCAGTTGCAAAACCGATAATTCTTCGTACACTTCGGCAAAGGCGCGGACAATAGGCGCAGAAATAGAATGCTCGCCGCCCAATCCCACAGGAAACTTTTTATCGCGCAACACCGAAGAAAAACGCTGCGTAATCAAACTGAAATCCCGGCCAAAATCTCCGCGAAATTGCGGCGTCTTTTCCGTAAAGATTGCGACGCGATAGGGTTGGCAGTCTAATTCTTCATCGTAAAACTCCAGAAAGGGCGACGCCTCAAGAATAGCCTCCGGCCCCCTGCCGGCGCCCCGGATATAGCTGGTGGTTTGTTCAAACGGCAACGGAATAATCACTACGCCGGCAGAGCGGTAATCTGTAGCGGCAACCTCTTTGTCCAGGAAAATTGGCGGCATGATATTCCTATGGCAATAAGATGGCTGCGGCGACTACGGTGGTCCAGCGCCCGCGCTCATCACCGGTAGCGGCCTGTGTGATATTCTGCGAATGAACAATTTTATCCGAAATCTTCCAGATATTGCGTTTTTGATCCCAACTTAAATCGGGATCGAAATCCACGCCCAAAATGGTAGAAAGCATCTCCGCAGCCAGATCTTCGGCATAATCACCGGATTGCATTTCCGTTTCGCCGTAACCGTGATGTTCGCTGAGATAGCCGTACATAGTGGTATCGCGCGGGATGGCCAGTCCCACCGAAGCGGTAATCAGGCGGCCGGGCTCATTGGTTTCGTTGCGGCTGTAAACGGCGTGCACGATTTGTCCGGCCACTAATTCATTAAGGCCATCTTCCCTGCCAACCAGTTTGCAACCGGCCGGATAAATACTGGAAACAGCCACTAAATTATACGGTCCGATGCCGGCATTACGCAGGGCCATTTCAAAACTGGTAAGTTTTTCTTTATGAATGCCGATTCCTTTGGTCAGGCAAATTTTTCGCGGTACGTACACCTACTCTTCCTCGTTTAAATTGGTAAAACTATCTTCCTCTGTGTCATACTCTTCCCATGAGCTTATTTTTTTACGGTTACGCCGGCGTATGACCCAAATTGCCAGCAACGCCAAAACACCCATGAAAATCCACAGAAAATTATCAATATTCAAAATGACCAGCCAACGATAGCGCGCATACAAATCCTCATACCAGGCCAGTTCAAAATCGATAAAATCAAAACCGACCGTCTGCTTAAAGGCATCGTTAACAGAATGGTAACGCGCCATATTATCCAGTAATAAGCGCAGCTTGGCCCGGCCATAGGCACGCACAATAAAATCCACGGCCGCCAGCGACTGGGCATAGGCCAAATGCGCGCGCGGCGCCGAGTAGCCAAGCACCGAATCGATAGCCGACAAAGCAATGATCTTTTTGGCGGAGACGGCATTGGCTAAAAAAACCTTTTGCTGTACAGAGAGCCGCTGACCGCTCAGATATTGCGCCAGGCCTTCATTTAACCAGCGCGGAATGCGCTGTTCGGGATAACGCGCGGCAATAAAAATATGCGTCAGCTCGTGCAACAGCACCTGCGGCGAAGATTTAATATCTTCCGCTGTGGCCAGGCGCAGAACAATCAGCCCCTGCCCCGTAAAAGCCACCGCCTGGCTCCATTCCGGTACGGCGCGCCTGGTGTATTTCTCGTATTCACGCCGTGACTTGGTTATCAAAATCGTTGTCCGGCTACCCAACGTTCCGCCAAAAAAACGCTCGATGTTTTGCAGCGGAAGCTGAACTTTTTCAAAAAGTCTGCGAACTAACAGACTATCGTCTTCCTCAAAAACAAATTCATAACTACCGTAATCCTTGCGCACCATGGCAAAATTGCGATGCACAAAGATAGTCGTCACTATAAAAAGAGTGAATATAATTATTTTAGCGTACTTTAACAACAGAATCGTAGCCTTTCACTAAAACTTTCTTTAATGCAAAGTTAGGGCATTACCGCCAATAAAAAAAGATGTTTGAAAAAATCGTTATATAGCGCTCTTCTGTCAAACGCCGCCCTGATAGGAACGGTTGAAAAGAGACGGTGTTCGCGTCAAATATCGCTGGCGGAATATCCCTATTACGTGGATCCCCCCAAATGATGAATCGTTGGGCTAAGCGCTAAAATCCATGGCGGGATGATATTTTCAAATTGAACACTGGGAATCGGTTATTGGTTATTCCTAAAAGAATCTATGGCACAAACAACCGCCTCGAGAATATCCAATAATCAACATCCGCATCCAACCGGAAAAAGTTACCAATCCATCAAGGATGTATTCATTGAGCCCGTCCTTTAACGGTAGACTCTATCGGCCGGATGCGGAAGGCTTGAACCGTAAATTTCTCAACTCGTCAATGGCCGCTTTTTGTCCCATGATTAGTAACGTATCGCCAAATTTGAATTGGTAATCCGGCGTTGGCGTAAAAATATTTTGCCATTCCTTCTTTTGCGGATCAAATTTTTGCTTGATGAGAATTACTTCTATGCCGAAACGGTTACGCAAATCCAGTGTTTTTAAATTTTTATTGATAAAAAACCCCGGCGCTTCGATTTCGCACAAAACATGGCCGTGAGACATCTCCACCGATTTAAAGGTTTCCAGCGAACTGATATAGCCGGAAACCGAAGTAACCGTGTCGCGTTTAAATATTTCTTCATTATAGGCGCGCATGACCTCGTCTTTGGAAATGACGCCGATAATTTTTCGTTCTTCCTTATTATTTACAACCGGCGCTTCGGCGATATTCATCTCGCTGAAGATCATGGTAACTACATCCAGCGTATCTTCCGGCGTGAAAAACCTGGGGGCGGGCAACATCAAATCCAGGGCTATCACAAAAGGCTCCAGACTTTCCTGCTCAAAAATGATTTTTCGTAAATCCTGTACGGACACGACGCCAATTAATCGCGTTTGATCATCAACGACAAAAAAATTAGAGTGAGAACTTTTAACCGTTAAATCCATCAGCTTGCTAAAGGGTGTATTGACCCGCACCACTTCAAAATCCGGTTTCATCACCTGTGTCACTGTTAACCCTTTAAGAATGTTTATTTCCTGACCCTGAAAAAGATTAATGCCGCGCCGCGAGAGTTTTAAGGTGTAAATGGAATCCTTCTTCAGCCGTGTTGTAATTAAAACGCTGATGATGCAGGCAATCATCAACGGCAGAATAATGCGGTAATCGTTGGTCAGTTCAAAAATGATTAAAATGGAAGTAATCGGCGCATGCATGGCTCCGGCGGCCACTGCGCCCATGCCCACCAACGCGTAAGCCCCGGAGCTGGCGGTCAGCGCGGGAAATAAGGTGTGCACAACCGTGCCTACAAATCCGCCCAGGCTGGCGCCTAAAAACAGCGAGGGGGCAAAGATGCCTCCGGACCCGCCGGAACCGATTGTAAGGGATGTGGCTAACAGTTTCAGGACAACCAGTAAAAGAAGAAAATACCAGGCCAGCTTGCTCTCCAGAGCCAGACTGATTGTATCGTAACCAACACCGAAAATATAAGGAAAGACGATGCCCATTAAACCGATCAGCGCCCCGCCGATAGCCGGTTTAATAAATCCCGGAATTGGAATAGCCTCGAAGGCGTCTTCTGTTTTGTAAAGCAGGTTAATAAAAGCCAGGGCCACAAAAGCGGATAGTACGCCTAATAAAGCATAAGGCACCATTTCGAATACGCTGACCAACTGGTACTGCGGAATCACAAAAGCCGGAAAGTCACCTAAAAAATGGCGTGAGACAACTGTAGCCGAAACCGAAGCCACCACAATCGGGCTGAACTGGGAAATGCCGAAATCGCTCAAAATAATTTCCATAGCAAACAGAGCGCCGGCAATGGGAGCGTTAAAGGTTCCGGCAATGCCGGCTGCCGTGCCGCAGGCTACTAATGTGCGCAAGTGCGAACCCGTTACTTTAAGCAATTGACCGAAGGTCGAACCAATGGCTGAACCGATTTGTACGATAGGGCCTTCACGACCGACACTGCCGCCGGAACCGATGCTGATAGCCGAGGCGAACACTTTGGCGATCATTACCCGCGGACGAATGGCCCCGCCGCGCAATACAATAGATTCCATCACTTCCGGAACACCGTGCCCTTTGGCCTCGCGGGCAAAAAGATAAACGATCGGGCCGACTAAAATTCCGCCGACCACCGGCGCGCCCAATTTGATGTACCAGGGTAACTTAAGAGCATACGTTAAAGAGTAATCCCAGGTCTGGAAAAACATCCCTTCGAAAAAGCGAATGGCAAAACGAAAGAATATCGCGCCAAAACCACCCAGCACACCGATAATAATGGCGATTAAAACCATAAAGGTGTGTTCGTTCATGCGTAACCGATAGAACTGGGTTACTAACTGGTCTTGCATTAAATGCCGCTTTTTATCGCTTCGTCCGTCTGGGGACATATCCCAACTCCAAAAAATAATTTACCAGGATACAGCTGTAATATACAAAATTTTTCTGAGTATGATATACTACACAATAAAATTAGATTCCATATTACTTCAGAGCTGTTCTAAATAATTAAATTCTGAAAAAAGACTTTTGTATTTAAGTTTAAACATTTCTTTTCACGCTTTTAAAAATAATCCCTTACAATGGTCTTATTGTTTTCCAAGATACATAGCCACTATCTAAAATTTAATCGGGACGGACATGATATTACTGATAGGGAGTAATGCGTTTTAACCGTTAACCAACTTCTTATTCCTTCTCTTTTTCCTGCTCCAAAGAATTTTCCCTAAGAAAAAGAAAAAGTAGAAAAATACCATTGAGTCTGCTCTAAAAACCAGTTTTTGTCATTTCGAACGCAGCGAGAAATCTTATATCCTCAATAAAAACAATAGATTTCTCGTCGCCTTGCTCCTCGCGGCAAAGGCCGTCCCGTTTTCCGCCACGGAGTGATCCCTACGGGAAAGGAACCACTTCGTGGTGGGAAAATGACAGTGAGAGACCTTTTTAAAGTGAACTCATCATTTCCAGATAAAGTACTCTTCTTCTATCTGAATGACCCCCCATTTTTGGAGACAACTGGAAAATTCACTACCTCCTGTTGAAACCCCACCCTTATAACTAAATCTGGAAGAAGAGAAAGAGTAAGAAGTAAGAGGAAGAGGAAAGGATATTGGAACAAAACGCTTTGCAAAATAGCATAGCGATTATTTATTTTGACGCCTAAAGGAAGGCAGGCCGTATCCCAGATATTCTATTTCTGAACGATGTTGTTCGATCAGCTCTTTTACGTTTTCAATGCCGATGACATAGGTAATACCCGATACCTGTGAAATTTGCGTATCGATATAAATATCTCCTTTGTAAGGCAGGTTGCGCGCCAACTCCGATAAACGCGACAATGGATCCGGACGTAAAATAAATTGTTGGCGTGCAGATAAGGCGTTGGCGATGCCTACCAATTCAAAATTAGGCGCGCCGTCATGGATAGCCAGCACAATGCCCCCGCTAATACCTTGCGGCAGATCGGCGTCAATTAAAAAATTGTGGCGGTTATCGCGGTTGGGTTCGCTAACCAGAGCGCTGGTTACCATTTTTTTACCGTTGGGGAAGCCTAACAGGTAAACAAAGCTGCCCCAGTGCAGCCGGGCAGCGCGTCCCCACTTAAGGTTGAGCAGCGGCAAAGGCAGTTTGGGATGTGTGTTTAACTTAATCCCTAATAGGGCCAGGTCGTTAGCTCGGTCCATGGCCAAAATACGCACTGCTCCGCCGGGGGGAAGCAAAGGGACGTTAATAATCTGTTTTGATTTGATGGAGACGCTTTGGACAAAGGGCGATTTTTCGCGATTCCGATCCTGATAGTAATAGATCAGCGTATCCGGCTCGTGGACAATGTGCGCGCAGGTCAGCAGCGTTAAATAATTTCCATTGCCGAATATGAGAACGGCCGTTCCCGAAGCAGGTTTTTGAGCGATGGCGCTATGGACCGCTTTTTGTTTTACATTAAAACCTGTTGCGGAAACTTCCTTCAATGTCACTGCCTGCTCCAGTGAAAATTCATAGGTGTGGTAAAAGGTAAGGCTGCTAACCAGCTTGATGGTTTTGGCAATGTGAGCCAATTCACGGGAAGTCGGCTTTTGCGGAAATTCGGAATCGTATTGTCCGTCGATAACCTGAGCCGGGGGTGTGACTTTCTGAGCAGTTGGGGTGCAAGCCGATAAGACAAATAACAAAAGACAAAAGACAAAAGAGATGGAAAATATTATTTTCATATTCATTCACATTAAATAGGACTGAATGAAGTGTAACAGAAAGTGTGGCTAAAGTCAAGAAGATTAAAAACTGCCGTTAAGAATTCAGGCCGGCGTTTTCCGCGCCTCCTCCCGCAACATCTTTTCTTCCATCTCCTCCTTTTGCGGAACAATCACTTCCACCTGTTCCACAATCAGATTGGCCTCGCCGGGCAGGCGCGACTGTACGCGGCCCGTGATTACAAACGGTCCGTGCGAACGGATGAGATGCCCGTAGCGCGTATAAACGGCCGGAAAGAGCACGGCTTCGTACATGCCCTGTAAATCTTCCAGCGTTAAAAATTTCATAAACTGATTGCCGCTGGTGGCTACGCGGCGCGAGGTAACCAGCCAGCCGGCCAGACGGACGCGTTTGTTTTTGTGGCGCTCCAGTTCGGCCGACGAAATCAGCGGCCGCTCCCGCAACTGATCCTGAAACAGCGTCAACGGATGCGCCGAAACGGCAAAGCCCAGCAAATCCAGTTCGTTCATGATTTTTTGGAAGAGATTAAAGGGCGGCAAATCGATACCGGCGGTCAGATATTCCGTAAGCGCTGCCTTTTTCTTGTTTTTAAAAAAAATCTGGCAGTGCAGCAGCAACTGCGGGGCGCTGGGATGCAGGGCGCTCAGGGCGCCGACTTTGATCAGATGCTGTACTTCCTTTTCGCCGGTCCGCGTCCGGCGGATAAAATCGAATAAATCACTAAACGGCCGCTGCCGGCGTTCCTGCAGAATCGCCGTAATGGTGCGCTGGGTGAGATCGCGCACCGCCTGCAAGCCCACGCGCAAGGCTTCCCCTTCGCAGGTGAATTCCTTCTGCGAGCGGTTCACATCGGGCGGCAGCAACGGGACGCCCATACGCCGCGCTTCTTCCATATAAGCCATCGGCGAATAGAAACCGCCCTGATTGTTGAGTACGGCGCACATGTACTGCTGCGGAAAATAGCGCTTTAGAAATGCCGTTTGATAGGCTATGGCGCCGTAAGTGGCCGAGTGCGCCTTGTTGAATCCGTAGCCTACAAACTGCGCCAAAAACTTCCACACGGTTTCAGCCTGCTCCCCGCTCAATCCGTTGTTTTGCGCGCCCTGCATAAAATCATCGTGTAGTTTAAAAAACTCCTTTTTAGTGCGCGATTTGGTCATGGCGCGGCGCAGCAAATCGGCCTGAGCCAGCGAAAGCCCGGCCACCAAATGGGCTACCCGCAGCACCTGCTCCTGATAAATGATTACGCCGAAGGTTTCTTCCAAAGCTTCCTTTAGAGCGGGATGCGCATACGAGGCTTTTTCCAGCCCGGCGCGGCGGCGGATGTAGACCTCTTTCATGCCGCTGCCGGAAGCGCCCGGCCGGATCAGCGCCACGGCCGTGATGACATCGTCCACCGATTCGATCTGCATTTTCTTCAGCAAACCGCGCATGGCCGGACTTTCCAGTTGAAAACAGCCCATGGTTTGACCGGAACGGATGAAAGCGGTTACCCCGGCGTCGTCTTCGGGAATGGCGCGCAAATCCAGGGGCGACAGTTCCTTGCTTTTTTTAAGCAACTGTCGGGCGCGCTTTTTTTGTTCGCCGTCCGTTGCGCTTTGGCTAATGGATGTTAACGTGTCGCTGATAACGCTCAGCGAACGCACGCCCAGCAAATCCATTTTTACCAGTCCCAGTTTTTCGATGGAATACATATCGTACTGGGCGATCACAATATCTTTGCCGGCCGCTTCTAAAGGGGTGTAAAAACTCAGGCGATCGGGGACGATAATCACGCCGCCGGGATGAATGGACAAATGGCGCGGAAAATCGCTGATACGCCGGGCCATATCCAGAATTTCGCGGTACTGGTTCAAATTCAGCCGCAGCGCTTTTAATTCCGGCAGACTCCGAATGGTCTCCTCCAGCTGATGGCTGTGGTAGTGCGGCAGATATTTGGTGATTCTGGAGATTTCATCTTCCGGAATGCCAAAGGCCCCGGCCACATCGCGGATGGCGGAGCGGTTTTGAAACGTATTAAAAGTGCATATCATGGCCGTGCGTTCGGCGCCGTATTTTTGGTAGACATATTTTAACACACGGTCGCGGTTTTTCCAGCAGATATCCAGGTCGATGTCCGGCGGATCGCTACGGCCGGGATTGAGAAAACGCTCAAAATACAGATTGTGGCGCATGGGATCGGCCTGGGTTATTTGCAGAACATAGGCCACCAGACTGTCCGCCGCCGAACCGCGCCCCACGCAGGGAATATGCTCACGGCGACAAAAATCGGCAATATCCTTGACGATTAAAAAGTATTCGGCAAATCCCAAATCGTGGATGGTTTGCAGCTCGTACTCCAACCGTTTGATGACGCGGCTGGTCAGCGGCTTGTAACGCTGCGTGGCGCCTTCGAAACTCTTTTTCCAGAGACAGGAAAAGCTGCTTTCCTGCGGCGGCAGTTCCACCGAAGGAAAGATGGGTTTTCCCACGCGGAATTCGAAGTGGCACTGGCGGGCGATTTTAAGCGTATTGACAGCCGCCTGCGGAAAAACGCGGAACAGCTCGTGCATTTGGGCGGAGGATTTGAAATCGTGTTCCGAACTGCCGGCGCTTTGTACGGTTTCTATAGTCGTGTTGTCATCGATGGCGTGCATGAGGCGGCGCAAGGGCCAGTCGTTACTGCTGATAAAGTGCACGTCGTTGCTGGCTGCCAGCGGAATATGGTATTCCACGGACAGATCGCGCAGGCGTAAATTAAGCAGCGTATCCTGGGCGGAAAACCGCTGCAGTTCCAAATAAAAAGCGCCGTCAAACACGTGCTGAAAATGTACGGCCTGCTTAACGGCCTCGTCGTAGCGGCGTTTGGCCAGCAAAGCGTTAATCGCACCTTTTTGTCCACCGGAGAGCGCTATGAGTCCGCCGGTCAAATTTGTCAGTTCGTTTGCCTTTAAGCGAAAGCGATTATGCCCGCCCTGCAGCCGGCCGCGGGTGATCAACTGGCACAGATTACGGTAGCCGCTGTCGTCTTTCACCAGCAAAATCAAATTGAAACCATCACTCAGCGTGAGCTCGGCGCCGATGATCGCTTTCAGACCGTGTTCGCGCGCCTTCAGGAAGAATTCAACCGCGCCGTACAAGGCGTTGTGATCGGTCAGGGCCAGCGCCGGCATGCCGTTTTGTTTTGCGGCCAGAACCAGCTCTTCCGGAGAAGGAATGCCGTCCAACAGACTGTAATAACTGTGTGTATGTAAATGGACAAATGTTTTCATGTTTATACTTAGTGTATTTTCGTACACCACAATATAAGAAAAAAAGATAAAAGAAAAAAGAAAACATTACCCGATGGATACACCCATTTCTTGCTTTTTGTTTAAGAATCCCCGGAAGGAAGAGATATCGCGAGGGGCTGAAGACAATTTGCGTCTTCGGAGATACGTCAGCAAATCATCCTGGCTATTTTTGTTACAGCCATTAATTAGTTTTTACAAGCAATCTCCCGCTCAATCGTAGCAGCTCCGTCTCCGCTGTTTTGGCCTGAAATTTAGCCTGCGATAAACGATAGCGCGCCTGAATTAAATTTAATTGCGCGGCTCTGAAGTCCGTAGCCGTTAAATGTCCCAGATTGTACAATTCCTGCGAGCGCTTAAAATTCAATTCGGCGGCATCTAAATTAGTTTGTTCCAGTTTTAGAATATAGCGCTGATTTTGGTAGGCTGTGTAAGCGTTGTCCAAATCTTTTTCCAGACTGAGCCGCGCTTTATCCAAAAGAATTTGCTGATTTTTTAAGCTGATGAGAGCATTTTGGGTTTGAATTTTGTTCTTAAAGCCATTAAACAGATTCAGGCTCAACGAGAGTCCGGCTGAAAGGCTGCGATTGGGATTGTCCAGGGCGATGTTTAAATTCGCCTCGTTTTGTGAATGGCCGTAGGCCGAGGTCACGTCTAATCTTGGATAATAAACGGATTGCGACTGGCGCAGAGCATAGTTTGCCTGTTTTAAATTACTCTGAGCCAGTAAATAAGACGCATTGTTCCGAAAAGCGCCTTCTTTTAATTCATCCCGTGAGGCTATCGTAGTAAACGGCACCTGCGTATCCACGGTATAATCCTGATTTACATCGCGGCCTAACAGTAAATTGAGATTGCGCCGCGCTTCGGTTAATTGCAAGCGGGCATTCAGATAGGCGGTTGTGTCCGCATTAAAATCCACTTTGGCATTTAACACATCGATTTTGTTGGCCTGACCGTAGGCGGCTTTTTTATCGATTCGCTGTAAGCGTTCGCGTGAAATCTGTAAGGCATCCCGGCGAATTTGCAGCGCCTCTTCGGCAGCAGCCACATTATAGTAGGCGGCGATGACCTGCGTAAGGGTAAGTTCGATATTCTGCCGGGCGGCCAGTTCGCCGCCTTCGGCCTGAGCGCGCAAATTTTTCAAAGTAAAGTACCCACCCAAGCCGTTAAATAAATTATAGCTCAGGGATATCTGCGCCAAATTTAAAGTGGATTTTTCTTTACTCTCTCCGGCCGGCGTCTGCAATGCCTGGTCGCTATAGTTAGCAGCGGTCAGCACATCCACCTTGGGCAAAAAGCCGGCATTGCCGATATGGGCATTGTTTTTACTAATCCGGGCCGTGTTGCGGTTGATTTTAATCTGATGATTTTTTTGCAAAGCGATGGCAATGGCTTCATCCAGCTTCAATAGTTCCTGTGCATACAGCGAGCTGAGCGTTGCCATCAGCAAACTGAACAAAATAATAATTTTTTTTTCTTTCATGCCTCTATCCTTAGTTTTCAAGTTTTTTCAGTTTCTAACAACTGAAAATTTTAGTTATCAGTTGTTAATGACGAATAACGCTTAACAAACAACTAATTCCTGTTTACTGATTCCTGGCAACTGATACCCGCTGCTCGATAGCCGATTATTGACAGATCAAAGCCCTTTAATAAAAATATCTTCCCTCACGGCCGGTTCCACCATCTCTGCGGCTGGTCTTTCATGTTTTAGCATCCAGAATACATACACCTTCAGTTTATTGAATAAATTCAACAAGGCCGGTAACATTAACAGATTGAGCGCTGTGGCGAAGAGCAAACCATAAGCGACCGAGATTGCCATGGGCGAAAGAAACTGGGCCTGAAAGCTGGTCTCAAAAATCAATGGCCCCAAACCGGCAATGGTGGTCAGCGAGGTGAGCAAAATCGGCCGAAAGCGGCTGATTCCGGCTTCGTACAGCGCCGTTTTAAAACCCTGCCCTTCTTTAAGGCGTTGATTCATGGCGCTGACCAGCACCAGGGCGTCGTTAACCATGATGCCGGCCAGGGCAATCATGCCAAACATGGACAACACGCTAATGATGTAACCCTGAATATAGTGTCCCCAGACGATACCCACCAGGCCGAAAGGAATTAATATAAAGACGATAATGGCCTGCAGGAAAGAACGGAAATTAATTACTACAATGATAAACATCAGCAGTAAAATCGGTGGCAGCACACGCATGGTGGCCCGTTTTGTTTTGTTCGATTCCCGGCTTTGCCCTTCAAAATTAAATTCCACATCGGGATAACGGTCTTTTAATACGGGCAAGATATCGGCGCGCAGGTTGGCGTTTAAATCCGTAACCGATTCCTTGGGATCGGACACGTCCGCCTCTACCTTAATCACACGCCGTGTGTTCAGATGGTTGATGCTCATAATGCCGCGCTTTACGGTCAAGGTGGCGATTTCCTGCAAAGGATATTCCTGATTGTTGGGCATGCGGATGCGCATATTAGCCAGTTGGTTGATGGTAGCGCGTTCCGATTCCTTGTAGCGCACATAAATCCGCACTTCGTCAATACCGCGCTGAATGCGCTGGGCTTCGGCTCCAAAAAAGCCGGAGCGTACCTGATTCATCACGTCCAGCGGGGTTAGTCCCAGAGCCAGCGCTTTTGGTTTGAGTGTAACGCTCACCTCACGCAATCCCGGGGGATCGTTGTCTATTACATCTTTCAAAGCCTGGATTTTGCGTAATTCCTTTTTTAAATCCTCTTTGGCTGCACGCACTTCCTGTAAATTATCGCCGATGATGGCAATGGAAACCGGCTTGCCCCAGTGGCTGCTACGGCCAAATTCCAGATTGTTTGCTTCCGGAATGGGACCGGTGGCTCTCCGGATAAGATCGGTGATTCCAATACTGGAAACATCCCGCTGTTCCCCCCGTATGAAGTTGACGTTTACTTTACCTTTGTTGGTTTCCGGACCGATTTTGCGGGATACACCGGTGATGATGTTAATCTCTCCGTCGTGTTCTTTTTTATAATGATCGTTTACCTGCCAAACGGAATGCTCAATTTTTCGCAGCAGACTATCGGTAACAGTCGTACTTGTTCCGGCCGGAAGGTCCAGGCTAATGGTTGTATTGTCCATCTCAATATTGGGAAAAAAAGTGGTTTTAACAAAACTGCCCTTTAGTGCACCAATAGTGATAATCAGCAGCGCCAGGGGAATGCTGAGAGCCAGCAGGGAGTGTTTGAGTACAAAGCGCAATTGCGGCGCGTACAACTTTTCGCGCATCCATATGAGCAGTTTTTCAGAATTACGCTCAAACCAGTTCTTTTGCCCCGGTTTTACTTTGAGCGCTTTGGAATGTCCCACATGAGCGGGTAAAATAAAGGTAGCCTCCACAACGGAAAAAAGCAGGGCGGCAATAACCACATAAGCCAAATCTTTGGTGCGGTCGCCCATGCCGCCTTCCAAAAAGAAAAAGGTGGAAAAAATAACCACGGTAGTCAACACGGCGGAAACAACGGAAGGAAGCACTTCCAGCGTGCCGTTAACCGCCGCCTTATAAGGCGTTTCGCCGCGTTCGTAGTGCTGGTAGATATTCTCCGCAATCACGATGCCGTCATCAACCAACATACCAATCACGATTATCATGCCCAGCAGCGACATAACATTTATGGTAATGCCCACAAAAGGCGCAAGAGCAAACATGCCGGCAAAGGCGATGGGGATACTGATGGCCACCCAGAAAGATAATCGGCCGTTCAGAAAAATCGACAAAAACAGCAGTACCAGAATCATGCCCATTATGCCATTTTTGGTTAAAATGTCGATACGTTCCTGAATGATCTTGGAACCGTCCCGAATAACGCTTGCCTGAACATCGTGATGTTTGGCATTAAATTCCTTTAAATATTTTGTTACATAGTTTACGGTAAAAAACAAATCTTCATTATTGGTGGTGGTAATGTCGATCTCCACAGCCGGTTTACCGTTAAAATAAGCGCGATTGGGATTTTCTTCCCAGCGGTCGCGCAAATCGGCCACATCCTTCAGGCGCACAACGGCGCCATCTGCCGTACTTTTGACAACGATATCTTTCAGTTCGCCGGCATAGTAACCTTTGGAATCGGCGCGAATCAGAAGTTCTTCCTTTTTGCCTTTAATCCGGCCGCCGGTTAGGCGCAGGTTGGCTTTTTGCACTGCGGCGCTGATCTGGGCAAAGGTTAATTGGTACTTGCGCAGATCGTCTTCGCGCAAACCGATTTCTATTTCTTCTTTGGGGAAGCCGCTGAGCGTTATTTTGGAAATGCCGTCTACTTCAAGTAAATCCCGTTCAATGAGCCGGGCATATTTTTTAAGCGTTTTTAAATCCACATCGCCGTGGATGGCAAAATTAATGGCGAAATCCATCATCTCCTGCTTGTAGATGACCGGCTTTTCCATGCCTACCGGAAAATAACTGATCTTGTCCACGGCATTTTTTACGTCCTGCAGAGCCACATCAATATTGTAACCGGTGCGCAGTTCTACAGTAATTATTCCGGAATTTTCGCTGGAAACCGACGTCACGCGGTCGATGCCGGTAACGCCCTTTAAATTATCTTCGATTTTCAGCACGATGCCTTCTTCGATTTCCTTAGGCGACGCTCCCGGATAGATGGCCTGAATGATAATTATTTTACTGGGAATCTGCGGGAAAAAGGTGGTTTTTAAACTGGATAATCCGAAATAGCCGAAAATAAGCAGCGTTACAACAATAACATTGCCCAGTACCGGATAGCGGATAAATTTAGCAATCATTTCTTTCATAATCATCTCAAAGTTTGTTACTGATTCGTTTGTATTATCATTCTCGAATTATATGAATAAACACGAATAAAAATATTTATTAATTTCAAAGCATAGGTGGAGGTTCGGGTTTAAAATCAGTCCGCTCTTTGGCAATACAGTGGAGTTATTCATTGGTGTTTGGGACATTAAATTTGTAATCTTCCGGGTAACCATGCTTTAAATTAATCATTCGTGTACTTCATGGATATTTCATTAGTCCAGTTGGATAGTTTTGGCCCGGCCGGAAATTTCCTGAGCCAGGATCTGCGTTCCATCGCTTAAGCCGTTAACGATCACATAATCGTTGTCATTACGCACGATATGCACTTTAGTCAATACCAGACGGGAGTCCTTTTTAACGTAAAGCTGATCGTTACCGATTAGCCATACAGCCGGAATCCTAAATCCCTGAAAGTTATGTCCTGATGTGATGCGGGCAGTCAGGTACATACCGTCTTTTAACCGGGCATTATTGATGATAATATATGCCTTAACGGTCTGCGAAGCGCGGTCGATTTTGGCGTTAATGCGTTTAATGCGGCCGCTGAATAAACCGTCTACATCGTCAGAAGAAAGTGTTACGCGGTCGCCTTTACGGATAAAGGGCAGGTCGGCAATATTGACGGGAACTTCCAGTTCAAAAAGGTCGGTACTGGTGAATTCGCCTAATTTTTGTCCGGCACGTACCAGCGAACCCGGCGTTATATCGGCTTCGGTAACCACGCCGTCAAAGGGAGCGCGAATAGTGTACTTGGCCAGAAGCGCTTCCATGCTTTTTACCGAGTAATACAGATTGTAAATATTACGCGAAGCGATAAAATATTGTTCTTTGCTGTTCGCTGCCCGGGGCAGAGGTTTAAGGCGCTCATCGAGCCGGAATTCGGCAAGATATTGTTGCCATTTTTTAGCGCTGGCCGGAAAATCGATGGCAAAATCAGGCAGGAACAGTGTAAGCTGGTTCAGCAAACTGCTCTTTTGCGCCAGGACGTTATTACGATACACACTGTCGTCAATATGCAATACGGCTTGATTCTTTTTAAACAGATTGCCCGCACGGAACGATGTTTGCCCTTCGTGCAAAATACCGGACACTTCCGCAAAAAGCGTGATTTTATGATAGGCCTGTAAATGGCCGCCGACGGTAATGGTTACCGGGATTTTCTGGCTTTTAACGATTTTAAAATTAAACAGCTTATGTGTTTGCGTCGTTTTGCTGTTCCGCGGCATTTCCTTTGTTTTACTCAGCGCACCCGCTATCAGGAAGCCGGCGATAATGATCACCAAAGCCAGACCAAGGCTCAACACTTTGTTCTTCATTTGAAACTCCTTAGAACTATATTTTTCTTAATTTTTCCATTTATCTTCAAAGTACTACGATGAACCGGGAATTGTCCTAACTACACTTACCTTTTACCTAATTTCTGACTTCTATTTTCTAATTCCCGGTTCCTAATTTTTAATTCATCTTTAATAGGATGCGCACCGTCGTCCCTCGGTCCGGCGTGCTATCCACCTCTATCCGGCCTTTGTGCATCTCAATGATTTTTTTAACCAGACTCATGCCCAGACCATAGCCGCCCGTTTGTTTGGAACGTGATTTGTCCACCCGGTAAAACGGCTCAAAAATATAGGGGATTTCCTTCAGCGGGATGCCCTGACCAAAATCGCGTACTGTAATGTTTATTTCATTGTTAACCTGGCTTACATTTACTCGCACGGCGCTACTGTCCGGCGCCGAAAATTTAAGCGCATTCTGTATCAGATTATTCAGAGCCATACGCAAACGTTCGCCGTCGGCTTGCATCTCAATGGGAAGCTCCGGTAAGTTTAGCGCGATTCCCGGCTTCTGGTGTACATAACCGGCGCATACTTTACGTATAATCTCGTTAAGATTAAGCGTTGTTTTGTGCAAACCGCCGTAGGGACTGTCCAGCCGTTCTTTTTCCAGCAACTCGGCAATCATGGTTTCCATATCGGTTATATCGCTGCGGATGTTTTCCTTGGCGTTGCCGTCATCAATAAATTCCAGAGCTACTTTGATGCGTGTTAACGGCGAACGCAGTTCGTGGCTGGCATCTAAAAGTAACTGATCGCGCGCCTTTAACATTTCTTTGATACGCGTGGTCATCAAATTAAAAGATTGCACCAAATCGCCTAACTCGTCTTTGCGCGTGGTGGCCAGTTTGTAATTTAGATTACCGGCGCTTAATTGTTTGGTGGCTTCATCCAATTGCTCGATGGGCTGCAGTAAACGACGAATGATGAAGTAAATGATGGTTAAAATAAACATCATAAAAAGCACCATCGTTAAAATACGCCACTGCGCGTCCGAACTGTTGTCCCATACCTTGCTTTTAAAAAGCAAAAGATAAATTCCCTGCGGAGTTTCATTTTTTACCAGCAAACCGTTTTGGGTAAAAGCAATTGAATATTGTTTTTTCCCGGGAACGTTTTGCCATTGCGGGGCTACATCCCCAAATTCTATTGACTCGCTGGCCCAATTTATTTTTTGCGAGGTAAATTTTATGGCCAGATGCAGGCTGTCGGCCAGCGCTCCGGCTCTGGCCGTATCCGGCGGAACACCTATTTCGTTAATAAGATAGGCGCTATATTGAGCCATGTTTTTATCCATATTCTGGAGATGCGGCTGGGATGCAAAATATTTATGCATGGTATAGCCGACGGCGGCGATGGTTAAATGTGCCGCTAAAAAAATCAAAATGATTTTAAGAAACAGGGAATGTCGGATGCGTTCCTTAATCTGCATGGCCGGAATCTCCAATAAACAAATAGCCGCTTCCCCAGACCGTTTTAATAAATTGCGGCGCTTTGGGATCGTCGTGTAGTTTTTGCCGCAGACGGCTGACCAGCACATCCACTGAGCGGTTAAAGGCTTCCCATTCAATACCGCGCATGGCGTCCATTATCTGATCGCGATCCAGCACTTTGCCTTTGTTGCGGATAAAAAGGGACAATAGTTCAAATTCTGCCGTAGTCAAATCGCAATTCTGATCGTTTAACAAAGCCGCTTTTTTGTCAAAATTCACTTGCAGCGCACCGAAGTGTTTTACCGTTTTAGTCGGGGCAGCCTGACCGCGGCGCAGCACAGTTTGAATGCGCGCCACCAGCTCGCGCGGTTCGAACGGTTTGGGAATATAATCATCGGCGCCTATTTCCAGCCCTACAATGCGGTCGGTAACTTCGCCGCGGGCAGTTAACATAATCACCGGTGTGGCATTCGATTTACGAATCGTGCGCAGGACCTCAAAACCGTCCATGGAAGGCAGCATTACATCTAAAATGATTAAATCCGGTTTGAGTTGTTCTATCCGTTTTAATCCTTCCTCAGGATGGGTTGCGGCTGTCACGGCAAAATCGAATTTGGCTAAATACTCAATCAGCAGGGCGTTGAGTTTTTCATCATCATCGATGAGTAAAATGCTTGGTTTCATTTATTTTTCCGGTTTATGTATTTTAAAACCTGAACAATCCCATGTTTTTTGTTTGTTCGCAATTTAGAACATAAATGTAAATAAAAAATTTCAGAATTGTAACAAGATGTAACAGAGAGGGGGAAGAATATCCAATATCCGGCCAGGAATGTCCGATTTCCAACATTCCGCCTTTTGTATGTAAGGATTCAATACATGAGTCTGCTCTAAAAACCAGTTTTTGTCATTTTCCCAACGGGACCACTTTCGTGGCGATCCCGATTCATCGGGATGAGAAATCTTATATCTTCAAAAAAACAATAGATTTCTCGTCGCCCTGCTCCTCGCGGCAAAGGCCGTCCCGTTTTCCGCCACGGAGTGATCCCTACGGGAAAGGAACCACTTCGTGGTGGGAAAATGACAGTGAGAGACCTTTTTAGAGTGAACTCATACATTGAATTCCGCCAAGATCCGCAATTGATTATTGTTTTGGATTGTCGCGGGGAAAAAATCCACATCCAATATCCAGCCGGAGAAGTTACAAATGCAGGTGGTACAAGATGGCTTCTAACACACCGCCGGCAATATTAAAATATTTCTCCGGAATAACCGCGGCAGGCAACGCTTTGGGATGAAGGTCTATTTCGGCAAAAACCGCCCCCTGCGGCACAATCAGACCGCTGTTCAGGATACCGCTTATTTTACCGTGCACCGGCGCTAAAATGGGTATCTCGTTAATGCGACCGATTTCTTCTTTTTCCAACACTGCTTCATCGGGATTTTTAGTGGCCGTAAACACACCTTCCAGAGGCGCCTTTACCGCATATTTAGCCGGTTTCTCCGTTGCAGGAAGCGGCGAAGTCAGATAATAATATTCTTCAAAAGGATAGAGCACCTGACCCAGATAGGGCGGATGGTCGGCGATTCGAAAATTTATACTGTCCGCGTCCTCAAGGCTATGCAGGCCAATACGTACGGTTTCATCTGCAATAAAAGGGGCCGCCTGCGGCCACAAAGTATTTTGGGCCACAAAAACAACATCGATTGGTTCGTTTTTCAATTGCGGCAGGTCGTCAAAGGTAATAAGGGGAATTTCACGATTAGCGGCCTGCAATTTAAGGAACTCTTTGAGGGAAATATCGGACGGAACATCGCCCCTTTCGATAGCGCCGGGCAGAGTACGCGCCGTAAGACCGT
Organism: uncultured Calditrichaceae bacterium; assembly: GCA_964536685.1. Classification (GTDB taxonomy): domain Bacteria; phylum Calditrichota; class Calditrichia; order Calditrichales; family Calditrichaceae; genus CAZIBE01. The sequence continues at coordinate 113,961 of CAZIBE010000001.1, read as the reverse complement.
TTACAGTTTTATGTCCGCTGAACATGGCTTGGCAAAAATTTCGGCGATGGTAAAGGTCGCGCGGGATATTTTCTTCTACAATGAACGGTTTAAAACCGGCGCGGTACAAACGCAGCGCTGTGGCCGTGCCGGCGTCTCCGGCGCCTAAAATCATAATGCGCTTGGCCATCCCCTGCCCCTAAATTTCTTTAATCCGGTATTGGGTGGTGTTGCCTAAAAAAATTCTGCCGGCAAATTGTTCATTAAATTTGCGCAAAACAGAAAGCAGTTTATTTTCCTCTAAAATGGTTTTTACCTGATCGATAAAGAGAACGTTGTTTTCCGCACACTCCATTTCGTTAAAACCCTCGCAATGCGCCGTTATGATCTGAAGAATCTTACGATTAACTGTTTTATCACTAACACTGGGACGCCTGGCGCTGTCCAGCAACTCCTGCCCGGCATTTTGATAGTTGATCACGCACAGGCACAACGGCTTGGCGCTGGACTGTATTATTTGTTTTAAATTTTGGCCGTTCTTTTTTACATATAAAAAAGGCAGAATGGGATCCTCACTCTGCGCCAGAATTTTTTTAATATCTTTGCTGGCATAGGGCTGCAAAATGTCGTTTTTTACGGAACGGGCCAAATGAATCACTTCCGCCGGTTCCGTTTTCAACAAATCTTTTAACAGATCGGTTTCCGGGCTTACCAGAACCTTACCTTCAATGGGGTAAACTTGCAGGTCATCGGACAAAACCAAAGCTATCCGGCCGCTGCGCCTGGTCTCAGCGGAAAGAAGGCAAAGTAGGGCGTGGGCCGATTTTTCTCCCCAGATAAAAACTTGAGAATGCTCGCCTAATTTTAAAGTAGAATAAAACAGCGTGCTCATATTTCTTCCCCGCTCTGGGGCATTATGGGCAGCCCCAGATGGCGTACGTTTTTATCGAAACTGAAAATAATATCCACTTTTTTACGCTTGACGGTTTCCAATAAAAAATAATGTTCCAGTTGCAATTCGTCATTCGTTTTTTTTAGATAATGACCGATAGCGTTACGGCGCACACGACGCGAAATCCAATCCATACGTAAATTTATGGTAAGAATGCTTTCATCGATGATTTTCCAGAAATCGCGTGCAGCTTTTAATCCCAGCGTACGGTTGATTTGCCGCAAGGCATTGTCGATCGCTATGTTGTTGGAAACTATTTTGGCGTTGTTTTCCAGTAGTTCACGGAAATAGTCTGCGGCTTCGTTGTGATGCTCATGATGAGCATCGACAATGGCCACCCAGGCCGAAGCGTCGATAAAACAGGTCATAATTTTCATTTGCTATTCCCCGTCTTAACCAGCGTCAACAGTTTATACAGCGGATTTTTAGAAATCCGTATATCCAAACGGTGGGAACGGATTTTTTTAACCAGCACTTCGATTTTATCTCCTTCTTCTAACTTGAGGCGCTGAACCACTTCCGCCGGGATTTCTATTTTATTATCATCGCCGAGTAATTCGGTGATAAACGTACCTGTGGGCATAAGTTACTCCTTTAAATACCAATTGACAAATTCAAACGTCTCAAAAACCCCATCCTCACAAATTACTTTGTGTACCAAATCAAGGGGGATGCTCTCGAAGTAAGAATTTTCAACGGAAATTTTATCGTTTTTAGGCCGGTACACTTCATCCGGATTCATATTTTGAACTTTAATGGAACGTTCACGCGTGGTAAGTATTTTTATGGTTTCTACGGCAAGGTAAACCGGAACATTGTAATGACGGGCGGCCAGGCAAAGCGGCAGCGTGCCGGCTTTGTTAATAAAGCCGTTTTCAAAAATCCGGTCGGCGCCAACGAACACCAGATTCATCTCCGGTAAAAACACGCCCATCTGAGAGTCGGCGATTACGGTACTGCGAATGCCCTTTTCGGCTAAGTCTTCGGCAAAAAGAATGCCTTCATCCGGAGGATGGCTTTTAAGATTAAACACCTCAAAACGCCGTTTCTGAGCGTGCGTTTTACAGAAGATTTCCCTGACCAATGTGCTGTTGCTAATGGTCATCACCTTGTTTGAAGTGGCGATCACTTTTGCGCCCATTTGGGCGATTTTTCCCACATTCTGTTTGAATTCCCTACGTATCTGCTCAATTTTTTCCAGCAGAGCCGAATAGATTTCACTGCCCGGCTTTTCTGCCTTAACCAGCCGTTTGTAATGATTTTGTAAGTGATTGCTCACGCGGCGCAGGATGACCATATTCGGCTGAGCCTTAATGATAATTTTGCCTGTGTCATGAATCTTATTATGCAACTTTTCGAGATCGCTTTGCGTTTTTTGCGCTTCAGCTACTATGGTTTCATACAAATCCAGTTCCTTGTAAGCCAACGTCAAGGAACCTGAATGGTTGTCACTGAGTATTTCTTGCAGCAAATTTTGCATTACCTACCCCTGTATTTTGTTCCAGCCAGTTCAAATATTCCTGCAGCCCTCTGTCAATCGGCAGAGAGATGATTTCCGGTGTTTCATAGGGATGAAGTTTTACGATTAACGCCTGCAGCGCTTCGTAGGCAGCCGTCGTCGTTTTAATGATTAACAGATGCTCGTCGTCCTTCTGAATCTTTCCCTGCCAGCGATAGATTGATTTCAGACCGGAAACAATACTGCAACAAGCGGCCAGCCCCTCTTCTACGATGTGCCTGGCCAACTTTTCCGCTGTTTCACTGTCGGGGACGGTACAGAACACAACACGAGCCGAAACAGGTTGTTCTGCACTAACCATTATTTTATGCCATATTTTTTTAGTTTGGAATTAAACGTACTGCGATTTGTTTTGAGCATCCGCGCTGTCTGAAATTTATTAAAATTATTCTTTTCCAGTGCTTTTAAAATTAAATTGCGCTCATAAGCATCTACTAATTTGGAAAGCCCCTGTTCAAAATCAATGTTTTCCGGAATATTTTCTTCACTCATCTGGCGAATATATGACGGCAAATCATCAAGGGTTATCAGTCCCGTTTTATTGAGTACGACAATCCGTTCAATCAAATTTTCTAACTCACGAATATTCCCGGGATATTCATACTGTTCCATTAAATCCATGGCTTTGGGTTCAACATCCGTAATGGACTTCCCGTAAACGCGGTTATATTTTTCGATAAAATGATTTACCAAATATTTGATATCTTCGCGGCGTTCACGCAACGGCGGCACGGTGATTGGAATGACATTCAAGCGGTAATACAAATCTTCGCGGAACTTGTCTTCTTTGATCTGTTTTTTCAGATCCTTATTTGTGGCGGCAATGATACGCACATCTACTTTCAGTGTTTCCGTGCCGCCAACGCGTTCGAACTCGCCCTCCTGTAACACACGTAAAAGCTTGAGCTGCATATTCAGTGAAATATCGCCGATTTCATCAAGGAACAGCGTACCGCCGTTAGCCATCTCAAAGCGGCCGATTTTATCCTTAATGGCGCCGGTAAATGCGCCGCGCACATGGCCAAACAATTCGCTTTCCAACAAGCTTTCCGCCAGCACACCGCAGTTTACTTTAACAAAGGGTTTTTTAACGCGCGGGCTGTTATAATGAATGGCATTGGCGATTAATTCTTTACCCACGCCGCTTTCTCCGCCGATTAGTATGGTGGTGTTTGTGGGCGCTACATCTTTGACCAAGCGAAAAATTTCCTGAATCTTGTCCGTTTTGCCGATCATATTGGTAAAATCGTAGGTCTGCTGTAATTTAGTCAGCAGATATTCATTTTCCTTAATCAAAGAATTAAGCTGCGTGATGCGTTCTACCTTAGCCAGGATTTCATCCAAACTCAGAGGTTTCAGGATGTAATCCTTGGCGCCCATTTTCATGGCGTCGACCGCGGTATTTACTGTACCGTGAGCCGTAATCATAATTACCGGAATGTGCGCATAATCCTTGGTTAAAACGCGCAACAGTTCCATGCCGTCCATCTCGGGCATACGAATATCCGAAAGGACAATATCGGGCTCCTGATTTTTGATTTTCGTTAACGCTTCGATGCCGTTGGCGGCCGTATCGGGGACATACCCTTTGCTGTCGAACAGCTCTTTCATCATTTCCAAAGCATCAAAATCGTCGTCAACGATTAAAACATGGGATTTCATTTAGCCTCCGCCTTGTTATATGGGTCTAAGACAGGGAAAAATATTTCTAACTTTTCCGATTGTGTGGTATCGTTTTTTATCTGATAGGCGCCGCTGTAACTACGAATGATATATTTAACAATGCTTCCTTCGATGGTGCGCTCTTCTTTTAGCTGATTGCTAAGCGAGCGGGCGTCACCGAAAATCGGCTTATTGTAATCAATCGCAAAGGTTAATTGAACCTGCTCATTGTTATCCCTGCTCATGATGTGTTTGGTAGAAACCACTACTTTCCCCGAGTTGCCCGCACATTCGAAAACCATCTCTAAAATATTTTTGATGAGCATATCAAAATGGGAAAGCAGACCAGGCAAAACGGGTATGTCCTTGCCCGGTTCAAAGATGATGCGATCCATAAAGCTATTTAGGCGATTGTGCGCCGCCGGATCAATTTTCAGCCTTTCCAGCAGTTCATTTAAATGCACTTTTTGCGGTACGGCATCGGGACGCATGCTGGCAAAAGTAACTAAGCGTTTTATGGTTTCATTGATGCGTTCCACCTGCTTTTCCAGGCCGCCGATGTGTTTTTGCAGTATGGCTTCCTGCGGCATACTTTGTTTTAGCAGTTGTATGCGCCCGAAAATTACATTAACCGGATTGAGCAATTCATTGGAAATAGACTCGGAAAAACGTTGAATGATGCTCAGGTCCTGTACTTCGGTAGCTAATGGCTCAATTTTTTGCTGGATATTTTCATCGATCAACACATACTTCTTATCGATGGCAATGTTTCTGAAATTCATCAGCTTAGTATGCTTTTGATTATGCGCATCTACAAACTGCACCTGATAGTTTTGCAGCGGTTTATTTTTATCTGCCAAATAATTCTGGATAAACTTCCAGATTTTAGCGCCGTCTGCTAAAATATTCTGGATGAATACTTCCGAATTCAGCGCGTCTTCGATGGCCAGTTTTTTACTGGCGGTCTGATTCATAAACACTACCCGGCCTTCGGAATTTACCGTTAGCACCATACAATTGATGTGTTCCAGGGTCTGCTGCAAAAGTTTTTGGTAGTTTAGGCCATTGTAAATTCTATCGGAAATTCGCGAATACATCTCGCTTAAAAGCGGCGCCAGCTTCAACACCACATCATCTTTTGATAAAAAGCGAATATTGCCGAAACCATGGAAATCGGCCGCCCGTTCATAACCATTTTCTATTAAAAGAATATCTATTGCCGGATTACTGATTTCCATCTGTTTAAAATTCGCCGGCTGCAATCCGGCAATCGTATTATCGACGATGATTAAATCAAAATCATTCTGTTGGATTAAGCTGAAAAACTCATTTTTGTCCTCCTCCACCCGGAGCAATTCGTACGGAATTAATGAAAAAACGCTTGCTACCAGTCTGGCATATTCTGAATTGTGGTCCCAGCAAAGTATTTGTAATGGATTAGTTGTCATGAGTTTCACTAATTTTTTTTATATAGGTCAGAGCGTTGGCAATTCGCCTGACAACCGTAGACCAGCCCAGCACATACAAAACTTCAAATATACCGGGGCTGGCGGTTTTACCGGTTAAAGACAGCCGCAACGGATGAATCAGTTTGGCCGCAGAGACGCCCTTTGCTTCGGCAAAATTCCGTACAAACGCTTCGATGGAATCAGGGCTATCCGGAAGCTGATCTTTACCATTAAACAGTTGCGCAAATGCCTGCAGCAACTCATATGTTCCTGTTTTGGCAAAATGTTTTTTTACGCCTTTTTCTTCATAATTCTCAGGATCTTTAAAATAAAACTCACATAAAGCGCTTAATTCATTCAACGTTTTGGCGCGGATTTTCAGCAGGTCTAACAGCATAAAAAACTTGTGCTGTTCTTCCTGCTTTACCTGGAAGCCCCGCTCTGCAAAGCGCGTTCGCAGCTTGTTCATTAAATCCGGCGCGCTTAGTGCAGCTAAATACTTTCCGTTCATCCACAGCAGTTTCTGTTCGTCAAAGACCGCCGGCGTATGATGAATACGCTCGACGGAGAAGGCCTTTATTAACTCTTCCTGCGAATATAGCTCGCGGTCGCCGCCGCTGGCCCAGCCTAACAGGCACAGATAGTTAAACAGCGCTTCGGGTAAAATACCCTGTCGTTGATATTCTTCCACAGAAGTAGCTCCGTGGCGCTTGGAAAGGCGCTGTTTATCGGCGCCTAAAATCAACGGTACGTGGCCAAAATCCGGCACCGGCCAGCCTAAAGCATGGTAAATTAAAATTTGTTTATTGGTATTGGCAATGTGATCATCTCCGCGAATAACACAGGTAACGCCCATATCGTGATCGTCGGCCACGACCGCCAACTGGTAAACCGGCGTATTGTCGGAGCGTAAAATAATAAAATCATCCAAAGTGTCGTTACTGATTTGAGTCGGGCCGTGAATTAAATCGTCAAACGCAACAACTCCTTCTGCCACCTTAAAACGGATGGCAAAGGGTTTTCCCGCTTTGAGATTAGCCTGGATTTCGTCTTCAGAGAGCCGGCGGCAGGTTCCATCGTAGCGCTGGTTTATTTTTAGTTGCTCCGCCTTTTTGCGTTTTTCTTCCAGTTCTTCTTTGGTGCAAAAACAGCGGTAGGCTTTCCCCCGCTCTAATAATAAGGAAGCAATTTGTCGGTGCCGTTCAATATGCCTGCTTTGAAAATAAACGCCGTCATCCCAATCTAATCCCAACCATTCTAAACTGTCCTGAATTTGCCGTATGGCAGCAGAAGTTGACCGCTTGCGGTCGGTATCTTCGATACGCAACAAAAATTTCCCGTTTGATTTTCGAGCCAGAAGCCAGTTAAAAACAGCCGTGCGTGCCCCGCCGATATGTAAATAACCGGTCGGACTTGGCGCAAAACGATAAACGGGACTCAATATATCTCCCACTACTAACTTTTCACATTTTAGAGATGAACTAAACCAGAAATATTATCTAATATAGTTTTCTTTTCTATTAATGGCAAGAAAAATAGCAGGTTAACAACAGACGAAAAAATGTACAACTTTGCTAAATTCTTGTGGCGATTTTTGCACACTCGCAGTAATTTATACGCGCAACAGGTAAATTGTGATTTTTACCTGCGGTAATCAAAGAATACGGGGTTATATTTATTTATTAAAACGATTCGGTTTTTACCTGAGCAAAACAAGATTCTTTTTCTCCGCCCTGGCATTAACACTGTATTCCGGCTCTATGCTACACTTTGGTAGAATCCAGTCCATACCAATATTAAAAAGGCATTCACAGCAGCAGTGAATCGCTAAAGTAAGTTAACTGTTGCCCTTAGGTTTTAGCCTTTTCTGCCGAATCTTTTTCAAAGAAATTTAAACAATTTGTTCTTTCACAATCATGAAATATTGCAAGTGATTAACCGTCCGCTTAAAATTATTATCATAGCGTCGTAAAGTAAAACTAATGCATCGTCTATTTTAACAATTTTAACGAGTGCAAAACAAATAAAATCAGGCGTGACTTAAATCACAATGGAATTTTCCGTTTTTTTTTAAATACCACTATCGGTAAGTAAGGTATAGATTTTTCTTAATTAGAGCTTGTTTTCTATCCTAAATGTATGAAACTTCGACGGTATTCAGACAAGGAAAAACAGATTGTGAAGATCAGCGGAAAAGTATTTTTCAAGGAGGAATATATTGTCTAATCTGCTGGTAGTTGACAACTCCGAAACTTCCTTTATAGAAAAAGAGGAAGTTTTAAACCAATTACAGGGCTGGACTATATCCTTTTCCGGCAACAACCACTCCTCTCCTGAGGCTCTCATCCACTTCGTTGCCGAATCGGATTTTTACTTTGTTCTCTATTCGCAGGACCTTCATGAATCTTCCCTAAAACAACTTTCCGCTTTGCGCCGCACTTTTCCTCTGGTCCGGATTATTTTCTACAATTCGCAGATGAAAAGCGAAGAATTCGCCCATTTATATCTGGCCGGAGTGGATTACTGCGTTATCGGCGACGCCCGTCAGTTTCATCTCATCAAAGTGTTGCGCGAGCTCTGGCAGAATCACTGGAAACGTATCCCGCTGAACATCATTCCGGAAAAAGCCTTTCCCCTCTCTTCCCGCGACCAGATGATTATTAATCTTATCGAGACACATCCGGTAAAGAATTTCACTTCTAATCATATAGCCGATTATTTAAATATTTCTGAAAGTCATTTTCGGGCGGAATTCAGAAAGGCATTTTTAATGAGCTTCCGCAATTTCAAACAAAAAGTTTTGTACCATTATGAAAGCGAATTGCTCTTCCAGCGAAACTTGAAACCAAAAGAAATATTTGACGTACTGGACTACAAAAATATTTCCGCTTTTAGCCGCTCTTTTAAAACACGGCACGGCCAGTCTTGGCAACAGTTAATCAAAAAAACTACTGATTTAACCAACAAGAGTTAGTTATGTCCAAAAAACAGATTGATTACACAGATCCTAATTTTTCTCCTGCAACCCTGGTGCAGTTACTACGCTGGCGAGCGCTCACCGAACCGGATAAAATTGCATACACATATCTCAAAGACGGCGAAAAGAAAGAAATTCGCCTTTCTTATGGCGAGTTGGATCGGCGCGCGCGAGCTATTGCCGCTTCATTAATGAGCAAGGGACTAACTGGCGAACGGGCTTTACTGCTCTATCCGCCGGGATTGGACTACATCAGCGGTTTTTTTGGCTGTCTGTATGCCGGCGTGATCGCCGTACCGGCTTATCCGCCCGATCCCAATCGCCTAAACCGTTCCCTGCCCCGCTTGCAGGCCATCGTTAACGACGCCGGCGCAACCGTGGCCCTGACTTCGGATTCCATTTTGTACATGATCCAAATGCTGAAGCTTGGCAACAAGTTAACCAGCGCTCTGGAAAAAGTGCCCTTTATGCGCAAGTTTCAAACATCTATGAAATACTTCTCCTCCGGCAGACGCGCCGTGGCCGAATCCAGGGAATTAGGAGATTTGCAATGGCTTTCCACCGACGGCATCGCTTCGGGCTTAGCGGAAGGCTGGAAAGAACCGCGTATTGATTCGGAAACCATTTCATTTTTACAGTATACTTCCGGCTCCACCGGCAATCCCAAAGGCGTTATTTTAACACACAGCAACTTATTAGCCAATTCCAAAATTATTTACGAAGAACTGGGCTACAAGAAGAACACCGTCGGAGTATTTTGGTTGCCTATTTATCACGACATGGGTTTAATCGGCGGGGTTTTACAGCCGCTGTATTCCGGCTGCCCCAGTTTACTCATGTCGCCCATTGCCTTTTTGCAGCGCCCCCTGCGCTGGCTAAATGCTATCAGCCGCCTTCCCGAAGAATTTGTGGCCGGCTCGGCGGCGCCTAATTTTGCTTATGATCTCTGCGTCAAAAAAGCTACGCCGGAAAAAATCGCTCAATTGGATTTAAGCCGCTGGGAAATGGCGCTGAGCGGAGCCGAACCGGTGCGCGCTCAGACCATCGAACGTTTTTCCGAGGTCTTTAAACCAGCCGGTTTTCGCAAAGAGGCCTTCTTTCCGGCGTACGGTTTGGCCGAGGCTACTCTGCTGGTAACCGGGTCCGAACTATACAAACCGCCGGTAACGCTCACGGTTGATAAAGCGGCCCTTAAAAAGAATAGTGTAATCAAAGTTCCTGAGGACGACCCCAACAGCCAAACACTGGTCAGTTCCGGTCACAATCCCAAAGGGCAAAAAACCATCATCGTCAATACCGAGACCTTTTTAGAATGTAAACCCGGCGACATCGGTGAAATATGGGTTAAAGGTCCCAGCGTCTCCCGCGGTTACTATAAGCGGGAAGAAGCGACCAAAGAGACCTTTCAGAATTATCTGGCAGACAGCGGCGACGGCCCGTACCTGCGCACCGGGGATTTGGGTTTTATAATAGACGACAATTTGTTTGTTGCCGGCCGCGTGAAAGATCTGATTATCGTCCGGGGTACTAATCATTACCCGCAAGATATTGAATTAACCGTTGAAGAATCCCATCCGGCTTTGCGCAAAGGTTGCAGCGCCGCTTTTACCATCGACGAAGGAGCCACTGAACAGTTGGTAGTGGTCGCCGAAGTCCGGCAAAGTAAAAACCTGCCCTTTGACGAAATCATCGACGCCATTCGTCAGGCCGTAACACTGAATCACGATTTACAAACGTCTGCGGTTGTGTTGATTAAAGCCCGTTCGATTTTAAAAACCTCCAGCGGCAAAATCATGCGCCGCGCTACGAAATCGGCCTATCTGGATGAGAAGTTGGCCGTGGTTGCCCGGTGGCAAATGGCCGGCAGCGATTTAACCGTCCCGCCGAAAACAGAAGAAGAACAAACAGTCGCTCCGCCTCCTGCAGCGCTGGCCGCCAAAAGCGAGCAGGTAAAAGCAATCGAAAAATGGCTGGTAGATCAGCTTTCGGCAAGCCTGGGTATGCCGGCGAAGGAAATCGATCTCCATCAACCGTTTGCCAGCTTTGGCCTCGATTCGGCGCAGGCCGTAGGCCTGGCCGGCGATTTGGAAGAGTGGCTGAACCGTACTTTGCCGCCTACGCTCATCTGGGACTACCCCACCATCGAAGCTTTAGCCTTTTATTTAGCCAGCGAAGAAACGGGCGTTGCTCCAACCGCACGCGTTAGCCGTAAGCGCACGGCCGAATACGAACCGATTGCCATCATCGGTTTGGGTTCCCGCTTCCCCGGAGCAAACAATACAAGGGAGTTCTGGCAGCTGCTCAAGAACGGCGTGGACGGCATCAGCGAAGTGCCGCCCAATCGCTGGGACGCCGATCGCTATTACGACCCCGATCCGGCCAAACCGGGTAAAATGATTACCAAAGAAGGCGGATTTGTCGATCAGGTGGATATGTTCGACGCCGATTTTTTCGGCATCTCGCCCCGCGAAGCCGGACAGGTCGATCCCCAGCAGCGGCTGCTGCTGGAAGTGAGTTGGGAAGCTCTGGAATCGGCCGGTTTACCTTACGAAAAAGTAGCCGACACGCGCACCGGCGTTTTTATCGGCATCAGTTCCAACGATTACTCACGCCTGCAAATGGGAGCCATTGCCAGCCTTAATCCTTATTCCGGCACAGGCAATGCCTTTAGTATCGCCTCGAACCGAATATCTTATTTTTACAATTTTCACGGACCCAGCATGTCCATCGACACCGCCTGCTCATCTTCGCTGGTTTCCGTGCACAACGCCTGTCAGAGTTTACGGGACGGCGACTGCGATCTGGCTTTGGCCGGAGGCGTAAATCTGATTCTCTCTCCAGAAGTAACTATCACCTTTTCACAGGCGCGCATGATGTCCGCCGACGGCCGCTGCAAAACGTTTGACGCCAGCGCCGACGGTTACGGCCGCGGCGAAGGCGCCGGTCTGGTTGTGCTTAAACGCCTTTCGGAAGCCGTTAAGGACGGCGATAATATTTTGGCGGTAATCCGCGGTTCCGCGGTAAATCAGGATGGCCGCAGCAACGGCCTCACCGCGCCAAACAGTTTAGCCCAGCAAGCGGTGATTAACGACGCTCTGGAAAACGCCGATCTGGCTCCGGATGAAATCCAGTATCTGGAAACACACGGCACGGGCACGCCTTTGGGCGATCCCATCGAGATCGAATCTATCAAAAAGACCATGCTGCAGGAACGTTCCAAAGAAAAGCCTTTGTACATCGGCTCCGTCAAAACCAATATTGGGCATCTGGAATCCGCCGCGGGTGTTGCCGGGCTGATTAAAACCGTATTATCTTTAAAAAACGAAGAGATTCCGTCTCATTTACATTTTAAAAAGCTTAATCCCTACATCAAATTGGACGATGTTCCCATCAAAGTGGTTACGGAAAACCTGCCCTGGCCCCATGCTGATCGGAAACGTTACGCGGCTATCAGCGCTTTCGGTTTTGGCGGCACAAACGCCCATCTTATTTTGGAAGAAGCGCCGGAGAAAACCGCTCGCGCCAATCCAGCGGAGCGCAAAGAACACGTATTTACGCTTTCAGCCAAAAACGAGGCGGCATTGAGCGAATACGCCGGAAATCTTTTTTCCTACTTTAACGAGAATCCGCAGCTTTCCATCGGCGATGTGTGCTATACCATGAACAGCCGCCGGACGCATTTTGAACAGCGCGCCGCCGCCGTGGTACACGATCTGAATGATTTGTCGGAAAAATTAACCGCAATAAAAAATAATGAAGAAAATGAGGATATTTTTGTTCGTACAAACAATAGAACTTCTCCGCCCAAGATTGCCTTTCTGTTTACCGGTCAGGGCGCCCAGTATGTAAATATGGGCAAAAACCTCTACGAAACACAGCCCACTTTCCGTGCGGCAATGAATCGCTGCAGCGCTATATCGGCCGAATATTTGCCCGAGCCGCTGTTAAGCGTCATCTTTCCCGAAGATGAAAACAGCGCCAGGATCAATGAAACCCAATACACGCAGCCGGCCCTGTTTGCCGTTGAATATGCTTTGGCTAAACTCTGGCAATCATGGGGCGTTCAGCCGGATGTGCTTATCGGACACAGTGTCGGCGAATATGTGGCTGCGGTCATCTCCGGCGTTTTTAGCTTGGAAGAAGGCATGAAATTGATTTCCGCCCGCGGACGGCTGATGCAATCCTTACCGCAAAACGGCGCTATGGCGGCCATTTTCGCCCAGCGCAGCGAAGTGGAAAAGGCTCTGTCCGGCCTGGAAGACAAAATTTCTCTTGCCGGCGTGAACGGTCCCAGCAATACGGTCATCTCCGGCGAAAAGGCAGCCGTGCGGCAGGTAGCCGGGCAATTCGAAGGACAAAACATAAAAGTAACCTATCTTACCGTATCGCACGCCTTTCATTCGCCCTTAATGGATCCCATTTTGGATGAATTCGAAACCATCGCCAAAGAGGTCGACTACCGCCTTCCGCAAATTCCCATCGTTTCCAATCTGAGCGGTAAATTATTAGACGACCTTCAGATTCCCGACGCGGCTTACTGGCGCGCGCATATCCGTCAGGCTGTGTTGTTCGATGACGGCATGAAAACCCTATCCGCTGAAAATGTCGATATTTTCCTTGAAACCGGCCCGCATCCAACCCTTTTAGGCATGGGTCGCCATTGCTTGCCGGAATCAGAAGCCGTTTGGCTGCCTTCGTTAAACCGTAAAAAAGAGGATTGGCCGGTGCTGTTAAACAGTGTGGCCGCGCTTTTTGTCAATAATGCCTCCATAAACTGGGAAGCCTTCGATAAAGAGTACAACCGTAACCTCCTCCCCCTGCCGGGCTATCCTTTCCAGCGCAAACGCTACTGGTTCGAAGATGCGGAAGAAACGCCGGAAAGCGTTTCCATGGCCGGTCTGCCCGCTGCCTTTAAGTACGTCCGTCACCGCTTACTGGGACGTCGCCTACAGTCTCCGGCGTTAAAAAACAGCGTATTCGAAGCGTTTATTTCCATGAAATCCGTGCAGGAATTATCCGACCATCGCATTATGAATATGGCGCTTTTGCCTGCTACCGGTTTCATCGAGATGTGTCTGGCCGCCGCCCGTGAATATGACGGAGAGCATTTGTCCGTGCTGAGAGATTTTAAAATCAACGCGCCTCTCAAGCTGCCGGAAGAAGGAATAGGCAGCCTGCAAACCATACTTACTCCTGCAGAAAACGACGCAGACGGGCTGAAAATTAAAATTTACAGCCAATTTACAGACGCCGACAGCGATGAGGATGAGCACTTCTCGGAATGGGTTCTTCATGCCAGCGCGCATGTGCTTACGAGCGATCAAACGACGGAAAATTCCACGGAAAGCCCCGAAGAAATTTTAACGCGCTGCACGGAAACTATCAAAGCGGAACCCTTCTATGCCGAGTTGAACGGACAAGGTTTCAATTATGGTCCGGTTTTTCGGTCCCTGCGGGAAATTCACAGCGGACAGGGCGAAGCGCTGGGAAAAATCGAACTGCCGGAAAAAGCGCAAACAACAAATACTTTTTACCATTTCCATCCGGCTCTGTTGGACGCCGGTTTTCAGTTGTTGGCCGCCATTTTGCCCCGCAATTTACAGAATCAGGCAGAACAATTTATCTATCTGCCCGACGGAATGGAAGAGTTTGTTTTATTTGAAGAGCCCACTCAGCCGCTGTGGGCTCATATTACTCTAAACAGCCATTTATCTGATCAAAACAGTTTGAGCGCCGATCTGCAATTTTTCGGCGAAGACGGCAAGCTTTTGGCCGTTGCTAAAAAGCTGCATTTAAGCAGAACGCGCAAATCAACTTTAATGGCCTTGTTGGACAGCGAATCATCCAAATGGCTGTACCGGCTCCAGTGGGAAAGCCAGGCGCCGTCCGCAGAAAAAGTCGATCTTAGCGGCCGATGGCTGTTGTTTATGGATGAGACGCAGCAAGGACGTTTGCTAAAGGAAGAAATCGAAAAGAACAGCGGTTCGGTTATTACGGTTCTGCCGGCGGAACAATTTGCCAGAGAAGAGCAAAGCTGGAAAATCCGAGCGGATTTCACCGAAGATTATCGACGGCTTCTGAGCGAAATCGAGCAGGAAACAAGCGAACCTTTGCGCGGCATTGTGCATTTATGGAGCATCGCGGCGCAGGCGCAGGACGACTGGTCTGCGGATAAACTGATGGAAGCTCAGAAATTCAGCACGGAAAGCGTTCTGTACCTGCTGCAAACCTTAGCCGCGCCCGGACGCAGCAATATGCCGCGGCTTTGGCTGGTGACAAACCAGTCTCAGATGGTTCACGCCGGCGACCGGCCCAATCCGGCAAACGCTCCTTTATGGGGCCTGGGCAAGGTCATCGTTCTGGATCATCCGGATGTATCTTGCGTGCGCGTGGATATTAACCTGCAAAAAGCAGACGGCTTGTGGCCGGCGCTGGCCGCCGAATTAGCCGAATCCGGCCAAGAAGATCAAGTGGCGTTGCGCGCTAATCAACGTTTTGTAGCCCGTTTGACGCAGGTTAACGACGATTTAAGCGCTGCACAGCAAACGTCGGAACAGTTAGTCATCGAACAGAAAGGCATGCTGGACAACCTGCAAATGAAACCCATGCAGCGCATCCCGCCCGGCACAGGCCAGGTTGAAATCCGCGTGCAGGCTACAGGGCTGAATTTCCGCGATGTCCTGAATGCTTTGGATTTATATCCCGGCGATCCCGGTCCCCTGGGCGGCGAATGCGCCGGCGCCGTTGTGGCTGTGGGCCCGGAGGTAACGCACCTGCAGGTCGGCGACGAGGTGATTGCCATTGCCGCCGGTAGTTTTGCCGACTATGTGACCACTTACGCCGATTTAGCCGTAAAAAAACCGCAAAATATTTCCTTTGCCGAAGCGGCGACCATTCCCATTACTTTTTTGACGGCTTACTATGCTCTGTACCGGCTGGCTAATCTGGACGAGGGGGAACGGGTTTTTATCCATGTGGCTTCCGGCGGCGTGGGACAGGCGGCCATTCAGTTGGCCAAACTGAAAAACGCCGAAATCTTTGCCACAGCCGGCAGCGATGAAAAACGCGCCTTCCTGCGCAATCAGGGCATTAAACACGTCATGAACTCCCGTTCGCTGGATTTTGCCGACGAAGTTATGCAAATCACTAACGGCGAAGGCGTGAACGTACTGTTAAATTCCTTAACGGATGATTACATTCCAAAGGGTCTGTCCATTCTGCAAACGGGCGGGCGTTTTTTGGAGATCGGCAAAGTGGGCATCTGGGATGCGGAAAAGATGCAGGCCAAACGGCCGGATGTGGCTTACCACGCCATCGCGCTGGACGACCTTTCCAAAGAGCAGCCGGAACTGATTCAATCCATGTTTCGGGAATTAATGGAACTGTTCGCATCCGGCCGCTTACAACCGCTGCCCCTGCGCACCTATGCCATCGAGGACGCCCTCTCGGCTTTCCGTTATATGCAGCAGGCCAAGCACATCGGCAAAGTGGTCATTACACAAGACGTAAGCAAAAACGAAGTACAAGTTCCTTCGTTGTCCATCCGCCCTGAAGCCGTTTATCTGATTACCGGCGGAGCAGGCGCGCTGGGCTTAACCGTAGCCGAATGGCTGGTTCGTAACGGCGCCAAACATATAGCGCTCACCGGCCGGCACGAACCGCAGGGAAACGCATTGGAACGCATCAATACTCTTAAACAAAAAGGCGCGCAAGTCAGCTTCAAAACAGCCGATGTGAGTGATTTTGAACAGGTCAATGCCCTCATTAAAACCTATGGCTCGCAAAACGGCAATGCTCTTGGCGGAATTATCCACGCCGCTGGTGTGCTCGACGACGGTCATCTGCTGCAGCAAACCCGCGAGCGCTTCCAAAAAGTATTCCGGCCCAAGATGCACGGAGCTTGGAATCTGCACCGGGCTACAGCCGGCATGGACCTGGATTTTGTGGTCTACTTTTCTTCCATGGCTTCCCTGTTAGGCTCGCCCGGCCAAGGCAACTACGCCGCGGCTAATGCTTTTTTGGATTCCTTAGCCCAATATCGCGCGACACTTAAGCAACCCGCGGTCAGTATTAATTGGGGACCGTGGAGCGGCTCCGGTATGGCGGCAGATACCGATCCTGCATTAAAACGATTCCGGAACGGATTGGGCGCTATTTTACCAGAGCAGGGGCTGGCTTTATTAGATAAAATATTGCAGACTTCCGAAGTGAATATGGCCGTTTTACCCATCCGCTGGAAAGCGTTTCTAAAACGTTTTGAGGGATTCGACGTACCCGCCGTGCTGAGGAATTTTTCCGTTTCTCAAGGCGCGCAGCCCGCAGCCGAAGCTGAAAAGCCGGAATTGGTTCTCCAGTTGGAAGAAGCCGAACCGGAAAACCGCAGGCAAATCATCACCGGGTTTTTGCGCAAACGTACGGCAAAAATCTTGGGGCTGGAAAATGATTCTTCATTAGATATCAAGAAGCCCTTAAGCGAAATGGGATTGGACTCGCTGATGGCCATCGAGATGAAGAACGCTTTAGACCGCGCTATCGGTAAAAAACTGCCGGCTACCATGGTCTTCAACTATCCCACAATCGAGGCTCTAACCGGTTATCTGTTAACGGATGTGCTCTCGTTTGGCTCCGGAACAGAAGAGCCGGAGGAAGAAGCGAAAGAAAGCAAGGAAGATCAATTAGATAAAACAATTGATGAAATTGAGAATCTTTCAGATGAAGAAGCGGAAGCGCTTTTACTGCAAAAGCTGGAAGAAGACATGGACGACTCCGGGGAGTCAGACGAGGATATATTATGAGTGATAGCAAAAAGCGGCTGGATAATTTATCGCCTTTAAAACGCGCCTTAGTTGCCCTGGAAGAAATGAAAGGCAAACTAAAAACCCTGCAAAAGGAAAAAAACGAACCGATTGCCGTTATCGGGCTGGGCTGCCGTTTGCCCGGAGCGCGGAATCCGGAGGAGTTCTGGCAGCTGCTCAAAAACGGCGTGGACGGCATCAGCGAAGTGCCGCCGGAGCGCTGGGACGCCGATCAACTCTACGATCCGGAGCCGGGCAAACCGGGTAAAATCATCACCAAATGGGGCGGATTCATCGAAGAAGTAGACAAATTCGACCCCCAGTTCTTTGGCATCTCGCCCAGAGAAGCCTACAAGATGGACCCGCAGCAGCGCTTGCTTTTAGAGGTTACCTGGCAGGCGCTGGAAAATGCCGGTATTGTTTTGCCGCAATTATCGAAAACCAGAACCGGCGTGTTTATAGGGATTAGCAACAACGACTACTCGCATATTCAGGGAAACGATTTAAGAAAGATCGACGCCTACACCGGCATCGGCAACGCCTTTTCCATTGCCGCAAACCGCATCTCTTACACTTTTGATCTGGAGGGTCCCAGCCTGTCCATCGATACAGCCTGTTCCTCTTCGTTGGTGGCTACACACTACGCCTGTCAAAGTTTGCGCACCCATGAATCGGATTTGGCGCTGGCCGGCGGCGCAGGACTTATTCTCTCTCCGGAACTGACCGTTACCTTCTCGCAGGCGCAAATGATGTCCCCCAGCGGACGCTGCCGCACTTTCGACGCCAGCGCCGACGGGTATGTGCGCGGCGAAGGCGTGGGCATTATCGTGCTCAAACGCTTATCCGACGCCATACGCGATAAAAATCATATTCTGTCCGTAATTCGCGGCTCAGCCGTAAATCAGGACGGAAAAAGCAACGGCTTAACCGCTCCTAACAGTTTGGCCCAGCAAAAGGTCATACGCACAGCCTTAAAAAATGCCGGCGTAAAAGCCGAAGATATCGATTATATCGAAGCCCACGGAACCGGCACTATTTTAGGCGATCCCATCGAGGTGCAGGCTTTGGGCATGGTCATGAAAGACCGCTCCAAAGAAAGTCCCTGTTATCTGGGTTCGGTTAAAACCAATATTGGCCATCTGGAAGCGGCCGCCGGCGTAGCCGGAATTATTAAAACTATCTTATCGTTAAAAAACGGACAGATTCCGCCCCATTTGCATTTTCAGAAAATTAATCCGCACATCTCATTGGATGAATTGCCTATTGTTATTCCGACGCAATTGACCGACTTTCCTGCGAACAAGAAAAAACATCTGGCCGGCGTCAGCGCTTTTGGCTTTGGCGGAACCAACGCTCACATAATCTTAGAACAGGCGCCGGAGCAGCCCTGGTTTGAAGCCAAAGCAGAGGATGCCTACGACGAACAAGCCCAGTTAGTGGTACTTTCCGCCCAAAGCGAAAACTCGTTAAACGAACTGGCAGAAGCCTATGGTCATTTTGCAGAAAAACAGTTAGCCGACGGCGCTTTTTCGTTTTATTCGCTGGCTGCTGATTCTGCTCTAAAGCGAAATCATCTGGATTACAGACTGGCCGTCGTTGCCGAGAACAAAAAGGATTTCAGTGAAAAAATAACAACTACCCTGAAAAACGAAGACGATCCTCTCATTCACAGAGGATTGCGTGATGCGGGTTTTCAAGCCAAGGCCGCTTTTGTTTTTTCCGGTCAGGGGCCGCAGTGGTGGGCCATGGGACGCGAATTAATGCAGGAAGAACCCGCATTTCGCTCTGCCGTTGAACACATCTCTGCCCTTTTAAAGGAATATACCGGCTGGTCTTTAATAGACGAACTGTCTGCATCCGAACAAGAAACCCGCTTAGACCAGACAGAAGTGGCTCAACCGGCGTTGTTCGCCATTCAGGTGGCATTAGCAGAACTCTGGCGCAGTTGGGGCGTTATTCCGGACGCCGTAACCGGCCACAGCGTAGGCGAAGTCGCCGCCTCCTACGTTTCGGGAAGACTCACTCTAAAAGACGCGGTTAAGGTTATTTACCACCGCAGCCGTCTGATGCAAAAAGCTACCGGTTTAGGCAAAATGGCGGCTATCGACCTGCCCTTCGATGAATTAAAAGAACTGATCGCCGGCTATGAAGACAAACTATCCATCGGCGCACACAACAGCCACACCTCGTACGTGCTTTCCGGCGATGAACAGGCGCTGGACGCCGTCTTTGCCAAATTGGAAGGCCGCGACGCCTTCCATAAAAAGCTGCCCGTAAACTACGCTTTTCACAGCCCGACCATGGAGCCGTTTAAAAACGAATTAAAAGAGGCCTTGCAGGGCCTGGAATTGCAGCCCATGCACATTCCGCTCTATTCGACCGTTACCGGGAAAGTGGCCGAAAAAGACGATTACGGTCCGCAATACTGGGCAAATAATATTCGCGAACGGGTGCGCTTTTCCGAGACCATCGATTCGCTGATTTCCACGGGATTTAATGTATTTATTGAAATCGGCCCGCATCCCGTTCTTAAAAATTACATTCGTCAGAACTTGCAGGATTCAGGCAAATCCGCTCATATCCTGCCTTCCCTGCGCCGTAAAGAGGCCGAGCGCAAAGGCATGTTAAGCACTTTGGCAAAACTTTACATCGCCGGCTATCCCATAAACTGGAATAAACTGTTCCCGAAAAATGCCGCTTTTTTGAATCTGCCGCTCTATCCGTTCCAAAGAGAACGCTTCTGGATCGATACCAAAGAGACAAGCTCCGCAACGGAGACCGGTCCTTCCTTGCATCCGCTGTTAGGCAAAGAACAATCAGCGGCCATGCTGCCGAACAATTCTTCGTGGACGGTGCAGTTGAAATCCGATTACGTGGCCTATCTGAATACCGGTCAGGGAGAACGGCACACGATCTTGCCCGAATCTGCCTATCTGGAAATGGCGCTGGCTGCTTCGGTCCAGGCATTCCCCGATACTTCTGCTGTTTTACAGGATATTATATTCAAAAATACGCTCAATCTGCGCGGAGATAACTTCCGCGAGCTGCATTTCACGCTTACGCCGGTTTCCACTTCCAAAAGCTATTTTCAGGCGCACAGCAAAAAGCGGTTGTCTTCCGGTAAATCACGCTGGATTACACATAGCTTGGGTTCTATTATCAGCGCAGAGAGGCCCGCCGAGCAGTCCCTGCCGGCAGTGTCCATCGACGAACTTAAACAGCGCATGCAAAAGCTGGAATCGCCGGAGCAGCTTAAGGGGCATCATGTCCCGAACGGAAATTTTTACAGCAATTTCTTTATTTCCGGAGGTGATTTTTGGCACAATCAGGACGAGTTGTTAGTCAAATTCAGTTTTACCGGCAATCATATTCAGGACTGGGACAGCTATCATATCCATCCCATCGTATTAAATAATATCGTCCGCTTAATGACGCTCATCGCCCAGAGCGGCAGCCCGCGGCCGCTTATTTACAAACCGCGTTCTCTGGAAAAATTCGAATTTATTAAATCGCTGAACAAAGAATTTTGGGCGCATATTAAAATTGAACGGGACAGCGGTTCTTCGGTTATTTTCAAAAGCAATATTCACTTGTTCGACACCGAAGGCCAGCCGATTTTGCGCGCCAATAATTTCCGCCTGCAGGAAGTGCCTTTTAGCGAGGCTATTGCCGATCTTTTATATGAAATTGACTGGGAAAAATTAGAGGCGCCGGCTTCGACGATCATCGATTTACCCACGCAGTGGGTCGTCATCGGCGAAGCGGATCATTTAGTTTCCAGGCTTCGGCAAAAACGGCGTACCGTGATTTCTTTAATACCGGGAGAAGAAAACCTCTTAACGGCAGAAGACGCCGGCGAAATTTCTTTTAGGGATAAAGAGAGTCTCACGGATTTGTTTGCAAAGATTATCAGCGCAGAGTCGGCGGTGGTGCTGTTTGCGCTTTGGGATGAAGAGCAGGCTCTGACAAACTTTGCCGCGCTGGAACATGCGCTCGGCCAATCAAGCGTTTTGCCGGAACAGTTGTGGATCGTAACGCAGAACGCCTTGTCATTCCCCCAATTACACAGCGACCCAAATGGCGAGGCCGCTTTATGTTGGGATATGGCGCTGCGCCTGCAATCGCTTTTCAGCGAACTGGATATACGCCTGCTGGATACCGACCGGCCGCATAAAGGATTGTTCAATTATCTGCTTTTGCCGACCCATGAAAAACATTTAGCGATACGCCATAAAGCGGTTTTTGTGCCCAGGATGAAACATGCCAGCCTGATGCAGCAATCGCCCGTAATCAGCGAAATTTTCCCGCTGCTTTCCAGTAAACACGCCCTGCCCGCCGAAAATGAAATTGAGATTGAAGTAAAGGCAACCGGCCTCAATCTGCTTGATGTGCGCCAGAGCAGTCAAAACGTTCCGGATAAGCTCGGTTTCGAATGCGCCGGCGTAGTCGTACGGGCCGGTAAAAAAGTAACCGCTTTTAAGGAAGGCGACGAAGTGCTTGCCGTGGCCAGAGGCTGCTTTAATAAATATGTGGCCACCTCCGCCAATTTAGCTGTGCCCAAGCCCGAAAAGCTAACTTTCGAGGAAGCCGCGGCCATTCCTTTGAATTACATCGCCGCCCACTATGCCCTAACCTATCTGGCGCATCTGAATGCCGGCGAAAGCGTTTTAATTTTAGATGCCGACACGCCGGAAGGCCTGGCCAATCTCATGGTTGCCCAGAGCTTAAAAGCGCGCATTTACGCTACAGTCCTAAATGCCGAGCATCGCGACTTAGTGCGCGATTTGGGCGTGAAACATGTGTTCGACGACCGCAATCTGGATTTCATCGATCGCATCAACAGCCTCACTTCTAACGAAGGCGTGGATGTGATCGTCAATACGGTGCGCAACGACCATGTTTCCAACAGCTTTTCCATCCTTAAGGAATTTGGCCGTTTTGTGGAACTGAACACGCAGGACACCTTCGATCAACCCATTGTTTACCACAACCTGCGCCGTAATATTGCCTTTTTCGCCGTGGATATTCTGCATATGAGTCAGGATCAACAAAAGTTATTCCAACGTTTATTCGGCGAAATCGTAACGCGCCTATCCGACGGCACTTACCGTCTGACACCCGCACACAGTTCCGGAATAGCGCATCTGCCGGTGTTGTTCAGACAGGTAGAACATAATCTCAAATTTGGCAAAATCGTGGTTACGCCGGATGATACACAGATTTCCGAAAAGAACCACGCCCGCATATTTGACGTTTCGTCCAAATATTTAATAGCCGGAACAAGCAGCGTGAACGATTTGGCTCTGGCGCTGTGGATGGCCCGCCGGGGTGCACAGAATATCGCCCTGTTAACGTTAGATGAAACGCCTGCGGTTACGCAAAAAGCGGTTGAACGCTTTTTGAAGCATACCGGTAATAAAATCAAAATTCGCATTATCGAAGGGAAGAATGCCGAAGACTTCAAAGATGTTAAAGGCGCTTTCATTAGTCTGTCATCGCTGAGTGGCGTCCGGCATCCGCAAAAAGTGATTGCACAGATTAAAAACGTTTATGATGCGCTGGCCGAAAATGAGTTGGAATATTTCACAACCATTTCTCACTTTAATCTGCTAAAAACGGAAAAATACGGACATAAACTACTGAATTTAGCTCACTTTATCCGCGCTCTAAACCGCCGTCGCGAACAGGACGTCTTGCCGGCCATGCATCTGCAATTGGGCGGCAACGTTCCTGACGATATGAAGAAAGCCCTGATACGCTGGAACATCCTTAGCGAGCTGGTCTTTCGCCGTCAGGGCGATTTTATCATCACCGAAGCCGACTGGCAGAGTATGGCATCCAAATTGCCGCAGGAAAAAATTCCCGGGTTGTATCGCGGGCTGGTGAATACCTATTCCCAAAAAGACGCCGCAGAAGAAGAGAGTCCGGCCGAAGAAATCAGCCGCGCCGAGCTTATTGCCTTAGCGCCGGCCGAGCGCAAAAAATTGCTGGAAAGTTATCTCTCCGCGGAGATTGCCCGCGTCGTAAAAGTGCCGGCAGCTAAAATCCGGCGCGATCAGGCGCTAACCACCCTGGGCATCGATTCCTTAATGGCCATCGAGTTAAAAAATATGGTAGAAAGTAAGCTGGGCCTGCAACTGCCCATCGCCGCCTTGCTTAAAGGACCGTCGGTCAACGATTTGAGCCATGAATTTATGGAACAATTGGAAGAAGCCTCACTGGCAACTGCCAAAGAAGAACAACCGCTGCAGCCAATTCATGATACGGAAATACGCGAATTTAAACTTTCCTACGGCCAAAAGGCCATGTTCTTCCAACATATGATGAATCCGGACAGTATTTTCAATCTGGCGTATGCTGTGCGCATTCGTTCGGATTTTGATAAAGAAACGCTGCGCGCTTCTTTTCAGGAACTGATCGATCGTCATCCTTCGTTGAGAACAACCTTCCATATCAAAAACAGCGAGCCTATACAGCGCATTCATCCGCAAATGCCGGCCTTTTTCATCGAAGAAGACTCCCGCTCATGGAGCGAAGAGCAACTGCACAGCCGGTTGGATGAAGAAGTGCTCAATCACTTTGATCTCGAAAATGGCCCGCTGCTGCGTGTATTTCTGTTCCAGAAAGGAGCGCACGACCATGTGTTGTTGTTCGTCATGCACCACATCATTACCGATATTTGGTCGCAGGCCGTCTTGCTAGACGAGCTGAGCCAGATCTTTGCCAACGGCGGCGTTACCACAACGCTGTCGCCTGTAGTTCACGATTACACCGATTTTATCCGCTGGCAGGACCGGTTGCTTAGCGGCGAGAGCGAACAGAAACTGTTTAGTTACTGGAAGAAAAAGCTGCACGGCGACCTGCCCTTACTGAACATTCCCACTGACCGGCCGCGGCCTGCGGTGCAAACTTTTAAGGGCAGCACCGAAACTATCTGGTTCCCGGCTGAATTATCGCAGCAAATTCATCGGTTTAGCGAACAACAAGGGATAACGGTATTTACGGTCCTGTTAACGGCTTACTACATCCTGCTGAACCGCTACACCGGTCAGAATGATATCGTTGTGGGCTCGCCTACTGCCGGACGCAGTAAACGCGAATTTGAACGTACCATCGGCTATTTTGTAAATCCAGTGCCTTTCCGCACCCAATTAAACGCCGGCCAAACGTTCAATGATTTTCTGAATCAGGTTCAGCAAACCGTGTTAGAAGCCTTTGACCACATGGATTATCCGTTAGCGCTGATGGTTGAAAAATTACAGCCCGAACGAGACACCAGCCGCACCCCGCTTTTCCAGACCATGTTTATTTTGGAACGCGCACATCTGATGCACGATCAGGGGTTGTCCAAATTCGCCCTCAGCCGCGAAGGGGCTACCATGGATTTGGGCGGTTTAACCATCGAATCCATGACCCTGGAACAGGGCGTGGCGCCTTTTGACCTAACCATGATGGCCGTAGAATCCGGCAGCGGACTGGCCGCATCGCTAGGCTACAACATCGATCTGTTCGACGCCTCCACCGTTCAGCGAATGCTGACGCATTACATCACCCTGTTAGAATCGATCCTAAAAAATCCGCAAAAACCGCTGGGCTTGCTGGAGTTTCTTCCCGACGAAGAACGCAGGCTCGTGCTGCATGAATGGAACCAACATCCGGAAGCCTTTGCGGAAATAAAATGCATTCACCGGATAATTGAAGAGCATGCCGCGCAACAGCCGCAGAAAACCGCCCTGATTTTCGAAGAACAGCAGTTGAGTTATGATCAGCTTAACCGCCGCGCTAATCAATTGGCGCGCCATCTGATAAAATTAGGCGTTAAGGTGGAAACCATCGTGGGCATTTCTGTGGACCGCTCCATCGAAATGGTCGTTGCCATGCTGGCCGTGCTAAAAGCCGGCGGAGCCTACTTGCCCATTGATCCCACTTACCCGCCGGAGCGCATTCGCTATATGATTCATGACGCCGAACTGAAATTTATCATAACTACCGGCGATTTGGTTAACAAGGTGCACGACGAAGGACGACAGCTCATTCTGTTGGATGACGCCGGCGATATCTTTCAGTCGGATGACGGCAACCCGCAAACAGCGGTATCTGCGGACAATCTGGCCTATTTGATTTACACATCCGGCTCCACCGGCAAACCCAAAGGCGCCATGCTACGCCACAGAGGGTTGGTTAACGCGCTCTATTCCACGCGTGAAAATTATTATATGCAAGCGGATTCCCGCACGCTGCAGTTTGCTTCTTTCAGCTTTGACGCTTCGGTGGAAGAAATTTTCAGTACGCTCAGCGCCGGAGCGACGCTGGTGTTAGTTAAAAAAGAAACACTGCTCTCTTTACCGGATTTGAAAACGCTGCTTAAACAGCGGCAAATCACCAACATCACGCTGCCGCCTTCGGTGTTGAGTGTTTTGCAGCCGGAAGACTTCTCTTCGCTGCAATCGGTGGTTTCTGCGGGCGAAAAATGCACGCCGGAGATCGCCCGCCGCTGGAGTAAAGGCCGCTATTTCATCAACGGCTACGGCCCCACCGAAGCCACCATCTGTACCACTTCCTTTGAAGCGCCGGATGATTTTGACCTGCACATCGTACCCATCGGTAAACCGGTTAAAAACGCCCGCATCTATGTTTTGGATGGGCAGTTGAATCCCGTGCCCGTCGGCGTTCCCGGCGAGATGTACATTTGCGGCGAAGGTTTGGCGCGCGGCTATTACAATCGGCCGGAATTAACCGCCGAACGTTTCCTGCCCGATCCCTACGGAGATGAACAAGGCGCGCGTATGTACCGCACCGGCGACCTGGTGCGTTTTCTGCCGGACGGTAATCTGGAATTTTTGGATCGCGTGGATCAGCAGGTTAAAATCCGCGGTTTCCGCATCGAGTTGGGAGAAATCGAAGCGGCGCTGCACACCTGTCCCGGCATTCGCGAAGCAGCGGTGGACGCCCGCCACATCGCCGGCGAAATCCGCCTGATCGCCTATCTTGTGAATGAAAACGATACATCGCTGAATATCGGGGAACTTAAAAACTGTCTGTTGCAACATTTGCCCGATTACATGATTCCCACTGCCTTTGTGAAAATGGCGGCGCTGCCATTAACGCAAAACGGCAAGCTCGATCGCAAAAAACTACCCGATCCCGACGCACAGCAAACCGCCCGTAAGCTGGTCAAACCGGGCAGCGAAATCGAACAAAAGATTGCGGAAATCTGGAAGGGTATTTTAGGCACCGATCAGTTCGGCGTGAACGACAGTTTTTTTGAATTGGGCGGCCATTCGCTGGGCATCGTGCAGGTACAGGGCAAAATCAAAGAAGTATTTGACAAAGATTTGAACGTGGTGGATATGTTCAAATATCCTACCATTCGCTCGCTGGCTAAATTTTTAGGCGATGAATCCAGCACGAAAGAGACCATTCAAAAATCGCAAACGCGGGCCACACGCCAGCGCGAAGCGACTAAAATTCAGCAGCAGCGCATGCAGCGCAGGAGGAAACGCTGAAAGATGTTTTGTTTAGGTAAATTCTTAGCTGGTTGATAAAACGACATTTTGAGAAGTTGGCTCTAAATTGGATGTTTTCGCCGTATTCGGCAGCCCCTTTTGTTAAGAAGAAAATTGAAAGGGGGCATCCAGAGTTCCGGCCGAAGGCATGTGACCGTCAGCAGATTGACAATAAAAGACAATTCCATAATTTTTGAGTTCACTTTAATAAGGCGTTTCAAAACGTTAAAACGTTTTTGATACATTTATTACGCATTTTCGCCCACGGGTTACATTAAGGGCTACTAAAAAATTGACATGATTATGAAACTGTTGCCAACGGTTTCTGTAAATAGAAAAGGAGCATTTTTTTTAGTTTTATCGTAAATTCATTTTTAGAGAAAATTACAATTGTAATTCAAAAATTATTAGATTCACTGATGAATATTTTGGGCAGCCGCTTCGGATATGCCCATTTTTGACATAAAAAGTAGACCAGGACAGAGGTAACAGGAGAAGTTGGATGAGCGACACAAATGAAGGATTGGATATTGCCATCATCGGTTTGGCCGGAAGATTTCCCGGCGCCGAAAATATCGAAGAATTTTGGGAATTGCTGAAAAACGGAGTGGAAGCGGTAACTTTTTTTACCGATGAAGAGCTGATTGAAGCCGGGGTCGATCCCGCGCTGGTAAAAGATCCCAACTACGTAAAATCACGCGCTATTATTAAGGATGAAGATAAATTCGACGCGCGCTTTTTTGATTTCTTCCCGCGCGAAGTGGAGATGATGGATCCGCAGCACCGCCTCTTTTTGGAGACGGCCTGGACTGCGCTGGAAAATGCCGGCTACCATGCCGACAATTACGACGGACTGATCGGTCTGTTCGGCGGTGTGAGCCTCAATACCTATCTGTACTCCTATTTAATGTCGCAGAAAGGCTTCATCAGTTCCGCCGAAGGCTATCAGCTTTCCATCGGCAACGATAAGGATTTTTTAACCACGCGCGTATCCTACAAATTAAATCTTACCGGGCCCAGCGTGGATGTGCAGACGGCCTGCTCCACCTCGCTGGTGGCGGTTCATCTGGCCTGCCAAAATTTACTGAATTACAACTGCGATATGGCTCTGGCCGGCGGCGTGTCCATCACCATTCCGCAAAAGCAGGGCTACTACTATCAGGAAGGCATGATCCTTTCTAAAGACGGTCATTGCCGGGCCTTTGACCACAAAGCCAGCGGCACCATCAGCGGCAGCGGCGTGGGCATGGTGGCCCTGAAACGCTTAGACGAGGCCTTAGAAAACGGCGATTTTATTTACGCCGTCATTAAAGGTTCGGCCTTCAATAACGACGGCGCTAACCGTGTCGGCTACACTGCGCCCTCGGTGGACGGACAGTCTGAAGTGATCGCCAATGCACAGGCCGTGGCCGGCGTCGATCCCGAAACCATCAGCTATATCGAAACCCACGGCACGGGTACGGTTTTAGGCGACCCCATCGAGATCACTGCGCTCACACAGGTTTTCCGTGAACACACCGAACAAAAACAGTTCTGCGCCGTTGGTTCGGTTAAAACGAACATCGGCCATTTGGATGCTGCAGCGGGTGTGGCCGGCGTGATTAAAACAGCGCTTGCTCTGCAACACAAACAGATTCCGCCCAGCATCAATTTCGAAAAACCGAATCCTAAAATTGATTTTACCAATAGTCCCTTCTTTGTAAATACGGAGCTGCGCGACTGGCAGCCCGTCAAGGGCGCGCTGCGGCGCGCCGGCATCAGTTCCTTCGGCATCGGCGGCACCAATGTGCACGCCATTCTGGAAGAAGCCCCTCAGCAAAGCCCCGGCGATGCCGCCCGGCCCGCGCAAGTACTGATGATTTCCGCTAAAAGCGCCGACGCCTTGGAGCAACAAACCGCTAATCTGGGACAATTTTTAAAAACACATCCCGAGGCTAATCTGGCCGATGTGGCTTACACGCTGCAAGTGGGACGCAAATCCTTTAATCACCGCCGGATTTTGGTAACCGATTCTGTTGCCGAAGCAGCGCGCGCCTTTAGCGAAGGCGATCCCAAACACATTCTGACCGTCAGTCATCAAAAAGATCCTAACCAGCCGCCGGTAGCTTTCATGTTCAGCGGACAGGGTTCGCAATATGTAAATATGGGACGGGAATTATTCGACAACGAACCCGTGTTCCGCGAAGAAATGGAACGCTGCTTTACTATTTTAAAAGAAGAAGCGCAGTTGGATTTGCAAGCGCTGATTTATCCGCCTGTCGGAGAAGAAGAAGCAGCCGCTAAAAAGCTGAATCAGACCGAATGTACCCAACCGGCCCTGTTCGTTATCGAGTACGCTTTGGCTAAATTATGGATCCACTGGGGCGTGGAGCCGGCAGCTATGGTCGGCCACAGCATCGGCGAATATGTGGCGGCGCATCTGGCCGGCGTGTTTTCCCTGAAAGACGCCCTTAAAATCGTCGCGGCCCGCGGTCGTCTGATGCAATCCATGCCGCCGGGAGCCATGCTCAGCGTACAGTTGGATGAAAACAGCATTCACCCCTACTTAAGCGATGGGGTCACCATCGGCGCCTTAAACAGCGCCGGCGTTACTGTTGTTTCCGGCGCCTTCGAAGCCATCGAACAATTGGAAAAAGAATTAGCGAAAAAAAACATCCAGTGCCGCCGGCTGCACACTTCGCACGCCTTTCATTCTTCAATGATGGATCCCATTATCGAAGAATTCACCGCTGTCGTGGCCGCCGTTCCCTTAAATAAACCGCAGACGCCCTATTTGTCCAACACCAGCGGCACATGGATTACCGACGAAGAGGCTGTTTCGCCGGAATACTACGCCCGCCACCTGCGCAACGGTGTGCGTTTTACCGATAATGTTTACGAGCTTCTGCAAGACGCCGAGGCGGTGCTGTTAGAAGTAGGCCCGGGCACAGTGCTCACCACTTTAGCGCGCCGGCATCCCTCCAATTCGCTGGGCAGAATCATCCTTTCTTCCATGCGCCATCCTAACGACGAGAGCGGAGACGAAGCTTTTATCTTGAAAACCTTGGGCCGATTGTGGATGGCCGGCGCCGAAATCAACTGGGACAACTATTACGGCGAAGAACGGCGTTTACGCGTTCCCCTGCCTACGTATCCCTTTGAGCGGCAGCGTTACTGGCTGCATAAAGGCAAAGCCTTATCGGCCGGCGGCGCAGGCGGTACACAAGAAGCCATCGGCAAACGCAGCGATTTGGCCCAATGGTTTTACACGCCATCATGGAAACAGCGCCAACTGCCGCTTGGCCCTAAAAGCGTTCTAAGTGAACGCAAAACCTGGCTGGTGCTTAAAGATCAAACCGGGCTGGCCATGCAGCTAACCGAATTGCTGAAGGAGCATAATCAACAGGTGATTGTATTGGAACAGAGTTCGGCCTTTGCTAAAAAAGATGATTTGCACTACGCTATCCGCATCAGCGCTCCGGAAGATTACCTGCAGGTAATTCACAACTTAAAAGAAACGGAACAACTGCCGGATTTTGTTGTGCACCTGGCCAATGTTTCGGTGCGCAATATAACTATCCCGTTTAACAAGGCGTTAGAGAGCGCTTATTTGAGTCTGTTATATTTGGTGCAGGCCTTTGCCGCCGAAAATATCACACAGCACATACAAATCGGCATCGTCTCCAACGATATGTTTAACATCAACGGTTTCGAACGCATCGAGCCGGCCTTAGCCACTATTCGCGGGCTAAGCAAAGTAATTCCGCAGGAATTTCCCAACATCATCTGTAAAGATATCGATGTGGCCCTGCCTCAGCGCATGGGCGACGAGCTTGAAAATTTAGCCGGACGCATTTTACGCGAATTTAGCGACGAAGAACGTCATCTGGCCATAGCCTACCGCGGTAAACAGCGCTGGGTGCAAACCTTTGAAGCGCTGCCCCTGAGAGAAAGCCATCAGACCGGCGGTTACCTAAAAGAAAAGGGCGTGTATGTGATCACCGGCGGTTTGGGGCGTATCGGACTGAAGCTGGCCCATCATCTGGCGTTAACCGTCAAAGCCCGCCTGGCGCTGATTGAGCCGTATGAATTTCCGGCCAAAGGACAATGGGAAGGATGGCTTAACGAACACGGCGCGGACGATTTGACCAGCATCAAGATCAAACGCCTGCAAAATATGATTCATGCCGGCGCGGACGTATTAGTACTGCAAGCAGACGTAAGCGATAAAGAAACGCTGCAAACGGCGTTTAAGGAGATTGTAAATAGTTTCGGCGGCGTCGACGGAGTAATCCATGCCGCCGGCGTGGTGGGTGCGCACGCCTTTAAAGCCATTCCGGAAATCAAAGAAGAGGACTGGCAAAGTCAGTTTGCAGCCAAAGTGTACGGCGCGCTGCACATCGCCGAAATTTTAGATGACATCGAGGCGGATTTTGTGCTGTTGCAATCATCCATGTCCTCCATTTTAGGCGGATTGGGATTTGGCGCGTACGCCGCGGCTAATACCGTATTGGACGCCTTAGCCCATCAGCAAAACAAAAAGAACCGGGCGCAGTGGATTGATGTAAACTGGGACGGCTGGAATTTTGAGGAAAACGCTTCCGCTTCGGGTCTGGGCGCGGAAATCGCTCAGCTTTCCATCCTGCCCGATGAAGGCATCGCCGCTTTTGAGCGTATTTTCAGTTATCGCGATTTACAGCAAATCATCGTTTCCACCGGTGATTTACAGGCCCGCATAGATAAATGGCTGAAACTGGATTCAGAACAGGCAAGCGAAGGCGGCGCGGCGGCGGGCGAATTCCATGACCGGCCGGAACTTCCCAATCCCTATGTGGCTCCGGAGAGCGATCTGCAAAAAGAGGTTGCCGCCGCCTGGCAAAAATTGTTAGGGATTTCAGAAATCGGCATTTATGACGACTTTTTCGATTTAGGCGGCAACTCGCTGATGGGCACACAGCTCATTTCCGAATTGCGCGACGCCTTTCAGGTTGAGCTGCCTCTGCGCAGCTTGTTCGAAGACCCGACCATCTCGGGCGTGGCTAGAATAATCGAAACCCATCGTCAGGAGGAAAAAGACAGCGATATGACCAAAGTGGCCGATCTTCTGCAGCAAATGGAAAATCTTTCGGAGGATGAAGCAAAAGAAATTCTAAAACAAAAGAAGAAAAATAATTAAGAATTATGAATTAAGAATTATGATAAAATGAAAGATAATAATCTCATTCAGCAAAAGAGTTACGCTTTTGCTATACGGATGGTAAAACTTGCACAATATTTAATGGATAAAAAGCGTGTTTTTAATTGAATTCTCAATTCTTAATTCTTAATTCTTAATTTAAAACTTAAACATTGCAGCAAAAGAAGGAAATAAATGAGTAGTATTTACGAACAAATCGCCAGCTTGCCGCCGGAAAAGCGCGAACTGTTGGAAATGATGCTTTTGGAGCAAGGCGTCGATCTGTCGCAGGTTTTAATCGTACCCCAGTCACGGGAGAACAATAAATTTCCGCTGTCTTTTTCGCAGCAGCGTTTGTGGTTTTTAGATAAATTGGAACCCGGCAGCCCGCTGTACAACATTCCCGCTGTGCTGCGCTTAAACGGCACGCTGGATATTGCGGCGCTGGAAAAGAGCTTCAATAAAATCATCGAGCGGCACGAGGTGCTGCGCACCACCTTTACCGAAGAAAACGGCGAAGCGCTGCAAATAGTCGCTGAGCGGCTTACTTTGAGCATTTCCGTTATCAACTTGGAAAATACGCCGGCAGAGCGGCGCGAGGCCCTGATGCACCAACACGCCGTGGAGGAATCTCTTAGACCTTTTAATTTGGCTACCGGTCCTTTGTTGCGCGTGACTTTGCTTAAATTCAGCAATAACGACCATGTGCTGATAGTAACCATGCACCACATCGTTTCAGACAATTGGTCGACCGGTATCTTTGTACATGAAATCATGCAGATGTACTCGGCCTATGTTCAGGGCCGGCAGCCGCAGTTGCCGAAACTGGCAGTGCAATACGCCGATTTTGCCGCCTGGCAGCGCAAATGGTTCAAAGGCAAAACGATGGATGACCAGGTCAATTACTGGAAGGAGCAGCTTAAAGGCATTCCGCCCTTGATTGATCTGCCGCTGGACAAACAACGTCCGGCCTACCAAACGTACAACGGAAACTTTAAAACTTTCCATATCTCCGGGGAAATCAGCGCCCGCCTCAAGGAAATCAGCCGCCAGCAGGATGTAACCTTCTTTATGACGCTGCTGGCCGCCTATTTTGTGCTGCTGCATCGCTATTCCGGTCAGGATGATATTTGTGTGGGGTCGCCTATTGCGGGCCGCAACCGTAAAGAAACCGAAACCATGATCGGCTTTTTTGTGAATACGCTGGTGCTGCGCGGCCAACTGCACGGCAATCCCGCCTTTAGCGATTTTTTACAGCGTGTTAAAGAAACCACTTTAGGCGCTTACGCGCATCAGGATTTGCCTTTTGAGAATTTAGTGGAAGAATTGCAGCCCGAGCGGGATATGAGCCATTCCCCGTTGTTTCAGGTGATGTTCGTACTGAACAACGCGCCGGTCGATAAGCTGGAACTGCCCGGCATGGAGCTTTCCGTTGTGGAAATCGAAAACAAAACTTCCAAGTTCGATTTAATCCTTAATGTGTTGGAAGAAGATAACGGCCTGAAGTGTAAAATCGAATACAATACAGATTTGTTTGTAGATGAAACCATCGAGCAGTTTGTTAAACATTATCAGAACTTGCTGGAAGCCGTCGCAGAAAATCCGCAGACGCCCATAGGACAGTTGTCCATTTTGAAGCAAACAGAAATCGACGCCTTACTTGAGCAGTGGAGCCGTCCCGGCAAAATATACAACGATCGGCGCTCCATTGTGGAGATGTTTGCCAGGCAGGCCAAAACAACTCCGCAGGCTTTGGCGCTGCGCGTTTTGGACGCTCAATTGACCTATCGGGAGTTAGATGAACAATCCGCCCGGCTGGCGCGCTATCTTCTTAAAAAAGGATTAAAGCGCGGACAAATCGCCGGCGTTTTTGCCGACCGTTCGCCACAGGTTATCGTGGCCTTTTTGGCCGCGCTCAAGGCCGGCGGCGTCTATTTGCCGTTAGATCCTTCGTACCCCAAAGAACGTTTGGAATATATGCTAAACGATTCGCAGGCGGCCTTTATGCTTACACTGAGCCATCTAAAAGACATTCTGCCCGCAGACGGACGGCAAACCATTATCATCGACGAAGAGCAGGAAAACATTGCTCAGGAAGCGGCCGACAATCCGCAAGTAACCCTTGCGGCGCAGGATACGGCCTACATTATTTACACTTCGGGATCCACCGGCCAGCCCAAAGGCGTGGAGATTACACACTTTGCCCTTGCCAACCACAGTTTGGATATGGCCGATTACTATCAGCTTACGCCCGACGATAACGTGCTGCAATTTGCCGCGCTGAATTTCGACGCCTCCATCGAGCAGATTGTACCGCCGTTGATTAGCGGCGCTACGGTTTGCATGCGCGATAATGAAATTTGGGACAGCCACCAGCTCTCGCAAAAAATCCGCGAATACGATTTAACGGTCATTAATCCGCCCACGGCCTACTGGGCGCAGATAGTTGAAGCCTGGGTAGAAAATCCGCAACTTATTCCCGAAAACCGTTTGCGATTGGTCATTGTCGGCGGCGACGTGCTGCACACGGAAACTCTTGAAAAATGGTTCCAAACGCCGTTAAAAAACGTACGGTTGATTAACGCTTACGGCCCCACGGAGGCCACCATTACGGCTACTACCTACGACATTCCGGCTAATTTCAAGCGCTGGCGCGTCCCCATCGGACGGCCGCGGGCTAACCGCAGTGTGTACATTTTGGACAAATACGGAAATCCCGCGCCTCCGCTGATTCCCGGCGAACTGCACATTGGCGGCAACTTATTAGCCAAAGGCTACCTGAATCGTCCGGAATTAACGCAAGAACGTTTTATCGGCAATCCGTTGTTCGAAGGCAGCAGCGAACGCCTGTACAAAACCGGCGACCGCGTGCGCTTTCTTTCCGACGGTAATCTGAATTTTATGGGTCGCATCGACTTTCAGGTTAAAATCCGCGGCTTTCGCATCGAGCTTGGTGAAATCGAAAATATTTTATTGCGTATGCCGCCAATTAAAGATGCCGTGGTTAAAGCCTTCGATACAGAGCATAGGGACAAAGTGCTGGTCGCTTATATTACATCGCCAAACAAGGAAGCGCCTGACGCGCAGAGCATCCGCTCTTTTTTGGAGGAGCATTTACCTGATTACATGATTCCGGCTGTTTTCGTCCCCTTGGATGAGATGCCTATGGACCCCAGCGGAAAAATTAACCGTCACGCCCTGCCCGCACCGGATTTAAGTACAGCACAAGTAAGCACTGAATACGTCGCTCCGCGCACACAGAGCGAAGAGTTTTTAGTGGATATCGTTAAGGAAATCTTACATATCGATCGCGTGGGTATCCGCGACAGCTTTTTCGATTTGGGCGGTCACTCCATGATGGCCACACAGGTGGTATCGCGCATCCGTGAAGAATTTGACGTGGAAATTTCACTGCGCACCCTGTTTGAGCATCCCACGGTGGAAGGCATCTCTCAGGCCATCACCGAAGCGCAGGCCGCCCATGTGGACGAAGGCGAACTCAATGAACTTTTGGATGAACTGGAAGGCCTCAGCGAAGAAGATATTCAAAATTTACTCAAGGACGAAGAAGAATAAACGTTTAGGAAGCTATGTCTAATCAGAACAGAATTTCGAAACTTACGCCAGAGCAGTTGGAACTGCTCAGAAAAAAATTAGCCCAAAAGCAATCTGCGGGCATAAAAAAGGATCGCATCAAAAAAAGAGCGCCTAAGGAAAACTATCCCTTGTCTTCGGCCCAGCGCCGGCTTTGGTTTTTACAACAGATGGAGCCGGACAGCGCCTTTTACAACATCCCCTCCGCGCTGCGTCTGAGAGGTCCCTTACAGCTAACTATTTTGGAAGAGAGCATCAACCGCGTTATTGCACGGCACGAAATATTACGGGCCTATATTATCGTCGATCAACACGGCGAACCACGGCAAAAAATCGCTCCGGAATTGCGTCTAAAATTAAACCTCCGTGATCTGCGAGAAACACCTAAAGAAGAAATCGACCGCCAGGTAAAAGCTATTTTAAAAAACGCAGCCACTAAAACGTTTAATTTAACCACAGCGCCTCTGCTTGAAGCGACGGCCATTAAATTAGCGTCCGACGATCATATCCTGTTAATGAATCTGCACCATATTATCGCCGACGGCTGGTCGCTGGGCATCATTATTCGCGAGTTTATCCTGATTTACCGTTTTTTGGCCGAGCAAAAAGAGCCGCAGCTTGCCGAACCCGAATTGCAATTTACCGATTATTCCCAATGGCAAATAGAACGCGCCACCCAGGAAATTGTTGAAAAACAGATGGGGTTTTGGCGCGATTATTTAAAAGATATGCCCACCGCTCTGGAATTGTTTACCGACTTCCCTCGTCCGCTCATTCAGATGCACAAAGGCAGTCAGCATCTTTTTGAAATCAATAAAGAACTCACCGCCCGCCTGCGAAAGCTCAGCCAGCAGATAGGAGTGACGCCCTTTGCCTTGTTAATGACTGCCGTTCAGGTCTTTTTATATAAAATCAGTGGTCAGGAAGATTTTGGCATCGGCGCGCCTATTGCCAACCGCAACCGCCGAGAAGTGGAAGATATTATCGGCTTTTTTGTAAATACCATCGTCTTGCGGGCAAATCCCGAAGCAAACGCCTCTTTTGAAATGCTGGCTAAAAAAGTTCAAAACGATATTATTGCCGCTTCTGATAATCAGGACGTTCCCTTTGACCGAATCGTAGACGAATTAGTGAGCAAACCGGATTTAAGCCGCTCACCGCTGTTTCAGGTAATGTTCGATTTACAACAAGTGCCCTTTGTGCGCCAGCAGGTGGGCGACATCGAACTGTCGCTGATGGATGTGGAAATCAATATTTCAAAATTTGATCTGCTTTTCTTAATGACCGATTATCCGGACACCATCCGCGTGGCGCTTGAATACAACACCGAGTTGTTTAAGCAGGAAACCATCGAACAATATGAAGAATATCTGAAAACACTTTTGGAGCATATAAGCGAAAACCCCGCAGCGCCCCTGGCCGCGCTTTCCCTTTGCAACCGGCAAAGAAAAGATAAGCTGATCCGGGAATGGCAACAAGCCAGAGCGCCATATCCGGAGAACGCCTCGGTTCCGGAACTTTTTGAAGAGCAGGTAAGCCGTTCCCCAGAAAAAGCAGCGCTTTATTTTGAAGGGAAAACGCTTAGCTATCGGCAACTTGATGAGCAGGCCAATCAACTGACGCACTATCTGATAAAGCATAAATTGAACAAACGCCCGCTTATCGCGCTTTTTATGGAGCGTTCACCGGAAGTAATTATTTCTATTATGGCGATTATCAAAGCCGGCGCGGCTTATTTGCCGCTCGACCCCAACTTTCCTAGGGAACGGCTGGCATTTATCCTACAGGATACTCAAGCCGAAGCACTGCTCTCTACTTCGGCCATGGCGGACAAGTTGCCGGACAACGTAACAAATTTAATTCTATTAGATAAGGAGTGGCCTACCATATTAAAAGAAAAGCCGCTCCCGCCGGGGACAATGCCGGCGGCCGATGATTTGATTTACGTCATGTACACCTCCGGGTCTACCGGAAAGCCCAAAGGCGTGAGCGTTCGTCATCGCGGCGTTGTCCGGCTGGTAAAAAATGCCAATTTTGCGCATTTTGGCCCTGATGAAAGATTCTTACAATTGGCGCCGGTCTCCTTTGACGCCTCAACATTGGAAATCTGGGGCGCCCTGTTAAACGGCGCTTTACTGACCATTATGCCGCCCGGCGCGCCGTCTTTTAAAGATATTGCCGACATATTAGTGCAACAAAAAATCTCTTTTTTATGGCTTACAGCCGGTTTATTTCATCTGATGGTCGACGAACAGGCGCAGGCTCTTAGGGAGGTAAAGCAAGTGCTGGCCGGAGGCGATATATTATCCGTACCGCATGTGCTTAAATTTCTCGAAAATAAAAAACCCGACGCGCTGCTGATTAACGGCTATGGCCCTACGGAAAACACAACCTTTACCTGCTGCTATCCCATGAAGGACGCTTCCGGCATCGCCACCTCCGTGCCCATCGGACGGCCTGTCAACAATACGCAAGTCTATATTCTGGATACAAAACTTCAGCCCGTTCCGCCGGGAATCCCGGGCGAGCTCTATATCGGCGGCGCCGGGTTGGCCCGCGATTACATTAACCGGCCCGATTTGACCGCGGCAAAATTTTTACCTAATCCTTTTGGAATAAAATCAGGCGAGCGCATGTATCGGACCGGAGACATGGTACGTCTGCGGCCGGACGGCAACATCGAATTTTTAGGCCGCATCGATACACAGGTTAAAATCCGCGGCTTCCGCATCGAATTGGCAGAAATCGAAGCTCCGCTAAAAAGTCATCCGGCCATTAAAGACGCCTTGGTTTCGGCATTTGAAACCAGCCCCGGCGATAAGGCGTTAGCGGCCTATTTAGTCTTAAACAACGGGCAGCGGCCTAACATCCAGGAATTGAAACATTTTTTGGAAGAAAAAATCCCGGCCTACATGGTTCCTTCGTATTTTATGTTTCTCACTGAATTTCCGTTAAATATTAACGGTAAAGTAAACCGAAAGGCCTTACCCAAACCCAGCGGCGATCAATTGCAACGGAACGTCAAATTTATCCCTCCGCGCAATGAACTGGAAGCATTCCTGACAAAAATATGGAAAGATGTGCTGGGCATAGATAAAATCAGTGTTTACGATAATTTCTTCGATTTAGGCGGAAATTCTCTAAAAGCGGCTGTTTTAATCAACCGCCTGCAGGAAGAGCTCAGGCAAGAACTGCATGTGGGAATGGTCTTCCAGTCGCCGCGTATTGCCGAACAGGCCATGTATGCTCAGGAATATTTCTCCGAAGCGCTCGCTAAAAAATTTGGGGAATCCATTAATCATAAAAAGCATTATTCCTTCGGCGTAACGCATATCGATGAGGCCAGACCTGTAAATGAAGAAAAGATCCGTCATTTACGCAGTTTGATTGTACCTCTGCCTGCGCGTAAGGAAAAACCGCAGCGCAGCGCTAAAAATCCGCGGGCCGTGTTTCTGCTTTCGCCGCCGCGTTCCGGTTCTACGCTGCTGCGCGTTATGCTGGCCGGAAACGAACAGCTTTTCTCGCCGCCCGAATTAGACCTCTTGTCCTTTAACACTTTAGGCGAGCGTTACGAGTTTTTTTCTTCTTCCGGATTGGAACTATGGCTGGAGGCTACGGTGCGCGCACTAATGGAACTGCGCCATCTGGAAAGCGCGGAAGCCGAGACATTAATGCGTTCGTTTGAACTGCAGAATATGAGCGTTAAGGATTTTTATTATGAGATGCAGCGCTGTCTTAACGGACGATTATTGGTCGACAAAACGCCCTCGTATCCGTTGGATGCGGCTATTTTGCAACGGGCCGAAGAAGATTTTGACCAGCCCTATTATATCCATTTGGTGCGTCATCCCTACGCCATGATCTATTCTTTTATCGAAGCCAAGCTGGATAAGAATTTTTTTAAATACAAACATCCTTATTCGCGCCAGGAACTGGCCGAACTGATATGGATCATCAGCCATCAGAACATTTTAACCTTTCTGAAAGGCATTCCTGCAGAGCGGCAAATCCGCTTAAGCTTCGAAGATGTTCTGCTCAGACCGGAAAACGAAATCAAAAAACTGTGCGCTCATTTAGGCATCGATTTTCAATGGGAAATGCTGGAACCCTACCAGGGTAAAAAAATGACCGACGGCCTTAAGGCTTCTTCGCAAATGGTCGGCGATTTCAAATTTTACCTGCACAAAGACATCGATTCCAATGTAGCCGAAAAATGGCGCAAATACCATAAGCATGATTTTTTAAGCGACGCCGCCTGGGATTTAGCCGAAGAATTTGGCTATCCCGTGGAAAAAGAGATTATAAAAAGTTCAACTCAACAAAAATCAAAATCGCTGGATACAATCAAACCTGCCGAAAGGAAAGGCGAGCTGCCCCTTTCCTTTGCCCAGCAGCGTTTGTGGTTTTTAGAGCAAATGGATCCGGGAAGTCCGCAGTACAACATTCCCGGCGCCTTACGGATTAAGGGAAATTTACGGCCGCAACTTGTGGAAAAAGCGCTTAATGAAATTATTAAACGGCACGAATCTCTGCGCACCATTTTTCTTTCTTCGGCAAACGGGAAAGCTTCGCAGGTTATTCTGCCCTCGTTGACAGTTAAAATTGAAACAGAAGATATTCGCTGGCTAAAGGCCGAACAAATCGAAATCAGCTACCATGAAATTGCCAACCGCGAAGCCGGCAAACCGTTTGATCTGACCAAAGCGCCGCTGTTGCGCGCCCGTCTGGTCATCGGCGCTGACGACGACTATTTGTTAATGCTGGTAACGCACCATATTATCTCCGACGGCTGGTCGGTGAATGTATTTATTCGCGAGCTTTCCGTTCTGTACAACAGCTATGTTAACGAAGAGGAATCTCCCCTGCCGCCGCTGCCAGTTCAATATGCGGATTTTGCCGCCTGGCAACGAACCTGGCTAAATCAGGATGGTTTGAAGGAGCAGATTGATTTCTGGAAGAAGCAGTTAAACGGTATGCCCTCCGTGCTTGATTTTCCGCTGGATTTTCCCCGAACTTCGCCCGTTAAGCCGGCCGGCAGGAGAAAAATTTTTCATCTTCCAACGGATTTTCTGGAGCAGTTGCGCGCCCTTTCCAGACAACAAAAAAGTACCTTGTACACCTTACTCTTAACAGTTTTTGAAATTATGCTCTACCGCTGTTCCGGGCAGGATGATTTTGGCGTCGGAACGCCGGTGGCTAACCGCACGCGTAAAGAAATCGAACCTTTAATCGGTTTTTTTGTCAACACGCTGGTGCTGCGGGCTTCCTTAAATGCAAACAATACATTTGCGCAAACCATGGAGCAGGTCAGGTTAAGCACCATGCAGGCCTTCGAACATCAGGATGTGCCCTTTGAATATTTGGTGGATGTGCTGCAGCCGGAACGGGACGCCAGCTACTCGCCGCTGTTTCAGGTCATGTTTTCCCTGCACGAATCGGAAGTTCATGAAATACGTCTAAAAGATGTGACGCTGAGTCCTTTTCCGCTGGAAAGCGGTACGGCGAAATTCGATTTAATGCTGGAAATGGTAGAGCACAAGAATCGAATGGTTGGTATTTTTGAGTACCGCAGCAGCCTGTTCCGCGAAGAAACCATCGATCGCCTAATCGCCCATTTTACGCATTTACTCAAAGCGATCGTAAACGACCCGCAGCGCAAGATTAGCCAGTATAAGCTGATGGATGCCGACGAAATCAATCATATTTTACGGGATTTCAACGATCTGCCGGCGGTGGCATATCCTAAAAATTTAACCTTGCCGGTGGTGTTTGAGCGGCAGGCGACGCGCACCCCGCAGGCTATGGCAGTAAGCGATGAGCTGCAGGAGCTGACTTTTAGCGAACTTAACAAGGAATCTAATCGTCTGGCGCATTATCTCCTGCAAAAGGGCGTCAATAAGGAAACCGTGGTCGCCGTTTACGGTGAGCGCAACGTGGGAACTCTTATTTCCATTTTAGCGATTTTAAAAGCCGGCGGCGCTTATCTGCCCCTAGATCCTTCGTATCCGCCGGAGCGCGTTGCCTATATGCTGGAAGATTCCGGTGCGGCCTTTTTGCTTGCCCGTTCACAGTATGCCTTTTCCGAAGACAAAGGAATAAACACGCCGTTAATCGCTCTGGACAAAATAACAGACGATCTGGCGCAAATGCCCGCAGAAAATCCGGACATTGCTCTGCTTCCGGAGAATCTGGCGTACATTATTTACACGTCGGGTTCAACAGGAA
The DNA here is from genome assembly GCA_964536685.1 of uncultured Calditrichaceae bacterium. Taxonomy (GTDB): domain Bacteria; phylum Calditrichota; class Calditrichia; order Calditrichales; family Calditrichaceae; genus CAZIBE01. Next base: position 72,149 of record CAZIBE010000001.1, on the reverse strand, counting down.
AACCCAAAGGCGTGATGATTCAACATCGTTCGCCGCTGAATCTGGCCGCCAACCTTCATAAAACCATCTACCAAAAATACGGCGACGTCAAACGCCGCATCAGCCTGAACGCGCCGCTGGCCTTCGACGCCTCCGTCCAGCAAATCGTAATGATGATGCACGGCCACCATTTAGTGATCATCCCGCAGGATGTGCGTTACGAGGGCCAGGCCTTACTGGACTTCATCCGTAAATACAAAATTGAGCTGTTAGACTGCGTGCCTTCGCAATTGAAGCTGCTCATTCAGGCCGGACTGTTTGACGGCGGCCGGGCGCCGGCAGACATCCTTCCCGGCGGAGAAGCCATTGATCATGAAATGTGGCAGGAATTGCAGTCCGACAAGACAATCAACTTTTTTAATATGTACGGCCCCACGGAGTGCACCGTGGATTCCACTATGTGCCCGGTAGCGGATTTCCCTGATCAGCCCACTATCGGCCGGCCGGCGGCTAATACGCGTTTTTACGTATTGGACGACAACCTGCAACCGCTGCCCGTCGGCGTAACCGGAGAGTTGCATATTGCCGGCCACGGACTGGGACGCGGATATTTAAATCGCCCTGAACTTACCGCCGAAAAGTTCATCCCCGATCCCTTTAGCGGGATCAGTGGCGCGCGCATGTACAAAACCGGCGATTTGGCCTGTTTTAACGCCGACGGCAGTTTGACTTTTAAGGGTCGCCTGGACTATCAGGTTAAACTGCGCGGCTTCCGCATCGAGCTGGGCGAGATAGAAAGCGCCCTGCGCCGGCATGCAGCCGTTGAAGACGCGCTGGTTATGGTGCGCGAGGATACGCCGGGACATCAGCAATTGACCGCCTATTTTTTAACAAAGGACGAACAGCCGCCGGAAAGCGGCGCGCTGCGCAGTTTTTTGGAAAAATCCATGCCGGAGTATATGATTCCGGTGTTCTTTGTTCCGCTGACCGAGTTTCCGCTCACGCCCAACGGCAAAATTGATCGCAAGGCTCTGCCGCTTCCGGCCATTGATCTGGAAAAGACGCAAGCAACCTACGTAGCGCCGACCAACAAAAAAGAAGAAATTCTGGCGCGTATCTGGCAGGAGATACTGCATGTACCGCAGGTGGGCATTCATAACAACTTTTTCGAAATGGGCGGCGATTCGATCTTAAGCATTCAGGTTATTGCCCGCGCCAAAAGAGAAGGCTTGCAGATAACCCCGCGCCAGTTGTTTGAAAATCCCACCATTGAGGGGCTGGCTGCCGTTGTCGAAGAACGTACCGCTATTCATGCCGAGCAGGGAACGGTTAGCGGAAGCTTTCCGGCCACACCCATCCAAAGGCATTTCTTTGAACAGCGCTATGCAAATGAACAGCACTGGAATCAATCGCTGATGCTAGAGACCGACCACCCTTTAAAGGCTGATATTCTAAAACAGGTTGTGGCTAAACTACTTGAACACCACGACGCCTTACGTCTGCGCGTTAAAAAAAGCGATTCGGGAACACAGCTTTATATCGAGGAGAAAGAAGCCGTCACGCCCTTTACGTTTTTTGATTTAAGCGATCGCCATCCCGAAGCACAGCGCAAAGCTATCGCCCGGGAGTCTGAAAAATTACAGGCCGCTTTGGATCTGAATGAAGGACCGATTATGCGCGTGGCTTATTTTAGCCTGGGCGGTCAGGCCGCCGATCGCTTACTCATTATCATTCATCATTTGGCCATCGACGGCGTTTCCTGGCGCATATTAACCGAGGATATCCAATTAGCTTACGCGCAGGCTGTTTCCGGGCAGCAAATAAGCCTGCCGCCAAAATCCACTTCGTTTAAATATTGGGCCGAAAGCTTAGCGAAATTTGCCGGCAGTAAACGGGCGCTGGCGGACTATGAGTATTGGAAGCAACAAATCACCGCTCAAAGCACACCGTTTCCTGTAGATTTTAGCGGCGGGGAGAATACCGAAAAAACGCTGGGAACGGTTAGCGATATGTTATCCGAAGAGGAAACCCGCCAATTATTGCACCAGGCGCCGCATGCTTACAATACGCAAATAAACGAGCTTTTGCTAACGGCGCTGGCCGCGGCCTTTAAACGCTGGAGCGGCAAAGAGGCCTTGCTGGTTGCTCTGGAAGGACATGGCCGCGAAGATATTATCGAAGGCGCGGATGTTTCCAGAACTGTGGGGTGGTTCACTTCCCTCTTCCCGGTGTATCTGAATCTTTCAGGCATTTATACTCCCGCCGGGGCCATAAAGCGGGTTAAAGAACATCTTCGCCGGATTCCGCAAAAGGGTCTGGGCTACGGTTTGCTCCGTTATCTGTCCGGCAATCCGGAAATTGAAAAAGCGCTAAGCCGATATAAACCTCAGGTTGTGTTCAACTATCTCGGACAGTTTGAGCGGCAGCTCAACGAAGCCGGCGCCTTTGAAGCAATCAACGATTTAACAGGCTCTGAGCGCAGCCCCAAAAACAAAAGAGAGTTTATACTGGATATTAGCGCCAGCATTAAAAACGGACAATTGCTGCTGCAAATCGCTTATAGCAGCGCCTTGCATAAAGAGACAACGATTCGGAAAATCTTAATGATTTACATGGAAGAACTGAAGAATATAATTGCCCACTGTATTTCTGTAAAAAGCAAAAATTACACACCGTCCGACTTTACGGATGTGGAACTTGGAGAAGATGAAATCAGCGATTTGTTGGATGAATTGGAATAAACAATTAAAGCAAATAATTTTGGAATTTTATATATAAAAAAATGAATAACAGAGGTTATTGGGCGAATCGTATAGGGATTGAATGCCTTCAATCCCGGTTTGCACGTTCCGGGGATCGCTGCGCTAAATTCTGCAACGAGTGAGTACAAATTTCTACAACGAGAGTAGTCCGATAACATAATTTCAACAAATTTGCTCATAGGAACAAGTATGGCCAATTTAAACGAGCGTCTGGCGAGCCTTTCGCCGGAACAACGCGAATTACTACTCAGTAAATTAAAAAAAGCCAAACCTGCCGCCAGTCAGGTGAAAGATATTCCGCAACGGAGCAATCCGGATTACCGTCCGCTTTCTTACGGACAAAAAGGCTTTTGGTTTTTAGAGCAGTTAAACCAGGGCAGCTCGGTAAATAATATCCCCTCGGCCCTGAAATTTGACGGCCGTTTGAATATTACCGCGCTTGAGGAAAGCTTGAACCAAATCATCGCCCGGCATGAGATTCTGCAAGTTCATTTTGAAACACATAACGGCCAGCCGCTGCAAATTCCGCAAGCGGATATAAAACTGACAATTCATCTTATAGACCTGACCTCTTTAACGGCTAAAGAACAGCAGGACAAAGCTCAAGAAATGATTTCCGAAGAAGCGCTTCTGCCGTTTAATCTCGAGCAAGCTCCGCTTTTGCGCGCCAAACTGTTACGCCTGAACGAACGGCGCCATATTTTGCTGTTAACCTTACATCATATCATCGCCGACGCCTGGTCAGTGGGTATTTTTGTGCAGGAAATCATCATGCGCTATACGGCGCTGGTTAAGAGAACGCCGCTTGCGATTGCGGAACTGCCCATTCAATATTTTGATTTTGCCGCCTGGCAGGAAAATTTTCTAAAGAGCGATCGCGTACAAAAGCAGTTAGCCTTCTGGCGCGATACGCTTCAAGATTTGCCGTCCGCTCTGGAACTCCCCACGGATTTTCCCCGGCCGCCGGTGCAAACCCATCACGGCGCCCATATTCCTTTTAAGTTGTCATCGGCGCTTTCTCAAAAGATCATAGAATTAAGCAAGAAAAACAGCGTAACTCTTTTTATGACGCTCCTGGCCGTTTATCATGTTTTTTTGTATCGCTACAGCGGGCAAAGCGATTTCGGCATCGGCGCCCCGCTGGCCAACCGGCACTATAAAGGCAGCGAAAACCTGATCGGTTTATTTATTAACACTGTAGTCATGCGTCCCCGCCTGGAAGTCAGCCAGAGCTTTGAGGAATTCTTAAAGAATATAAAATCATTCAGTCTGGACGCTTTTTCCAATAACGACGTGCCTTTCGAGATGATCGTAAAGGAACTGAATCCGCAGCGCGAGCTCAGCCACAACCCTTTGTTCCAGGTTCTGTTCGATTTCAGGAATACGCCGAGACCCGCGCTGGAATTTCCGGATTTGCAAATCGACATCATCGAGCAAGAGAGCGGAACCGTTAAATTCGATCTCGTTCTTTCTATGGAACAAACCAGCGATGGGTTAAACGGCATTTTCGGGTTTAATACGGATCTGTTTAAACGGGAAACCATTCAGAAATTAATCGGTTATTTTACAACATTAGTGGAAAATATTGTCGAAAATCCGGCGCAGCCCATCAGCGGCCTGCGTTTGCTTACTCCCAAAGAGGAACAGCGCATTCTTTATGAATGGAATAACACCTCGCGGCCTTTAACAGAATATGCTAAACAGTGCGTGCACCATCTTTTCGAACAACAGGCGCAAAAGAACGCGGATAAGCCAGCCATTATTTACCAGCCGCAGCTCAATACAAACGAAGCGGCAGAGATTCTTACTTATGCCCAATTAAACCGGCGCGCCAATCAACTGGCCCATTATCTGCTTAATAAAGGCTTGCAGCCTGAAGACCTGGTCATTTTGAGCATGGAGCGTTCCCCGGAAATGGTCATCGCGCTGTTAGCCGTTCTTAAAGCGGGCGGGGCTTACATTCCCGTAGACCCGGATTATCCGGAAGAACGTATCGCCCTGATTCTGGACGATTCGCAGGCCAGATTTATTCTTACACAAAAACGTTTTGACACTATATTTTCTAAGGCAAAAGCTGAAATAGTTTTAGCTGATGATAAAGAGGCGGAGTTTAACAATCAGGAAGAAAACAATCCAACGGCGCCGATGGCTCCCTATTCGCTGGCCTATTTAATTTACACGTCGGGCTCAACCGGAACGCCCAAAGCGGTGCTCGTGCGTCACGAGTCCCTGTTAAACCATGCTTTAGCCACCATGGACGCTTACCAGCCAAACGCTTCTGACCGCATGCTGCAATTTTTCTCATTGAGTTTTGATGCGGCCGGCGAAGAGATTTACCCGGCGCTGCTCAGCGGCATTCCGCTGGTTTTGCCGCCCAAGGGAAGCCTGATCACGCCGTATGATATTTCGCAAATTGTTAAAAATCAGCAAATTTCCATTTTGCATCTGCCTGTTGTTCTGTGGCAAAACTGGGTTGATTTTTTAGAAGAGCGCGCGCTTACTATTCCGGAATCGCTGCGTATTATGGTAGTGGGCGGCGAAGCTCCCGCGCTTAAAAAAGTCGCCCAGATGCGGGCTCACGCTAAACGACCGCTCAGCTTTATTAATGCTTACGGCCCGACCGAAGCGACCATTACCAGCTGCTACTACCAAATAAATCCCGAGGACAAGCTGGATTTCCCCGCTGGCAAAATTCCCATCGGCCGGCCCATGCAAAACATGCGCATGTATATTTTAGACGCCAACCGCCAGCCTGTTCCGCCCGGTGTGAAAGGCGAAATCTACATCGGCGGGCAAGGCGTGGCCCGCGGTTATCTGAACCGACCGGAACTGACGGCCGAGAAATTTATTCCCGATCCCTTTTCCGATAAAGAAAATGCGCGCTTTTACCGAACCGGCGATTTAGCCCATTATTTGGAAGACGGCAACATCGTATTTGACGGACGCGCGGATCATCAATTGAAACTGCGCGGATTCCGCATCGAAATCGGCGAAATCGAAGCTCTGCTCAACAAACACAATAAAATTAGCCGGGCCGCGGTGGTTGCCGCCGAAAACGAGCATGGCGTTAAATTCCTGTGCGCCTATGTGCTGGCCGAAAGCCAGTCTGAACCGTCGGAAGAGGAGTTGCGCGCGTATCTTGCCGGTCTTCTGCCGGAATATATGCTGCCGGCCGTTTATATTTTTCCGGACAGCTTTCCGCTAACCACTACGGGCAAGGTGAATCGTAAAGCGTTGAGCGCCTCCGCAGTTGCTTCCGGCCCGGGCGCCGCCGAATATCAGCCGCCGCAAACCAAACTGCAAAAATTCATCTACCAAATGTGGAAAGATATTTTGGGAATGGAGCGCATCGGGATTCACGATAACTTTTTTGCTCTGGGCGGCAGTTCCATCCAGGGGGCGACCTTTGTTAATCGTTTGCAGGATGCTCTGGGCGAATATGTTTACATCGTGGCATTGTACGACGCGCCGACCATTGCCGAATTGTGCGAGCTGTTAAAACGGGATTATCCGCAGTCCGTTTTTAAAATCACCGGCGAAAAAGTTCAACAGCAATTTGAGCAGACGCGCATCCGTACAGATGATATCGAACACTTCCGTAGAATCATCTGGTCTCCCGGCCCGGCCAAAGATGAAGCGGCGCAGCAGAAAAATACTCAGGCCGTCTTTGTCATTTCTTCGCCCCGTTCCGGTTCCACCTTAACGCGCGCTATCTTAGGCGGCAGTCCCAAGCTGTTTTCGCCGCCCGAATTGCAATTACTCAATTACGACACCCTGCAGCAACGCAAAAAGCATCTTACCGGCCGCGACGATTTTTGGCTGGACGGCACGGTGCGCGCCATCATGGCCATAAAAGATTGCTCCGTAGATGAAGCATGGCAAATTATGGAAGAGTACGAAGCGCAAAATATGAGCGTTAAAGATTTTTACCGCGTCATGCAGGAATGGATCGGCGATCGCGTGTTTGTGGACAAAACGCCCAACTATGCCCTCAGTCCCGATATCCTGCAGCGCGCCGAGGCCTATTTTGACAACGCGCTCTACGTCCATTTAATCCGCCATCCTTACGGCGTGATTCCCTCTTTTCAAAAAGCCAAATTGCATGTATTCTATCCGCCGTTTTTTACCGCCGAACATAACTTCAGCTCGCGGCAATTAGCCGAGTTGGTCTGGTTGATCAGCCACCAGAATATTTTAAAATTTTTAGAGAATATTCCCGCCGAGCGCCGGTATCGCCTGTTTTACGAGGACCTTGTACAGGAACCGCAAAAAACGGTTCAGGGCGTCTGCGACTTTTTACATATCGACATTCATCCGGATATGCTGGAACCGCAAAAGAATAAAGAAAAGCGCATGACCGACGGTTTGAATGATTTGTCCAAGATGTTAGGCGACGTGCGCTTCCACGAGCACAAAGGCATTACGGCCGACCGCGCTTACCACTGGAAAAAAAGCCTTAAAGAGGACTATCTGTCCGACAGCGCCTGGGAGTTAGTCGAAGCATTCGGCTACGAAAATCGCACAGAAATCCGCCGTCTGCTCGATCGCTCCATACGGCACATCTCGCGTCTGCCCGCGGACGCCCCCAAACCGCTTTCTTTTTCGCAGCAGCGTCTTTGGTTTCTTGATCAACTGGAGCCGGACAGCCCTTTTTACAATATGCCCGTGGCCGTACGCATCAAAGGCGCCTTAGATAAAACCATCCTGGAAAAAAGCATTAATACGATCATTCAGCGGCACGAAATTTTACGCGCTTCCTTTACAACCATCGAAGGCCGGCCGCAAGTGCAGATAGCGGACAACGTTGCTCTGCCCATTGTGTTCAGCGTTCTGTCGGACGCCGACGAACAAACGGCCCTGCAAAAAGCCGAAAATCTGGTCGGTAAAGAAGCGGCCACACCCTTCAATCTTGACCAAGCTCCCTTGCTGCGCTGCCGGTTATTGCAGATTGCTCCTGACGACCATGTGTTTGTGCTGAATATGCACCATATCATTTCCGACGGCGTTTCCCTTTCGATTTTCATCAAAGAGCTGGCCGTTTTGTACCAGGCTTTTTTGCATAAGCAACCCAATCCGCTGCCGGAATTGCCTGTTCAATATTTTGATTTTGCCCAGTGGCAGCGAAGCTTTCTGGACGGTGAAAAATTAAATCAGCAGTTAGATTACTGGAAAGAAACATTAAGCGGCGCGCCGCCGCTTATACAACTGCCCACAGACCGGCCGCGGCCCAGGGTTCAGACCTTCCACGGCAGCCGCGAGTATTTTGAAATCCCCGCAGAAATCAGCGCCGCGCTTAAAAAATTCAGTCTTGATCAAAAAAGCACATTGTTCACCACTTTGCTGACGGCGTTTAAGATTTTCCTTTCCCGTTACAGCCGGCAGGAAGATATCGTTGTGGGCATTCCCGTCGCCGGGCGCAACCGCAGCGAAACCGAAGCGCTGATTGGTTTTTTTGTAAATACGCTTGTTTTGCGCAGCGACCTTTCCGGCGCTCCCGGCTTCACAGAAGCCATGACGCGCGTGCAGGAAGTAGTTCAGCAGGCTTATGCGCATCAGGATGTGCCCTTCGAAAAAATAGTGGACGTCTTGAATCTGGAGCGGAATTTAAGCTACACGCCCATCTTTCAGGTGATGTTCGCTTTTCAGGAAGCGCCGCAAAAAAGTTATGAAATGGAAGGTATTTCCATCAGCCCGCTGGAAATGGACAGCGGCAGCGCCAAATTCGATATGACCCTTTCCGTGGTGGAAGACCGTTCGACGATTCGCGCCATGTGGGAATACAATACGGATCTGTTTGACGCGGCGACCATTAGCGCCTTCATTGAACATTTTCAGAATCTGTTAAAAGCGATCAGCGAACAGCCGGCGCAAAAAATCACCCGTCTTGCCCTGTTAAGCAAACAGGAAGAACGGCGTTTGCTGCATGAATTAAATCACAGCGTTAGCGGCAAAAGCGCGGCAGGCTGTTTTCATCTTCTGTTTCAGGAACAGGCGGCCGCCGCGCCCGAGCGGACTGCCGTGGTTTGGGAAGGGACGCAGCTTAGCTACGCGCAACTCAACCGCAAGGCCAATCAATTGGCGCACTATTTACGCCAACGCGGCGCGGAACCGGAAACCTTTGTGGGCATTCATCTGGACCGCTCGTTGGAAATGATTATATCCATTTTGGCCGTGTTAAAATCCGGCGCGGCTTACGTTCCCTTAGACCCCAATTATCCCAAAGAGCGGCTGGCCTTTATTGTGGAAGACGCCGGCCTGCAAACCATTATTTCCACCAAAAAATCCGAACTGCCCCAGGACCAGGCACAAGTGATTTATATTGATGCGGAACAGGAAGCCATCAGCCGCCAAAGTGAACAAAATCCCGCTAATAGCGCCGTGCCGCAAAACAGCGCGTACGTTATTTACACGTCCGGCTCCACCGGCAAGCCTAAAGGCGTAGTGATTCAGCATCAGTCCATGCTGCATCTTTTGGACGGCCTTTATGAAGAAATCTACAACCGTTTAGACGAGCAGCCGTTACGCGCCAGTTTAAACGCGCCCATTTTGTTCGACGCTTCGGTGCAGCAATTAGTGCTTTTGTTAAAAGGGCATACGCTCTACCCCATTCCGCAGGATGCGCGTTTATCGGGCGATCTTTTGTTGTCCTTCATCCGCCAAAACAAATTGGATGTGCTGGACTGCGTGCCTTCACAACTAAAACTGCTTTTGGCTGAAGGTATGTTCGAAGACGGTCAATGGCAGCCGCAAATCTGCCTGCCCGGCGGCGAGGCCATCGACGGCGACGTCTGGCGGCAATTACAATCGGCCGGCCAAACTCAGTTCTATAACGTTTACGGGCCCACCGAATGTACGGTGGATTCCACCATCTTTCATATCAACGGTTACGACGGTCCGCCTAACATCGGCCGGCCGATCCGGAATGCGCAAGTGTATATTTTAGATGCAGACATGCAGTTAGCGCCGCAGGGCATTCCCGGTGAAATATTTATCAGCGGCGACGGCCTGAGCCGCGGCTATCTGAACCGTCCCGGTTTAACCGCCGAACGCTTTCTGCCACATCCCTTCTCCGAAAAAGGAGGCGAACGGTTGTACCGCAGCGGCGATTTGGGACGCTTTCTGCCCGACGGCAACATTGAATTCCTGGGCCGTGTGGATCATCAGGTTAAGGTGCGCGGTTTCCGCATCGAATTAGGCGAGATCGAAGCGGTTCTTGCCGAGTTGGATACTGTGAAAAATGTGGTAACCGTTGTGCGCGAAGATACGCCCGGCGTGCAGCGCATCGTCGCCTATTTAACGGCTTCCACGGAAGACACGCCGTCCGATAACGTACTGCGCGCCCATTGCAAACCCAAATTGCCGGACTACATGATTCCTTCCGTCTTTGTCTGGCTGAAGGAAATTCCGCTTACGCCCAACGGCAAAATCGACCGTAAAGCGTTGCCCGAACCCGACGCATATCGTCCGAACCTCGAAACGGAATTTGTAGCTCCAAGCACGGAAAATGAAAAAATTCTGGCCGATATTCTGTGCCAATTGCTCGGTTTGGAACGGGTGGGCATACGCGACAATTTCTTTGAATTGGGCGGCGACTCCATTTTGATCATTCAGGTGATTGCCCGCGCCAAACAGGCCGGCCTGAGCATTACGCCCAAACAAATTTTTGAAAACCCCACTGTGGAAGGCCTGGCTGCCGTGGCTGTAAAAGGACAGGCCGTTCAGGCTGAGCAGGGAATCGTTACCGGCGAGGCTACGCTCACCCCCATTCAAAGACGCTTTTTTGAATTGGATTTCAGCAATCCCCATCACTGGAATCAATCGCTGATGCTAGAGACCGACCACCCTTTAAAGGCTGATATTCTAAAACAGGTTGTGGCTAAACTACTTGAACACCACGACGCCTTACGTCTGCGCGTTAAAAAAAGCGATTCGGGAACACAGCTTTATATCGAGGAGAAAGAAGCCGTCACGCCCTTTACGTTTTTTGATTTAAGCGATCGCCATCCCGAAGCACAGCGCAAAGCTATCGCCCGGGAGTCTGAAAAATTACAGGCCGCTTTGGATCTGAATGAAGGACCGATTATGCGCGTGGCTTATTTTAGCCTGGGCGGTCAGGCCGCCGATCGCTTACTCATTATCATTCATCATTTGGCCATCGACGGCGTTTCCTGGCGCATATTAACCGAGGATATCCAGTTGTTATATAATCAGCTTACGGAAGGTAAAAAAGCGCAATTACCGCCTAAAAGCACTTCTTTCCGCTACTGGGCGCAACAACTGGCCGAATACGGCAAAAAACAGATTTCTCAGGAAGAAATGGCCTTTTGGCGCGACCTTTCCGACAAAGATTTCAGCGGTTTGCCGGTGGATTTTAAACACGGTCCCAACGATGAGGCCTCTGTGCTGTTCGTGGAGGAAAAACTGGAGCGTACACTCACAAAACAATTATTAAAGGAAATTCCGCCGCGCTTTAACGCCCAATTTACGGATGTTCTTTTAACCAACCTGTTACGCGTCTTTGGCCGCTGGACAGGCCGGCACAAATTGTGGTTGGAATTGGAAGGCCACGGCCGGGAAAATTTATTTGATCACGTAGACCTCTCGCGAACTGTGGGCTGGTTCACAACTTTGTATCCGGTACATTTGGATATTAGCGGTTTGGCTGATCCGTTGCAGGCATTGCAGTCCGTTAAACAGCAAATGCGCCGCATTCCGCAAAACGGCATCGGCTTCGGCTTGCTGAAATATTTTGCTGAAAATCCGGAAATAAAAAACAAACTGGCTGGGATACCGCATGCGGATATTATTTTCAACTATCTTGGTCAATTTGAAACAAATCATTCAACATCGGGAGCATTTCGCCCGATAACCGATGTTAGAATGATCGAGCACAGTCCGCGGGCCTTGCGCTCTAATTTGTGGGATATCAGCGTCAGTGTTGTGGACGGCGTTCTAAAAATGCGTATTGCTTTCAGTGGAAATTTCTTTAAAGAAGAAACGGTAGGTCAGTTTTTAAAGAATTATATCGACGAATTAAAACACTTTGCGGCATATTGCAGCAACATAAAGGAAAATGTTTACACTGCGGCCGATTTTAGCGAGGCCGGATTGGAAGACGCCGAACTGGATGATTTATTATCGGAATTAGACGAGGATTAAAGCTATACCGGTTGAATGTCATGCCCCGCTTGACTGGGCATATAGAAAAGCCGGATATGGCGCTATCAATAATTGTTAACAATGTCATGGTCTGGATTCCCGCCTTCGCGGGAATGACACATAGTAAAATTTCGTGGGAATGACACATAG
>CAZIBE010000001.1:0-59999 GCA_964536685.1 uncultured Calditrichaceae bacterium | reverse complement strand
GGGAATGACACATAGTAAAATTTCGTGGGAATGACACATAGCAAGATAAAACAACAAATCAATTATGCTCCAAAGGAGCCCCTATGGAAAAAGAGTTAAAAACTTGCGGAATAGGTAGATAAGGAAAGAGAACGCCCCATGGCCAATGCAAAAAATAAAAATATCGAAGCCATCTATCCCCTGTCGCCCATGCAGCAGGGGATGTTATTTCATACGATTTACAATCCGCAATCCGGCGCCTATTTCGAACAATTCAGTTGCCGGCTAACCGGCGTCTTCAACCGCGACGCCTTCTCCAAAGCCTGGCACGAAGTGGTTCGCCGTCATCCGGCTTTGCGCACGTCTTTCGTCTGGAAAAAGCTGAATAAAATGCTGCAAGTCGTTCACAAAGAGGTGGAACTGCCTATCGCCGAGGAAGACTGGACAGCCCTTTCGGAACAGGCGCAGGCTGAAAAATTCGAACAGTTTTTAATCGACGATAAAAAGAAGGGCTTCAACCTATCCAAAGCGCCGCTGATGCGTTTTCACCTAATCAAACGCAGCGAACAGGATTTTTATTTTCTGTGGAGCTTCCACCACTTGCTCACCGACGGCTGGTCCATGCCGCTCATTTTAAAAGAAGTGTTTACGCTGTACGAGATGACTACCCACGGATTTCCGGCGCAATTGCCGGCGGCGCGCCCTTACCGCGACTACATTAACTGGCTGCAAAAACAGGATATGGAAAAAGCGCGCGCGCACTGGCAGGCGCTGTTGGGCGATTTCTCGCAGCCCACGCCGCTGACGCGCACCCTAACCGACCCTTTGGCCGTTCAGCTCCAGGAACGGCAATATAAAATGCAGCAAATCGAAATAGACCAAACGGTTTTTGACAAACTGCAAAATTTAGCCCGGCAAAATCAGCTTACTATGAACACCATCGTGCAAAGTGCCTGGGCTTACCTGTTAAGCCGCTACAGCGGCGAAAACGACGTGCTGTTCGGCGCCACCGTTTCCGGACGTCCGCCGGAATTGCCGGGAGTGGAGAACATTGTAGGCTTGTTCATCAATACCCTGCCCATGCTTGTTTCGGTCGATCCAGCCGCAACGGTTACGGACTACCTAAAAGACATCCAGGCGCAGGCCGTGGCCATGCGCGAATTCGAATATACGCCTTTAGTGGAAATTCAGGGCTGGTCGGCTGTACCGCGCGATCTGCCGCTGTTCGAAAGCATCGTCGTCTTTGAAAACTATCCGGTCGATTCTTCGATGAAAGAGCAAAAGCTCAGCTTCAAAATCAGCGACGTCCGCTCCAAGGAAGAAACCAACTATCCTGTTACGCTGGTAGCCGCCGCTCATCAAACGCTGGTTTTGGAATTCGCTTACGAATCGCCGTTATTTGAAGACGCCGTCATTCGCAGCATGCTGTTGCATCTGCAAAATTTTCTTACGGCCGTTGCCGAAGATGCGCAGCGTTCGCTGGCTTCCATACCCTTAATCACCGCCGAGGAACAACGAATAACCATTGAGGATTGGAACCGCACGCAGAAAGATTTTCCGGGGAGCCTGTGCGTTCATCAGCTTTTTGAAGAACACGTAAAAAAGCAACCCGCGGCTAAAGCGCTGCAATTGGGCGAGGAGACGCTGAGCTATGCCGAGTTAAACGCCCGGGCTAATCGTCTGGCCCGCTATTTGCGTAAAAAAGGCGTCAAGCCGGAAACGACTGTAGCCATTTATTTAGAACGCTCTTTTGATATGATCGTGGCTCTATTAGCCGTAATGAAAGCCGGCGGCGCTTACGTGCCTTTAGACCCCACCTATCCCGCAGAGCGGCTAAGCTACATTATGACCGATTCCAGGGCGGCGCTGGTCATCACGCAGGATGATTTGCAGGCCAATGTGCAGGCTTTTGATACGCCCGTTCTGAATATCCGGCAAGAACAGCCTGCCATCGAACAAGAATCCTCCGGAAATTTAAAAAATCTTACTTCACCGCAAAATTTAGCCTACATGATTTACACGTCGGGTTCCACCGGAAGACCCAAAGGCACCCTGCTGCAACACTACGGGGCCATTAATACGGCGCAGGCTTTAGGTAAAGAATTTAAAGTATTTCCGGGCGGCAGCATGCTACAATTTGCCTCGCTGGGCTTTGACGCTTCGGTGGCGGAAATATTTTCCGCTCTGCTCAACGGCGCCAGTCTGCATTTAATCGGTCGTGAAGATATGCTATCGGAAACAAAACTGCCGCGCATCATTCGCGATCAAAAAATTCATACCATTATTTTACCACCTTCGGTTCTGGCCATCCTAAGCCATGAAAACTTGCCAGACTTAAAGGTGGTCGGTTCGGCCGGTGAAGCCTGTTCCAAAGAAATCGTGCAGCGCTGGGCGCCGGGTCGTCTGTTTGTAAACGGCTACGGCCCCACGGAAGCCACCGTTTCTGCTACAATAAATCCCATTGAAAATCAAAAGGTTTTTGCTCAGAATATTTCCATCGGCGCGCCCATGGATAATGTGCAGGTGTATATTTTGGACGAGCAGCTTAATCCCCTGCCTGTCGGTGTACCGGGTGAATTGCACATCGCCGGCGTAGGGCTGGCGCGCGGTTATCTGGGACGGCCCGATTTAACCGCTGAAAAATTCATTCCCAATCCCTTCAGCGCCGAAGCGGGGGCGCGCATGTACAAAAGCGGCGACTTAGCGCGCTGGCTGTCCGACGGCAAGTTAGAGTTTTTAGGGCGCATCGACTTTCAGGTTAAAATCCGCGGTTTCCGCATCGAATTGGGCGAAATCGAAGCCGCCCTTAAAGCCTATCCTGATGTGCGGGACGCGGTGGTTATCGCCCGAGAAGATATTCCGGGAAATAAATATCTGGCCGCCTATTTTATTCCCGAAGAAGATCCGCAAATCAGCGCCATGCAAAATTATCTAAAAGAAAAATTGCCGGATTATATGGTACCGGCTGTCTTTATCGCGCTGGAAAAATTTCCGTTGACCTCCAGCGGTAAAGTTAATCGTAAAGCCCTGCCTATTCCGCAAGAATCCGATCAGACGCTTTCTGCGGAATTCATCGCTCCCCGAAATCAAACCGAAGAATTGCTGGCCGTAATCTGGAAGGAAATTCTGAAACGCGACGCTATCGGCGTAACGGATAATTTCTTCGATTTGGGCGGACATTCGTTAATGGCCACGCAGGTTACGTCGCGCATCCGCGAAGCCTTTGGCGTAGAACTACCCTTGCAGGATTTGTTTGAAACGCCGCACATCAGCGATCTGGCGTTAAAGATCGAACAGTTGCAAATGGCGGAAGAAGCGCTCAAGCTGCCGCCCCTGCAAAAGGCGCCGCGGGAAGGCCATCCGCCGCTTTCGTTCGCCCAGCAGCGCTTGTGGTTTTTAGATCAACTGGCGCCGGGCAGCGCTAATTACAACATTCCTTCGGCCATCCGCCTGCAAGGCAATCTCAACTTAAACGTCCTGCAGCGCAGCATCAAAACGATCGTCGAACGCCATGAAGCGCTGCGTACGGTTTTTCAGGAACAAGACGGCGCGCCTGTGCAAATCATTCAAGATACGATCAACGTTCCCCTGCCGATTAAGGATTTAAGCGCTTTGCCCAAAGAAGAACAGGAAACGCAGGCCCTGGCTTTGGCCACCGCAGAAGCGGCCAAACCCTTTGATTTGGCCAAAGGGCCTTTAGTGCGCATCCGGCTCCTTAAACTGAGCGAACAGGAACATATCGCACTATTTACCCTGCACCACACGGTAACCGACGGTTGGTCCATGGGCATTTTGGTTAAAGAGATTGCCGCGCTGTACAACGCCTATCTGGTCGACGAGCCTTCGCCGCTGCCGGAACTGCCCGTGCAATATGCCGATTACGCCGTCTGGCAGCGCAATTATCTGCAAGGCGAAGTTTTAGAAAAACAGCTTGCCTTCTGGAAAGAATTGATCGGGGAAAATCCGCCCGCTCTGGAACTGCCGCTTGATCATCCCCGGCCGGCCATGCAAACCTTTAACGGCAGCACCATTAACGAAACGCTGCCCGCGGAACTAACAAAACAGTTGGTTTCTTTCAGCCAAAAAGAAAACGTTACTTTGTTTATGACGTTATTGGCCGCCTTTCAAACGCTGATGCACCGTTACAACTCGCAGGAACAGATTTTAGTCGGCTCGCCCATTGCCAACCGCACGCGAGTGGAGACCGAAGGATTAATCGGCTTTTTCGTTAACACGCTGGTTCTTAAGGCCGACTTTTCGCAGGCCGCTGATTTCAAATCGTTGCTCAAACAAATCCGCCAGATGACCCTGCAGGTTTACGCGCATCAGGATTTACCTTTTGAACAGTTAGTGGAAGCCCTGCAGCCGCAGCGCGACATGAGCCACTCGCCGCTCTTTCAGGTAGCCTTTATTTTACAGAACGCGCCTTTGGATAAAATCGAACTGCCGGATTTGACCATCCTGCCCTTTCAGGCCGAGAACAAATCATCCAAATACGATTTAACGCTTAACGTGGCCGAAACGGAAGACGGCCTGGCCCTTTCACTGGAATACAACACGGATTTGTTCGAACAGACCACCGCGCAGAGAACTTTACAACATTACCGCAATTTATTAAACGCCGTGCTGGAAAATCCCAAAGAGAAAATCGCTTATCTGGATTATATCTCAGCGGAAGAAAAACAGCGTGCGCTTTTCGATTGGAACCAGACGCAGACGCCCTTTGAAAAGGAAGCGGTTGTTCAGCAAATTTTCGAAGCTTTGGCTGAAGAGCATCCGGACACTCCGGCGCTGCAATTCGGACAGCAAATTTTAACGTACGGCCAGCTTAATGAGCGGGCCAATCAATTGGCGCATTATTTAATCGCTACCGGTCTGCAAAATGATGAAATCGTGGGCATAAGTATGCCGCGCTCTTTAGACGTGCCTGTTGCCATGCTGGCCATTCTAAAAGCGGGCGGCGCCTTTCTTTCCATTGACCCGACCTACCCGCAGGAACGCATCGCTTATATGATCGAAGATTCAGGATTGAAATATGTAATTACGCACAAGTCTTTAAGCGAAACGTTACCTTTAAACGGTAAACCGGTGCTCTGTTTGGATAGCGACAATGAAAAAATTGCCGCCCAACCCAAAAACAATCCACCGCTGCGGGCAAATCACAAGAATCTTGCTTACATTATTTACACGTCGGGTTCCACCGGCAAACCCAAGGGCACCATGCTGGGGCACAGCGGTTTGATTAACCTGTCGCGCGCCCAGCGCCAGGCTTTTAAGATTACCAGCGACAGCCGGATTTTACAGTTCGCCCCGCTGAGTTTTGATGCTTCGGTTTGGGAAACGGTGATGGCCCTGCTTAACGGCGCCACGCTGGTTCTGGCCGATCAGGAAACGCTGACTACGGGTCAGGGCATTACCGAAACGCTGAAAAATCAGCATGTGAGCACAGTGACTCTACCCCCTTCGGTTCTGGCCGTTCTACCGGAAGAAGAGCTGCCCGATTTACGCACTATCGTAACGGCAGGCGAAAAATGTACCAGCGACCTGGTGCAGCGTTGGGGAAAAGGCCGGCAATTTGTTAACGCCTATGGTCCTACGGAAACCACGGTCTGCGCTTCCATGTACGAAGCCAATCCTGCCGACAGGCGGGAACCGCCTATCGGCAAACCCATTAATAATTTTCAGCTTTATGTGTTAGACGCCCACAGTCAGCCTGTTCCGGTGGGCGTGCCCGGCGAGCTGTGCATCGGCGGCGCGGGCTTGGCGCGCGGCTATTTAAAACGGCCGGATTTAACCGCCGAAAAATTCGTTCCTAATCCCTTTGCCACAGAACCCGGCAGCCGCCTTTACCGCAGCGGCGATTTGGTGCGCTGGCTGCCCGACGGCAATCTGGATTTTATGGGGCGCATCGACATGCAGGTAAAAGTGCGCGGTTTCCGTATCGAATTGGGAGAAATCGAAGCCGTGCTGACGGCGCTGAATTCGGTTTTGGATGCCGCGGTAGTGGCTAAAGCGGATAAAAACGGCGAACTGCGTTTGGTGGCTTTCTATGTTACGGAAAACAAAGAACCCCTGAGCGCCAATGAATTGCGCAGCGCCCTGCAACAGCAATTGCCGGATTATATGATTCCGTCGATTTTCATGCATTTGCCTGAAATGCCGCTCTCGCCCAGCGGTAAAGTGGACCGCAAAGCGCTGCCCGAAGCGGAGCTTTCGCGCGATGATTTAAAAACCGAATACGTGGCCCCGCGCAACGATCAGGAAGAAAAGTTGTCAGCCATTGTGCGCGAATTACTGAATATTGAAAAAGTAGGCGTTTACGACAACTTTTTCGAACTGGGCGGACATTCGCTGTTGGCCACGCAATTTATTTCCAATATTCGTAAAGAATTTAATGTAGATATCCCTTTGAGAAAACTATTCGAAACGCCGACCGTCGCCGGTTTAGCCGAAGCCATTCTCAACCCGGAAACCGCGCTAAGCGCCGAAGACGAGCAAGGTATCGAACAGTTAGAACGCGGTTCGGAAGATATCGACGGCTTGCTGGCCGAGCTCGAAGGATTATCCGATGAAGAAGCCAGACTGCTACTGGAAGCGGATCCGGATTCAGAAAATGAAGACAGGGAGAGTAACGAGTAATATTGTGAAATAGTAAGTATATGTCATGCCCTACCCGATCGGCACCGAAGGTCCGAAGGACTCCTTCGGAGCGCCCCTTTCCCAAAGGGATCACTTTGTGGCGGGGGCATCCAGTCCAAAACAGTCTTTTTCTGGATTCCCACTTTCGTGGGAATGACACACTACTTTTCCGGGTTCTCCCGTAAGGGACGCCTTTACCAAAGGGAGCGCTTTCCCATGGAAGGGATGGCTTACGCCACGCGCCGCGGGAATGACATATGAGCGTATCGTTCCGGCCGAAGCGCAGCGCAAATCCGGAATCCGGTAAAATCGTAAATAATTTATTCAAACCAATAGAAGGAGATGTGTATGCCGAGAAAAGAATTAGTTGGAAGCGAAACCAGAGATTATTTGGAATCTCTCGGTTTTCCCCGCGGTGATAATTTTGATTTACCGGATTCCGACAAACGGTTCAGCGACGGCGGGCAATTTGGTATCGAGATTGCCAGCGCACAAACGCCGGAAGTGCTGAAAACCATGCTTAGGATTACTAAACAATTTAACTTTAAGCCGAATCGCTTCACCGAAACGCGCGGCATTTTCCGGCTGACCGATCGTGATATTAAAGAGATGGTGGCCATTTGTATGGGCGAACAGGTCGGCCTGACCTTGTCCGTAGGTCCCAGAGCTTTTTACGATACCAGCGCCTCGGCGCGTTCCGAACAGGGCGCCAGAATTAGTTACCGTCTGCGGGGCATGGAAAAAGTCGTGCGCGCCGTGGAAGATGTCAAAAGAGCGGTTGATTTGGGCGTTCGCGGAATTCTAATCTACGATGAAGGCCTGTTGTATGTGCTGGCAAAAATGAAAAAAGACGGCAAGCTGCCAGCGAATGTCTATTTAAAGGTATCGGTGCATACCGGCCACGGCAATCCGGCTTCCCTGCACCTGTTGCAGGAAATCGGCGCCAACTCAATTAATACAGTGGGCGATCTGGAATTACCGATGATCTCTTCAGCCCGTTCGGCCATAGACGTACCCATCGATATTCATACCGATACGCCTAAGGCTTCCGGCGGATTTATCCGCACATACGACGTCCCGGATTTAATCCGTGTTGGTTCGCCTATTTTCTTAAAATGCGGCGCTATTTCTTCACCGGCCCACGCTCATCTACCCAGCGAAAAAGACATCGAGAACCGTATTCATCAGGCTTTCCGGATTCACGAGACCATTCAAAGATATTATCCGGATGCCGTAAAAGTTCAAAAGGATATATGCGTACCCATTCCGGAAAAATAACTAAAACCTTCGCTCAATTCGAAGGTTTCATCTTTGATATCGAAGGCGTCATTATTCGCGGCGAAACCGTCCTGCCTGCGGCTATTGAAACGGTAAATATTTTAAAAGCCCACAAACGGCTCGTCTTCTTATCCAATATTTCGGACCTGTCCAGAGAAGATGTAGCCGTTAAGTTGCAACGCCTGGGCTTTGACGTGGAAACAGACGACATCATGACATCGGGTTTCGCCACTATCATGTTCTTAAAAGAGCATTATCCGGATAAAAAAAATTGTTATGTCGTTGGTTCGGAGTCGTTCGAAAAAGAATTAAAAAGAAACGGCTTTAAGATTATTAACGGTAGCGGCGATCCGGCGGACTTTACCGTCATCGGTTTGGATTACGAACTGAACTATGAAAAGATATGTCAGGCCGCGGCCGCCATTAAAAACGGCAGCCGCTTTATCGCTACCAATCTGGCAAAAATAAAATTAACTTCCGACGGCTACGGCGTAGGCCCGGGCTTTACGGTAAAAGGCCTGGAATATATTACCGGCAAAACGGCGGAGCTGATGGGCAAACCGAGTTCCACCATTTTCAATTATTGCGTTAAAAAGCTGGGACTCTCAGCCAATCAGGTGCTGATGGTCGGCGATAAATTGGAACAGGATATTTACGGCGGCAACGCCATCGGCGCGGCTACCTGTTTGGTGTTATCCGGGGCCAGCAATAAAGACGCCCTAAAGGTTACGGACGAAAAATACAAACCAACGTTTATCATCGAAAATGTGGGTAAGTTGATTGACTTTTAAGTTCATATACCGATCCGTAAATGGGTTACCCTGAAGGGGCGCCTGTGACGTAAATAAGGTAATCGGTATAACACTGGCTTGTCATGCCCGGCTTGACTGGGTATCCAGACATATTCTTACCTGAGTAACGGTTATGTCATTCCGGCCGGAGCGGAGCGTAGAGCCGGAATCCAGTTGGTTAGCGCAAAGGAAATAACAATGATATGCGTCATCTAAGCTGGCTTCCAGTTTTTCAGGTTTTTGTTGTTTTAATCCAAAGGCACTAAAGTGCCTGGAAAAAAGGATTAAGGCTTATCGACCCCGACTTTAAAGTCGGGGCTATTCATAGTTAAATTATTTATTAAGGCGAAATGAATTGCCCCGTGCTTAAGCATGGGGTATGTTGCGACAACAAAATATTATGGGGCTTTAGCCCAACTTTAAATATTTTGCAGCACCTTGTTTCTCGGGAATGATACGGTACACGGTAGTTTTCAAGAGAATAACAATTTTTAAAAAGATTTTTGATTTAAAACAGGCCTTAGTCGTAGTTAATTTGTAAAGGATAAAGTGTAGCATGACTGATTACTCTAAAATTCTTGAATCACTTTCACCGGAAAAACGTAAGTTGCTTGAACAGCGTCTTAAGCAAAAAGCAAAAACGTTCAATTCATTTCCTTTATCCTACTCGCAGGAGCGGCTCTGGTTTTTAGACCAACTGTATCCGGGCAGCCCTTTGTACAATATCCCCACCGCCGTGCGTTTAAAAGGCCCGTTAAATTATACGGCCTTAACCAACAGCGTTAATAAAATCATTGAGCGGCACGAATCGCTGCGCACGCGCTTTATCCTGGTTGGCGATAATCCGGTGCAATCCATTGCTACCGAGCTGAAAATTGAGATTCCGCTGGTAGACTTAAGCGGTCTGCCCGAAGATGAAAAAAAATCCGAAGTCATTCAGCGTTCCAATGCCGAAGCGCAAAAGCCCTTTAATCTTTCCAGCGGTCCGCTGATTCGTCTGGTTCTGTTAAAAACGAGCGAGGAAGAACATGTTTTACTGTTAACCATGCACCATATCATTTCGGACGGCTGGTCGGTAGGGGTTTTTATTAATGAAGTAGGCATTTTCTACAATGCAGAAATCAGCGGCCAACAGGTAACCCTGCCCAAACTACCGATTCAGTACGCCGATTATGCCGTCTGGCAAAAGAAGCGTCTTTCCGGCGAGATATTCGAAAAGCAAATGGCTTTTTGGCGGGATATGTTAGGCGATAATCCGCCGGCATTAGAATTACCGACGGACAAACCCAGAACCGCCGTTAAAAGTCAAAGAGGCCAACATATTAAGTTTACCGTTGGCAATGATATTCTGGAACCTTTAAAACAAACAGGCGCCAGGCAAGGCGCCACTCTTTTTATGACCATGCTGGCGGCATTTCAGACTATGCTCTACCGCTATTCGGGCCAGGATGATATCTGTGTGGGAACGCCCATCGCCAACAGGGATAAAATAGAAACGCGCGGCTTAATCGGCTTTTTCATCAATACGCTGGCCATCCGCAGCGACCTTTCGGGCAGCCCTACATTTATTGAACTGTTAAAGCGCGTTAAGTCCGTCACCCTGGGCGCGCTTTCGCATCAGGATATTCCCTTTGAAAAATTGGTGGAAGAGCTGCAGCCCGAGCGGGATATGACGCATACGCCTTTTTTTCAGGTGCTCTTTACCTTTCAGAATATCCCCAAGCAATCCATAGAAATACCCGAATTAACGCTGGAACAAGTGGAACAGGATATTGGCGCCGTCAAGTTTGATTTAACCATAAATATCAACGAAAATCCCAGCGGTTTAAATGTCATTATGGGCTTTAATGAAGAGTTGTTTAACGCTTCGACCATCGAACGCTTCATTGCCCATTTTAAACAGTTATTACAAGGCATTGCCCAAAATCCGCAAATGCCCATTGACCGCTATCCTTTACTCAGTGCATCGGAAAAACAGAAAATTCTGTTCGATTACAATCAAACGGACTTTGACTACCCGCAGGAGCTTTGCGCCCATCAGTTATTTGAGGCGCAGGCCGAAAAAACGCCTGAAGCGCAGGCCGTTGTTTTTGAAGACGACGCCCTTACCTACCGCCAGCTCAATGCCAGGGCCAACCAAATCGCCCATTTCTTAAGGGAAAAAGGCGTGGGGCCGGAATGTTACGTAGGCTTGTGCATGGACCATTCCATCGAGATGTTAATTGCCGTTTTGGCCGTCAATAAAGCGGGCGGCGCCTATGTGCCGATTGATCCCAACAATCCAATCGACCGTCAAGCCTACATTTTAGAAGACGCCGGCGCTGCAATCCTTTTAACGCACCAAAAGCATGTTGCCGAATTGCAGGAACACACCGTGGATGTGGTCTGCATCAATTGCGATGAGGACCGATTCGCGCAATACAGCGCCGATAATCCGCACAGCGGGGTTGCGCCCGTCAATATTGCCTATTTGATTTACACATCCGGCTCAACCGGCAAACCCAAAGGCGTGATGATCAAGCATCAGGGTCTGGTGAGCTATTTAAAATGGTTTATGGAATTTTACCGTGATGAGCACGTTCTTGATGTTCCTATGATTACGCGCATCTCCTTCGATATCTCCGTTAAACAGTATTACGGGCCCATTACAACCGGCGGCAGGGTGATTATGGTGCCGGAAGATACCATCATGCAGCCGGAAAAATTAATCAAAACTTTCAGTAAATTAAAACACAGTTGTTTTAACAGCGTGCCTTCGCTGTGGCGTTCCATTATCGATACGCTGGAAACCGGCCATACATCCATTGCTCCGGACTGCATTACCAACATTGTGGTCGGCGGCGAACCGCTGGATCCGGAAGTAAGAAGACGCACCTTAAAGCTCTTCCCTGCTATGCGCTTCTTTAACGTCTACGGGCCTACCGAGGCCACGGCTACGGCCACCTATTCGCTCATGAGTCTGGATTCCAAGATCACCATCGGCCGGCCGCTGGGGAACTACCAGATTTACATTTTAGATCCTTTTATGGAACCCGCGCCCTTTGGCGTAACCGGCGAGCTGTACATCGGCGGCGTCGGCGTAGCCCGCGGATATTTGGAACGACCCGACTTAACCGCGGAAAAATTTGTGCCCGATCCGTTCGGGAGCCAGCCGGGCGCCCGTTTGTACCGCACAGGCGATTTGGCGCGCATGCTGCCGGACGGTAAAATCGAATTCGTTGGCCGTATCGACTTTCAGGTAAAAATTCGCGGTTTCCGCATCGAATTAGGAGAAATCGAAGTGGCGCTTGCCAGGCATCCCGCCCTGCGTCAGGTAATCGTTCTGGCGCGCGAAGATAAATCGGGCAACAAACGTCTGGTGGCTTACGCCGTGCCCGAAAGCAATCAACCGCCGGCCATAGCCGAGTTAAAGAATTTTCTCAGGGAATCCATGCCCGATTACATGGTGCCGTCCGCTTTTGTTTTTCTGGATAAAATCCCTTTAACCCGCAACGGCAAAATCGATCGCCGCGCTCTGCCGGAGCCGGAGTTATCCCGCGCCGATATGGAATTGGATTATGTGGCGCCGCGCAATCAAACCGAAGAAATTATCGCACTTATTTTCAGCGATGTGTTGAACGTTAAGCAAGTGGGCGCCTTGGATAACTTTTTCGAACTGGGCGGCCATTCACTGATTGCCACGCAGATTATTTCGCGCATTCGCGACCGGCTTTCCGTGGAGCTGCCCTTGCGCGATTTATTTCAGTCGCCTACCGTAGAAGGCTTAGCCGCCGCCGCAGAAAAGGCCCGGTTTAAAGCCGAAGGGCTGGAAGCGCTGCCTATTGTACCGGTTTCCCGCGATCAAAAGCTGCCTTTGTCCTTTGCTCAACAGCGCATGTGGTTTTTAGATCAATTAGAACCGGGAAGTCCGTTGTACAATATTCCCAATGCCGTGCGCATGAGCGGATCGCTGGATATTGGCGCGCTGCAGGCCAGTTTAAACGAAATTATACGGCGGCACGAAATCCTGCGCACTTCGATCGCTACGGTAAACGGCGAAGCGGTGCTGCATATAGAAAATGAGCTGAAAATCAACATTCCGCTTATCGATCTTTCCCAATTAAACGAAGAAGAACGGCAAAAAGAAATCAGCCGGCTGTCACAGGAAGAAGCCACCAAGCCGTTCCGTTTAGACCAGGCGCCCTTGTTGCGGGCAACTTTGCTCAAGCTGAAAGATGACGACTATATTTTTCTGTTTACCATGCACCATATCGTATCGGACGGCTGGTCCACCGGCGTGTTAATCAAAGAAATCGTACCGCTCTACTCGGCCTTTCGTGAAAACCTGCCGGCGCCGCTGCCGCCGCTAAAAATTCAATATGCGGATTTTGCCCACTGGCAGCGACACTGGTTATCGGGAGAAGTGCTGGAAGAACATATCGAGTACTGGCGCAAGCAATTGGGAGGCGCGCCGCCCTATCTGGAACTGCCGACAGACCGCCCCAGACCGGCTGTTCAAACCTTTAACGGCGCGCGCAAACAATTCTTTTTAAGTAAAGAACTAACCGACAAGCTGAAAGAACTCACGCGCAGCGAAAACGCTACTTTATTCATGACGCTTCTGGCCGCTTACCAAACGCTTTTGTACCGCTATTCCGGTCAGGACGATATTTCCGTGGGCACGCCCATTGCCGGCCGTAACCGCAGCGAAATCGAGCCGCTCATCGGCTTTTTCGTTAATACGCTGGTCATGCGCAGCGATCTATCCGGAAATATTACTTTCCGTGAATTACTTAAACGCGTCAGCAAAACCGCGCTCGGCGCTTTCGCCCATCAGGATTTGCCTTTCGAAAAATTAATCGATTTACTGAATATCAAACGCGACGTCAGCCGCACGCCGCTGTTCCAGACCATGTTTGCCCTGCAAAACATTCCTAAAACAAAAATCGAAATGCCCGGCTTAACGCTCAGCCAGATTGCGCCGGATAATCCCACGTCGAAATTCGAACTCACGCTGGAAATGGCCGAATCGCATGAAGGCGTTCTGAGCGGCGTATTTGAATATAATACCGATTTGTTTGAACCTGACACTATTGAGCGTTTTATCCGGCATTTTACGCATTTGCTCAAAGCGATCGTCCACGATCCGCAGCGTGAAATCAGCCGTTACCCGCTGATGGATGCCGACGAGGTCAAGCATGTTGTACGGGATTTCAACGCCTTGCCGGCGGTGACCTATGCCGAAGATTTAACCTTGCCGGCGCTGTTTGAACGGCAGGTGCTTCTTACCCCGCAGGCGATGGCTGTAAGCGACGGACGGGAGGAACTTTCTTTTAAGGAACTCAACGAACGCGCCAACCGCTTAGCGCATTATCTTTTGCAGAAGGGCCTAAAAAAGGAAGGCGTGGCGGCCCTTTACGGCGAACGTAACGTGGAATCCATCATTTTTATTTTAGCGATTTTAAAAGCCGGCGGCGCTTATTTGCCGGTCGACCCTTCCTATCCGCCGGAACGCATCGCGTATATGTTGGAAGATTCCAAGGCGGCTTTTTTGTTAGCCCGTTCGACGCAGGTTATAGGCGCAATCAAAAGCGTAAACGCTTGCTTACTGGCGCTGGAGCAAATAGAAAGCGAAGTAGCACTCCAGCCCACAGAAAACCCGGAGATGGCTCTATCTCCGGAAAATTTGGCCTACATTATTTACACATCGGGCTCAACAGGAAAACCCAAAGGCGTGATGATTCAACATCGTTCGCCGTTGAATCTGGCCGCCAATCTACACAAGACTATTTATGAAAAATACGGCGTCGCCAAACGGCGCATTAGCTTAAACGCGCCGCTGGCTTTCGACGCTTCCGTTCAGCAAATCGTAATGATGCTGCACGGCCACCCGCTCGTCATCATTCCGAAGGATGTACGTTACGAAGGTCAGGCTTTGCTTGATTTTATCCGCCAACACAAAATCGAACTGTTAGATTGTGTGCCTTCGCAGCTTAAACTTCTCATTCAGGCCGGTCTGTTCGAAGGCGGTTGGGCGCCGGCGGATATTTTGCCCGGCGGCGAAGCCATTGACCGTGAAATGTGGCGCCAATTGCAAAGTAACGGAAAAATCAATTTTTATAATATGTACGGCCCCACCGAGTGCACTGTGGATTCCACCATGTGTCCGGTGGCGGATTTCCCTGACCAACCCACCATCGGCCGGCCGGTGGCCAACAGCCGTTTTTATGTGTTAGATGAAAA
Source organism: uncultured Calditrichaceae bacterium (assembly GCA_964536685.1). Taxonomy (GTDB): domain Bacteria; phylum Calditrichota; class Calditrichia; order Calditrichales; family Calditrichaceae; genus CAZIBE01. The sequence goes on along the minus strand of CAZIBE010000001.1, from coordinate 45,090 downwards.
CTTGCAGCCGCTGCCCATCGGCGTTACCGGCGAGCTGCACATCGCCGGGCATGGATTGGGACGCGGCTATTTAAATCGCCCTGAACTCACTGCCGAAAAGTTCCTGCCCGATCCCTTTAGCGATCAGCCCGGCGCGCGCATGTACAAAACCGGCGATCTGGCCTGTTTTAACGCCGACGGCAGTTTAACGTTTAAAGGCCGGGTAGATTTTCAGGTCAAACTGCGCGGCTTCCGTATTGAGTTGGGCGAAATCGAAAGCGCTTTGAGCGGGCATGCGGCTGTTGAAGATGCGCAGGTTATGATGCGCGAAGACACGCCTGGGCATCAGCAATTAACGGCCTACATTCTAACCAACGATGGTCAGACGCCGGGAAGCGGCGAGTTGCGGAATTTTCTGGGAAAAACCCTGCCGGAGTATATGATTCCCGTTTTCTTTGTACCGCTTAGCAAATTTCCGCTGACGCCTAACGGCAAAATTGACCGCAAAGCTCTGCCGCTGCCGGAAATCAATTTGACAAAAGCGCGAACCGCTTATGTGCCGCCTGCTAACGCCAAGGAAGAAATTTTGGCGCGCATTTGGCAGGAAATTTTAGGTGTGCCGCAGGTGGGCATCCGTAATAACTTTTTTGAATTAGGCGGCGATTCCATTTTAAGCATTCAGGTCATCGCCCGCGCCCGGCAGCGCGGATTACAAATCACCCCGGTACAAATCTTTAAACACCAAACCATCGGCGAACTGGCCGCCGTGGCATCTTCGGCGCCCGTCATTGAAGCGGAGCAAGGCATCGTTACCGGAGACGTTCCTTTAACGCCTATCCAAAAACGCTTTTTCGAAAAGCAATTCCCCAATCCGCACCACTGGAATCAGTCGCTAATGTTGGAGATTAAGGAAAAGCTGCAAGCGGATTTTCTTAAACAGGTGGTTGAACAACTCATCACCCACCACGACGCCCTGCGTCTGCGCTTTAAAGAGCAAGACGGGCAGTGGAAACAGTGGGACGCCGAAGCGGATGGCGAGATTCCCTTTAGCATAGTTGATTTATCCGCACACGATTTGCCAACAGCTAAAAAAATGATTTCGGAAAAGGCCGCTGAATTCCAGACTTCATTGAATTTGGGTGAAGGACCGGTTTTGCGTGTAGTTTATTTCGATTTAGGAGAGAAGGAAAACGCCCGCCTGTTGATGATCATCCACCATCTGGCCATGGACGGCGTTTCGTGGCGCATTTTTATGGAAGATCTGCAGAATGCTTACCTGCAAATTGCTCAGGGTAAAGAAATTCAGTTACCCCCAAAAACAACGTCCTTTAAAGAATGGGCTGAAAAAATCAGTGTATACGCCAACAGCGACGCACTGAGTGCGGAACGGAGCTACTGGCAGTCTCTATCTCAAAAAACCGTTGCGCCGCTACCTGTAGATTTTGCAAACGGTATTAACGACGAACGGGCAGTTGGGAATATCGCCTATTCACTGAGTGAAAAAGAGACTAAAGAACTGTTACAGGACGTACCGCCTGTTTACAACACGCAGATCAACGATATTTTACTCACGGCCCTGGCGCGGGCTTTTTCCCGCTGGACCGGCAAACGATCGCTCCTTTTAAATCTGGAAGGTCATGGCCGTGAAGATATCTTTGACAATGTGGATATTTCCCGCACCATCGGATGGTTCACAGCCGTTTATCCGGTATTTCTCGATTTAGGAAGCGCCGTCAATCCCGGGGACGCCATAAAATCAATCAAAGAACAATTGAAACAAATTCCTGCTAAGGGCCTTGGCTTCGGCCTGTTGCGTTATTTGAATGCAGATGAAAATTTGCAGGTGCAGTTAAAAACATTAGAGCAAGGACAAGTAACTTTTAATTATCTGGGGCAATTCGATCAGGCCCTGCCCGAAAATTCGCCCTTCATACCGGCCGCCGAAGGCAAAGGGGCGGATCACGATCCCGCCTGCCTGCGCGACAGTTTAATCAGCGTCAGCGGCAGCATCGCCGGCGGCAGATTACATATGCGCTTTTCTTTCAGCGAAAATCTCTACCGCAAAGCAACGATTGACGCCCTGGCCGCCAATTATATGGACGAGCTGCGCGGATTAATTCAACACTGTAACGATCCGCAGGCCGGCGGACATACGGCTTCTGATTTTGAACTGGCTAAACTGGATAATAAAAAGCTGGATAAAGTGATGACGCAGTTACAAAAAAAGAAGAGAAAAAAATAAGCTCAATTTAGGTTTAAATCACATTCGGGCGGATAATTAGTTTGTATACTCTTGCAGGATACGAAATTGGAAACGCTCTGAAATAAGGCTGAAATGGAACTTGGCGAAATATGAGTCTTTTACGTAGCTAAAAATTCAATCTTTAACAAGGAGTTAGTTATGAAAAAATGGGTACTTTTATTAATTGTATTATGGGCCGGCGTCGCCTTGGCCACAACATTTCATACGCTTCCCTTTAACGGCAATAATGTCTTTGCAACTGATGAGCAGTTTGCAACCAGCACCGATACTTATACAGCCTACTGCACCTGGGACAATCAGTTTTTATATTTAGCCTATACTGGCCCTCATTTGGGAGAAGCTAACGACACCACACGCAATTCTTCCACAATTTACTGGTATATAGATACGGATCCTCATGCCGATAATCCCAAATCGGGACTGGGAACCGATAAAGCCGGAACCGTATGGACGCAAATTATGAATCAGGAACCCTGGTGGTTCGACGAACAATCATGGGAATTGCCTTTTTACGCCGACTTTTTTGCTAAGAGCCAATACAGCAACGCTGATTCTGCTTATGTAAACTGGGGACCCTGGAATGCCAATGACAGCCTCTGGGTGGTCCATCAGCAGGATACCAGTTTTGCAAATTTGAACTTGGAGCAACAGTATTACGAAATTAAGGTTCCCTGGGACACCTTGCAGAGTCCTTCTAAAATTTACATTTTAGGATATCTGGTCAGCACAGAATGGAAAAGCGATTTATATTGGAACCCCGATCCGCAACGCGATGTGGGCGGAACTTACGGAAGCTGGCCGGCGCAGTCCTTGGAGGGCGGAGACGGTGACAAAGGCCCGGATGGAAAATTCAACCATTGGTTTGCCTTTGAAATAACTTCCGGCGTCAGCCCCACGCTGGCCAACGATCCCCCGGTTGTGTCCGACATCCCCGGCCAGTCCATTAGCCAGGGCGGCGCCTTCGCCACCATTGATTTGAATGCCTACGTATTTGATGATTTAACGCCCGATACGCTGATGAGCTGGAGCGTCAGCGGAAATACGAATTTAACCGTAACCATCAGCGACAGCAATCAGGCCACCGTTACAGTAAATAATCCGGATTGGACCGGTTCGGATACGCTTACCTTTACCGCCACGGACCAGGGGGGCAAAACAGACAGCGACACGGCCATTTTTACCGTTAACGGGCCAAGCGCCTTAAGTGGTGATGGTTCAGGAATGCCCGCTCATTTCAGGCTAAAACAAAATTATCCCAATCCCTTTAATCCGGTTACGAGTGTCAGCTATCAAGTGGCACATACGGCACAAGTCAAAATCACCGTCTACAATGCGTTGGGACAAGAAGTAGCGGAACTGGTAAATGCGCGCCAACAGCCCGGGCGCTATCAGGTGACTTTTAACGCCGTTGATTTGGCCAGCGGCATGTATACATATCGCATGAGCACAAGCACTGGATTTGTACAAATGAAAAAGATGATTTTGATAAAGTAAATTTTAAAACTGTCGAAATTAGTATAAACCTAAACTAAGTGATTTTTAGTTTGTATATCCAATAAATCAAATGGATTTTTTCAATCAATAAATGAAAACTTTGATGGTTGCCACGCCCGGCTTGATCGGGCATCCAGACATATTTTTACCTGAATGACGGTTTTTTGGATTCTCCCGAAGGGATGCCTTCGGCACCGCTTCTCCCAAAGGGAGTGCTTTCCCATGGAAGGGATGGCTTACGCCACGCGCCGCAGGAATGACGTAATCAATGTACAACATCCACTTAAGGCGAATATCCGGAGATATTAAATAGCTCCTATTGCTCTGTAAAGCAATAGGGGTTATTTTTATAATAGAATTTAACATTAAAAAAATAAGGACATTACAGCGTCTATGAGCGAAAATATTAAAGATATTTATCCGCTTTCTCCCATGCAGCAAGGCATGTTGTTCCATAGTTTATACGCTCCCGAAACCGAAGCCTATTCCGAACAGTTAAGTTGTAAATTAATCGGTAAGCTGGATATGGCGGCCTTTAAGCGCGCCTGGCAGGCGGTCGTCGATCGCCACGATACGCTTAAAACAGCCTTTGTCTGGGAAGATCTGGACGAACCGCTGCAGGTGGTGTACAAAGATGTACAACTGCCCTTCGAAATTTTGGATTGGCGCGACCTCCCGCAACAGCAACGGGAAAAGGATTTTTTAGATTTACTCGAAACCGAACGCCGGCGCGGACTGGAATTAACGGAAGCTCCCTTAATGCGTATCGTTCTTATTCAGGCGGACGACGCCGTTTTTCATTTAATTTGGAATCATCATCATTTGCTGATGGACGGCTGGGGACTGCCGATTATCTTACGCGAAGTGATGATCTTTTACGAGGCCTTTTCCAACGGCCGCAGCCTTTCTCTGCCGCAAACACGCCCCTACCGCGATTACATTGCCTGGCTGCAGCAACAAGATATGAAACAGGCCGAACAGTTCTGGAAAAAGCGCTTAGAAGGTTTTGTTGCTCCAACGCCTTTGGTTATCGAGCAGCAAACGGACGCATCCCCGGCAGACTACAACAAAATCCGCTTTATTTTTTCGCAGGAAGATTCCGATTTGTTAAATCGCTTTAGCAAAGAAAATCAAATCACACTGAACACTTTGCTGCAAGCCGCCTGGGCGTTTCTGTTACATCGTTACAGCGGCGAAGACGACGTCGTTTTTGGCGCCACCGTATCCGGCCGGCCGCCAGAATTGCCCGGCGTGGAAGAAATTCTCGGCCTGTTTATCAACACCCTGCCCGTACGCGCCACATTTAACGATCAAAAAATCATCCGGGAATGGTTACAAGATTTCCAAATGGCGCAGGCCGAAACCCGTCAATACGAATATTCGCCCCTGGTTGAAATTCACAAATGGAGCGACGTGCCCAATTCTCAGCCTCTGTTCAAAAGTCTTTTAGTTTTTGAGAATTACCCCGCCGGCGAGCAATTGGAACAAAAAGAAAGCGCCTTACAGTTAACCGATGTGCGCTCCTTCGAAAGAACCAACTATCCGCTTACCGTGGTCGGCTCCCCCGGAAAACAATTGGCCATTGACATCGCTTACGAAACGGATAAATTTGACGAGCCGGACATCCGGCGTATGCAGCAGCATATCCATAATATCCTGATGCAATTCGCCAGGCAAAGCGAACAAAAGCTCTCCGCCATTTCGCTGATTACGGAAAAAGAACAGCAAAAAGTCATAATCGAATGGAACCAAAGCGAATTGGATTATCCCCGAGAGGCGACCATTCACGGAATCTTTGCCGCGCAGGTAAAAGAACATCCGGACGCCGTGGCGGTCTCATTTGAAGACCAGTCGCTTACCTACCGGGAACTGGACGAAAAAGCCAACCGGCTGGCTAATGTTTTGCGCGCCAAAGGAGTGGACGCCGACGTGTTGGCGGGCATTTCTTTAGAACGTTCCATAGAAACCGTTATAGCCGCTTTGGCCGTACTTAAAGCCGGCGGCGCCTACCTGCCCATCGATCCTGAATATCCGGAAGACCGTATCCGTTATATGATTGAAGATTCGGAAATCCAATTACTAATTTCGCAGCAATCGCTGGCCGATTTGTTCAAAAACGTAAAACCGGAATTCATCGCTCTGGAAACCATTGCCGCTGAACTGAAACAGCAAGCGCCCACTGCGCCCGAGAATCATTCCGGCCCCGATAATTTAGCGTATGTCATTTACACCTCCGGTTCTACCGGCCGGCCCAAGGGCGTATTGCTGCCGCACCGCGGGGCGGCCAATCTGTTTGCCAATATGAAAAAAGATTTCCTTTTAGAGGAAGGCAAATCCCTTCTGCAATTGGCTTCGTTTAGTTTTGACGCCGCCACAGGCGAAATTTTTGCCGCCTTGCTAAACGGCTCCGCTGTGCAAATGATTCCCAAAGACACGTTGTTATCTACCGATAAATTTGTCGACTTCCTTAAAAAGCATCCGGTAACTACGGCCACCATCCCCCCGTCTCTACTGGCATTGCTGCCCGAAAATAAAATCGACAATTTTGAAACCATCATTTCCATTGGCGACGCCTGCACCATTGATTTAGCCAGGCGCTGGCATAAAAAATGCCGCTTTTTCAATGGCTATGGCCCCACCGAAGGCACCATCGGCGCTATCTGGGGCCAGGTGGCAAGCGACGAAGCTTTTCGCCATTCATCGGTTCCTATTGGCAAACCGCTGGCAAATGTTAAAATCTATATCCTCGATCCCTATCTTCATCCGGCGCCGGTGGGCGTACCCGGAGAAATTCATATCGGCGGGCCGGGCGTAGCGCGCGGCTATTTAAATCGTCCTGAGCTTACCGCTGAAAAATTTATTGCCGATCCCTTTACAGGCGTCAAAGGCGCACGTTTGTACAAAACGGGCGATTTGGCGCGCTGGCTGCCGGACGGTCGCATCGAGTTTATCGGCCGTGTGGATTTTCAGGTTAAAATCCGCGGCTTCCGCATTGAATTGGGCGAAATCGAGGCGGAAATCTCCAAACAGGAAAATATAAAAGATGTGATTGTGGCTGTACACGGCGATAAAGCCGGCGATAAAAAGGTGGTCGCTTATTTAATCGCTCAGAACGACAAAGCCATTGATTTGAATCAATTACGCAGCGCGCTTAAAGAAAATTTACCCGATTACATGATTCCGGCGGCTTTTGTGGTCATGGAAACCTTTCCGCTTACGCCCAACGGTAAAGTAAACCGTAAAGCGCTGCCTGCGCCGGAACAGGCCGATTTCGCCGCGGACGACTATGTGGCTCCGCGCACGCCCGAAGAAGAATTACTGGCCTCCATTTGGGCCGATATATTAAAATTAGATAAGGTCGGCGTAAAAAGTAATTTTTTCGATTTAGGCGGACATTCCCTTTTGGCCACACAGGTTATTTCGCGCATCCGCGACGCCTTTGATGTGGATATCGAGCTAAAAGACCTTTTTGAAACGCCCACCATCGCTACTATTGCCGAAACCATCGAACAGCTCAAAAAAGACGAAAGCGGAATTTCCCTGCCGCCCATCGAAAAAGTAGACCACAATCAGGAACTGCCGCTCTCCTTTGCCCAGCAGCGTTTGTGGTTTTTAAGCCAGTTGGAGCCGGAAAGTCCGGCCTACAATATTCCGTCCGCTTTTATCTTAGAAGGTAATCTGGATACGCTGGCTCTGGAAAAAAGCATCATGGAAGTAGTTAAACGGCACGAATCCCTGCGCACTACTTTTACCGATCGCGGCGGCAAGCCCGTTCAGATTATATCCGCCGAAAGTAATTTTAAAATTACGCATAAAGACCTTTCCGACCTGCCGCAAAAAGAGAGTGAACAGAAATTAAAAAGTCTGGCTAAGGAAGACGCTTTAAAACCATTCGATTTAGCGGTCGGCCCGCTGTTCCGCGTAGCTCTGATTAAATTGCCTTCCGAGAAGTACGCTATTCTGTTTAACATGCACCATATTATTTCCGACGGCTGGTCGGTGAGCGTGCTTATTTCTGAAATCGTTCAGCTTTATGCGGCCTTTAGCCATGGGCAGCCTTCGCCCCTGGCGGAATTGGAAATTCAATATGCCGACTTTGCCCACTGGCAGCAAAACTGGCTGCAGGGCGAAACGCTGGAAAAGCAAATACGCTACTGGAAGGAAAAACTAAGCGATGCGCCGCCGCTGTTGGAACTGCCCGCCGACCATCCCCGGCCGGCGGTTCAAACCGTGAACGGCGCCAAAGAAGCTTTTGAATTGGATGCGGAATTATCATCGGCCATAAAAGACCTTACAAAGCAGGAAGGGGCCACTCTGTTCATGGTTCTGTTGGCCGCTTTTCAAACCTTACTGCACCGCTACAGCGGACAAGAGCAAATTCTTGTAGGCTCGCCTATCGCTAACCGCACCAATTCCAAAATCGAAAAACTGATTGGATTTTTTGTAAATACGTTAATCATGAAAGCTGATTTTGCGGGTAATCCCGAATTCACGGAATTGCTGCGTCAGGTGCGTGACAATGCCCTGGAAGCTTATGCGCATCAGGATTTACCCTTTGAAAAATTAGTAGAAGAATTACAACCGCAGCGCGATCCCAGCCATGCCCCCATTTTTCAGGTGGCTTTTGTGCTGCAAAATACGCCCACCGACACGGCCATCCAGCTGCCGGGTTTAACTCTAAAACCGGTGCAATCCGACTCGGCCACGGCAAAATATGATCTAACCTTAACCATGGTGGAAGCCGGCGATCATTTGTTGGGTTCCCTTGAATACAACACCGACCTCTTCGAACGCTCTACCATTCAAAGAATGCTTAATCATTTGCGAATTGTTCTGCAAGCAATTAGCGAAGAGCCGGAAATTGAAGTAGATACTATCCCCTTGCTCACGGAAGAAGAACGTCAGCTAATTCTTTACGAACGCAATCAGACGGAGAGTTCCTTCCCCGCCGATAAGAGCGTACATCAGGTTTTCGAAGAGTTAAGCAAAACTCAGCCCGAAGCGCCGGCTCTAATCTTTGCGCCCACGGCCGATGCAACGCCCGAGCAGTTGACCTATGCGGAATTGAACGCCCGGGCTAATCAACTGGCGCGTTATCTGCAAAACTTAGACGTACAAAACGAAAATATCGTCGGTATTTGCATGGATCGTTCGCCGGAAATGATCGTCAGCATGTTGGCCATTCTCAAAGCCGGCGCCGCCTACGTGCCCATCGATCCTAACTATCCGGCCGAGCGCATCCAATACATGGCGCAGGATTCCGCTTTACGCGTCCTGTTGACGCAGAAGCATTTGCAGCAGCAACTGGCCGGGTTAAACGTCCCTCTAATTGCCGTGGACAGTGCGTGGCCGGAAATCGCTAAAGAGTCCCAAGAAAATCTTGGTGCGTCCGTGAATCCGCAGAATCTGGCATATCTTATTTACACCTCCGGCTCGACCGGCAAGCCCAAAGGCGCCATGCTGCACCACCGCGGCGCCGTCAATTTGGCTACCCTGCAGCAAAAGGCCTTTAAGGTGGGAACGGGTAGCCGTATTTTGCAATTCGCGTCGCTCAGTTTCGACGCCGCTACCTGGGAATTTTTAATGGCCTTGCTTTCCGGCTCGGCGCTGGTGGTTACTTCCGCGCAGACCATTACCGACGGTCAGGCGCTGGCGCGTCTTCTGGAAGCGCAGCAAGTCACCACCATCACCCTTCCGCCATCGGTTTTGGCGGTGCTGCCCAAAAGCGAGCTGCCGCACTTAAAAATGATTATTACCGCCGGCGAAGCGGTTTCGCCCGAATTAGTGCAAACCTGGGGTAAAGAGCGCATTTTCTTTAACGCTTACGGCCCTACCGAAACCACGGTCTGCGCTTCCATGCACCAATGCAGCGGAACGTACGAAACGTCGCCGCCCATCGGTAAAGCCAATCCCAATTTTAAACTGTACATTTTGGACGAGTACATGCAGCCTGTTCCCGTTGGCGTACCCGGCGAACTGTGCGTAGCCGGCGTAGGACTGGCGCGCGGCTATTTAAATCGCCCTGAATTAACAGCCGAAAAATTTGTAGCCAACCCCTTTGCCGCTCAGCCCGGCGAGCGCATCTACCGCACCGGCGATCTGGCGCGCTGGCTGCCCGACGGCAATGTGGAGTTTATGGGACGCATCGACTATCAGGTAAAAGTGCGCGGTTTCCGCATCGAATTAGGCGAAATCGAAGCGGCGCTCAGCCGCCATGAAAAAATCAAAGATCAAATTGTGCTGGCCCGTCCGGATAAATCCGGCGACAAACGTTTGGTGGCCTACATGGTAACCGAAGAAGACCGGCAGCTTACGCCCGAAGATGTGCGCAATTATCTCAGCAGTCAATTACCCGATTACATGGTGCCGGCTGTTTACGTTTTCCTGGACGCTATGCCCTTAACGCCCAACGGTAAAGTAGACCGCCGCGCCCTGCCAAAACCCGATTTGGAGGGCGCCGTCATCCGCCGCGAATACGTGGCGCCGCGTAACGACACCGAAGAAAAGCTGATTGCCATGGTTACTGAATTACTGCATCTGGAAAAAGTAGGCGTGCTGGACAACTTTTTCGAATTGGGCGGTCATTCGCTTTTAGCTACGCAGTTCATGTCGCGTATCAAAGAAACATTTCAGGTGGAACTGCCGCTGATGACCTTATTCGAAAAACCGACCATCGAACAGTTGGCCGTAGCCGTAATCGACGCCCGGGCCAAAGGCGTAGCGCCGACGAAACCGCAAATCAAACGCGTCGACCGCGGCAGCCGGCGCGTAAAACGCTCGGATCTGCAAAACCGTTCGAATACAAAACCGGGAAATAACAACCCTTCATAGGATATCCGGACAGGCCAATTAATGAAATTTTCAGATACATTAAAAACCGGAGGATCTTTGCATGTTAAAGCCCTTGTTGACGGCCATCGCGTTAGCAATGGTTCTTTTCGCAGCGACAGGGTGTACAAAAGACGGTGAATTAGAATTAGTTAATTTGACCAATGCGCCATTATCCCTTACGGTCGAGGGGGATAAAATGACGGTTGAGGCAAATTCTTTCGCAAGTAAAACATGGAAGTTATCCAAGACCATTTTTAGTGTAGAAGAAAAATCCGTTTATCTTTCCGGCAAGGGGCTGTTCAAGTTCTATTTTTCCAGGAGCGCCGGTATCAAAGCCGGAGAAATATACAGGATAGAAATAAAGGCTGATGCGGGAGCGCTTGAGATTGATAATCTCTCTAACAGTCACGCCATAGAAAGAGTTTACATTGCACCCCAATCCCGCAGTTTTTGGGGAAATAATGCGCTTAGAAATACTCTTAAACCTGGTTATTATTATAATTGGACTATTAAACCCGGCTTATGGAAAGTATTAGTTGTAGACGATCGGCAAAACGGCTATATAGCGGACAGCGTGAAAACCGTCATCAATCGCTATGTGGTGTTACAATGGACGCCGCTTAGTACGAATTTTATGCCAGAAACGGTATCATTCAAATAATTTTTTTTGAATACAATATGGATCATAACAAAATCGCACAATAGATTAATTAAGCGGGGGGGGCTTACCGCTAAAGGAGGATTTATGAGATTATTAATTCCAACTTTAATTTTAGTTGTTTCCTTTATGATGATGAGTTGCAGCGCTGACGGAGAACTTAATGTAGTCAACTCAACCAATGCAGCGATGTCCGTTTCCATTGACGGTCTACAAAAAAATATCAGTGCTAATTCCTCTACATCAAAAAAATGGAGCCTTTCTAAAACACTTTTCAGCACGGAAGAAAAGTCGATTACCATCAGCGGTGAAGGACTTTTTAAATTCCATTTTACAGAAAACGCCAAAGTTAAAGCGGGAACAAGTAAAAGTTATCAGATTATTGCCGATGCCGGAGGTTTAGAGATTGATAATAATTCAGCCAGTTCATATATCTATGAAGTTTACATCGCTCCCTCTTCAGACACTGAATGGGGAATCGATCAGCTTTCCGGAACAATCAATCCGGGCGGTTATGTTATCTGGAGAGTTTCACCGGGGTCATGGGATGTGTTGGTAGTCGATGACCAAAACAAAGGTTACGCATCATACAACAACAATATATCAGCCAATCAATTAGTGGGATTACCATGGGCGCCTGTAAATGCCATGTTTTTGCCGGATACCGGGCAGAAGAACAGGTCGGGTGAAATAAAGCCCGATATGAAAGTAGAAAGACTCAACATAAACAATTGAGCAGCATTAAAAAGTCTATTGTGCGATGTTTTTAATGCCGGATCAAAATAGAAGCGCAAAATCAAAGGATTATATCGATTCGTATGTCAGACGAAAAATTTACCGATACTTTAATTGACGAACAAGAAGTGTACGTTTTCCCGGCGTCGTTTGCCCAGCAGCGTCTGTGGTTTTTAGATCAGTTCGAACCGGGCAGTCCCTTTTACAATATTCCCACCGCAGTCCGTCTTAAGGGGCATTTGGATGTGGAAGCGCTGCGCCGCTGTCTGGAAGAGATCGCTTGGCGCCACGAAACCCTGCGCACCACCTTTTCCATGGTCGACGGTCAGCCCGTGCAGATCATTAATCCCGATATTAATCTTCCATTTATTATCGAAGATCTTCGCCATTTACCGCAGGCCGAACGCGACGCCGAAGCGCAGCGTCTGATTACCAATGAAGCGCGCAAACCCTTTGATCTCACTAAAGGGCCTTTAGTACGCACCTTGCTTATCAATTTGGAAGCAAACGAATATATCCTGATGATTACCATGCACCACATCATTTCCGACGGCTGGTCTATCGGCGTATTCATCAAAGAAATTGCCCTTCTCTACGATGCTTTCAGTAAGGGTCAGGAATCGTCCTTACCCGAACTGCCCATCCAGTACGCCGATTACGCCAGTTGGCAGCGGGAATGGCTGTCCGGCGACGTTTTACAGGAACAACTTTCGTACTGGAAAGAAAAGTTGGGCCATCAATTACCTGTTTTAGAATTGCCCACGGACCGGCCGCGTCCGGCGGTGCAGTCCTCGCGCGGAAATTCCCTTACCGTGCGTTTCCCCCGTGAGATAATCGACGCCGTGCATGCTTTTAGCGCCAAAGAAAGCGTTACGCCTTTTATGACCTACATGGCGGCCTTTCATGTGTTGCTTTACCGCTACTCGCGTCAGGAAGATATTTCAATCGGTACGCCCATTGCCAACCGCACCGAAGGCGAAACCGAAGGATTGATCGGTCTGTTTATTAACACGCTGGTCTTTCGCGGCGATCTTTCGGGCCAGCCCACCTTTCGGGAGTTTTTAAAGCGCGTCCGGCAAACGGCATTAGAAGCCTACGAACACCAGCATCTGCCCTTCGAAATGTTGGTGGAAACCCTGCAGCCGGAACGCAGTATGAGCCACACGCCGCTGTTTCAGGTGATGTATATTTTGCAAAACGCACCGGTCGGTTCCGGCCTTTCCACCGGCGGCGGCGACCTTTCCCTGCAGCAAATCAGCGTTAACAGCGGTACGGCCACCTTCGACATCACCATTTCCATGACCGAACAAAAAAACGGCCTGAGCGTATCCGCGGAATACAGCACCGATTTGTTTGACGAATCTACCATCCGGCGCATGCTCGACCATTTGCAAACCTTGCTGCAAAACGCGGTCGCCCATCCCGACCAGCGCATCAGCCGTCTGCAATTAATGAGCGACGCCGAACTGAAAACAATCTTAGTGGATTGGAATACGCGGCCGGTGGATTACGACCATCATCGCTGCATGCACAGTTTGTTCGAGCAAAACGCCGCCCAAACGCCGGAAGCCAAAGCCGTTGTCTTTGACGGCGCCTATTTAACCTACGATCAGTTAAACCGCCGCGCCAACCAATTAGCCCGTTATCTGCGCAAATTGGGCGTAAAAGCTGAAACGCCGGTGGGCATCAGCATCGAAAAATCGCTGGATTTGGCCGTGGCCGTTTTGGGTACGCTAAAAGCCGGCGGCGCTTACGTGCCCATGGACCCGGACTACCCGCAGGATCGCTTAAAACACATGATTGACGATTCCCAGGTGCCGGTGCTGTTGAGTCAGGAATACCATTTGGAACGCATTCCGAAAAACAAGGCCACACTCGTTTGCCTGCAGCGCGACTGGCCGGAAATCGCCAAAGAAGGCGATGAAAATCTGCCGCCAACCGCCGCGCCGGACAACATGGCTTACATGATTTACACGTCGGGTTCCACGGGTAAGGCCAAAGGCGTAATGGTCAGCCACAGTAACTGGGTTAATTCCTATTTTGCCTGGGAAAAAGATTACGAACTGAAGACGCGCGCCCGTAACCATTTGCAAATGGCCAGCTTTTCCTTTGACGTGTTTGCCGGCGACGCCATACGCGCCTGGGGCAGCGGCGGTAAATTAGTCTTTGTCCCGCGCGAGATGCTCTTGCAGGCCGACAAGCTCTACCAGCTCATGCTGGACGAAGAAATCAACATCGCCGAATTTGTGCCGGCGGTGCTGCGCAACCTGACCCAGCATCTGGATAAAATCGGACGCGATTTGTCCTTTATGCGCGCCTTAATCGCCGGTTCCGATAGCTGGTACGTAGGCGAATATCAGCAATTTTTAAAATACGGCGGCCCCAATACGCGCCTGATCAACTCCTTCGGTTTAACCGAAGCCTCCATCGACAGCACCTTTTTTGAAGCCACCCGGCTCGATTTGCCCAAAGACCGCTTAGTGCCTATCGGCCGGCCCTTCTCTAACATGCAAATTTATATTATAGATGATAACCTGCAGCCCGCGCCCATCGGCGTTCCCGGAGAAATTATCGTGGCCGGAGCCGGTTTGGCCCGCGGCTATCACCGGCGCCCCGAATTAACCGCGGAAAAATTCGTTTCCAACCCTTTTAACGGCCAAACCGGCGCGCGTATGTACCGCACCGGCGATCTGGGCAAATATCTGCCGGACGGCAACATCGAATTCTTAGGGCGCATGGACAACCAGATTAAATTGCGCGGCTTCCGCATCGAATTGGGCGAAATCGAATCCAACTTAGCCAATCATCCTTTGGTTAAAGAAGCAGCCGTCATCGTGCGCGAAGACAAACCCAACGATAAACGCTTAGTGGCCTATCTGGTGCCGGCCAATGAACGGGCGCCGGAGAAAAACGAACTGCGCCGCTTTTTATTACAAAAACTGCCCGATTACATGGCGCCGGCCGCTTTTGTTCCCATGGAACGCCTGCCGCTGACGCCCAACGGTAAAATTGACCGCAAGGCGCTGCCCAAACCGGACGATTCGGTTTTTTCCATGGAAGAGAACTACGTGGCGCCGCGCACGCCCGACGAAGAAATGATGGCCGCTTTATGGGCCGATATCCTCAACCTGGAAAAGGTGGGCGTTTACGACAATTTTTTCGAATTAGGCGGTCATTCGCTGTTGGCCACGCAGCTTATCTCGCGGGTGCGCGAAACCTTTGACGTGGAATTACCCTTACGCAATATTTTCGAATTCCCCACCGTGGCCGCTTTGGCCGAAAAAGTGGAAGTCAGCCGCATGACCGGCGCCGGACTGGAAGCGCCGCCCATTATGGCCGTCTCCCGTCAACAGGAACTGCCGCTTTCTTTTGCCCAGCAGCGTTTGTGGTTTTTAGATAAGCTGGAACCGGGCAGCCCCTTTTACAATATTCCCGAAGCGGCGCGCATTAAGGGCCATTTGGAAGCGGATGTTCTGGAACGCTGTGTCAATACCGTGATCGAACGGCACGAAATTTTACGCAGCAATTTTATCGAAGAAAACGGCCAGCCTAAATTGGTTATTCATGCCAAGCGCCCCATAACCATTCCCGTTGAAGATTTACGTCATTTGCCGGTGGAAGAACGGGAAACCCAGGCCATGGCCTTCATCCGGGCGCGTTCCATGGAACCTTTTGATTTAAGCGACGGCCCGCTGTTGCGCGTAAATCTGTTACGCATGGCTGATGATGAATACATGCTTATTTCGGTCGTTCATCATATTATTTCCGACGACTGGTCGTCGCAGGTGATGACGCGCGAAATCGCTTTGCTTTACGACGCCTATACGCGCAATCTGCCTCCTCAGTTGCCGCCGCTGCCCATCCAATATGCCGACTTTGCCCACTGGCAGCAAAACTGGCTGCAAGGCGACGTGCTGGAAAACCAGCTTAATTTCTGGAAGAATTATTTACAGGACAGTCCGCCGCTTCTCAAACTGCCCACAGACCGGCCGCGTCCGCCCATGCAAACCAGCAACGGCGATTTTATCAGCTTCCATTTAGACGCCCAAATTTCCGCCGCCATCAACCAGTTAGCGCAGCAGGAAGGCGCCACCTTGTTTATGGCGCTGTTGGCCGCCTTTAGCGCCCTGCTCTACCGTTATTCGGATCAGGACGATATCAATATCGGTACGCCCATCGCCAACCGCAACCGCGCCGAAATCGAAGGTTTAATCGGCTTTTTCGTGAACACGCTGGTCATCCGCAGCGACCTTTCCGGTCAGCCTTCTTTCCGGGAGTTAATTAAACGCCTGCGCGAATCGTCGCTAAACGCTTACGCCCATCAGGATTTGCCTTTCGAAAAAATCGTCGACGCCCTGCAGCCGGAACGCAACATGGGCCACTCGCCGCTCTTTCAGGTGATGTTTTCGCTGCAAAACACCCCGCCGCAGCGCATCGAAACCACGGGCGGCGGCATTCAGATTCAGGCGGTGGAAGCCCACAGCGGCACGGCCAAATTCGATCTAACCTTGTTTATGCTGGAAAGCAACAATAAGCTCAGCGGCGCCTTTGAATTCAATACGGATTTATTCGACCGCAGCACCATCGAGCGTTTGCAAAGCCATTTCTTAAATTTATTGAATGCGGCCATTGAACAACCGGACGCTGCCATTGACGCCCTGCCCTTAATGGAAGAAGATGAACGCCGCCGTTTGCTCGTTGACTGGAACGGGCAGGAACAAGCGGGGCGTTTTAAAACAAATATTACAGATATTTTTGCGCAGCAGGCGCAGGCGCATCCCGACGCCCTGGCTGTGCAAATGGGCGATCGGCGTCTCACCTATCAGGAACTGAACGCCAGGGCCAACCAAATCGCGCATTATCTGATCAGTTTGGGGGTTGAGCCGGATACGCTAATCGGTTTGAGCGTTAAGCGCTCGCCGGAAATGATCGCGGCGATTTTAGGCATCTTAAAAGCCGGCGGCGCTTACGTTCCGCTTGATCCCGGCTATCCCACGGAACGGCTAAAATATATGCTCGAAGATTCGGCTGTTTCCGTTTTAGTCACTCAAAAGGATGTATTAAGCGCGCTGCCGGAAAGTCAGGCCCAGCCGGTTATGCTGGATTCCGACTGGCCGGAAATTGCCAAACAGCCGGCGGAAAACCCTGACGTACCCATTCATCCGGAACATTTGGCTTACATGATTTACACATCGGGTTCCACCGGCCGGCCCAAAGGCACGCTGATTACGCAGCGCGGTTTGCTGAATTACCTGAACTGGACGTACCAGGCCTATCCCCTGCAAGAAGGACGCGGTTCGCTGGTACATTCCACCATCGCCTTTGACGCCACCGTTACCGCCGTGTTTACGCCATTGATTAGCGGTAAAGCCGTCACCTTAATTCCGGACGACGCCGATTTGGAAGGCCTGGCCAACGCGCTGCGCCGTTACGGCGATTTTAGCGCGGTTAAAATTACCCCGGCCCATTTAGATCTGTTGGCCGGACAGGTGGAACCGCAGGAAGCCGCCGGCATGACGCGCGCCTTTATTATCGGCGGCGAGAATCTGACTGCGGACCAAATTGCATTCTGGCAGGAACACGCGCCGGAAACGAAATTGTTCAACGAGTACGGTCCCACGGAAACCGTAGTCGGCTGCGTGGTTTTCGAAGCGCGCAACTGGCGCGGCGCAGGTTCGGTGCCCATCGGCCGCGCTATTCCCAATATGCGCGTTTACGTGCTTAATGCGTCGTTGCAGCCCGTTCCTGTAAGCGTGCCCGGCGAGCTGTACATTGGCGGCGAAGGCGTAGCGCGCGGCTATTTAAATCGCCCCGACTTAACTGCCGAACGTTTTATCCCCGATCCCTTTAGCGGCAAAAAAGGCGGCCGGTTGTACAAAACCGGCGATTTGGTGCGCTACCGGGCCGACGGACAAATGGAATTTTTAGAGCGCATCGATACGCAGGTTAAAATCCGCGGCTACCGCATCGAATTGGGTGAAATCGAAGCTCAGTTACGCGCCCATCCGCACATCGAAGAAGCGGCGGTTACCGTGCGCGAAGATCATCCCGGCGAGCGCCGGTTGGCCGGGTATTTTGTTCCCAAAGACCATCAGGAAATCAGCGCGGCGGAATTGCGCGCTTTTCTGCAAAAAGATTTACCGGATTATATGATTCCGCTGTATTTTATTGCGCTGGACGAGCTGCCCCTGACCGCCAACGGCAAAATCGACCGCAAGGCTTTGCCCGAACCCGAAGCGGGCGCCGTGGAAAGCGCCGCCGAATTTGTCGCTCCGCGCACGTCCGAAGAAGAGCTCCTGGCGGAAATCTGGCGGGAATTGCTGCCTGTGGAACGGGTGGGCATTTACGACAACTTTTTTGAAATCGGCGGGCATTCCCTGTTGGCCACGCAGTTCATCTCGCGCATCCGCGACGTATTCGGCATTGAGCTGCCCCTGCGTACACTGTTCGAAGCGCCGACCATCGCGGCCATGATGTTAAAAATCGAACAGGCCCGGCGTCAGGCGCTTGGCCCGCAAACGCCGCCCTTAACGCCGGCGCCGCGCGATCAGGAACTGCCCCTTTCCTTCGCCCAGCAACGCTTGTGGTTTTTGGATCAACTGATGCCGGACAGTCCGTTTTACAACATTCCGGCGGCCATGCGTTTGCGCGGCAGCTTGAACATCCCCGTTTTCGAACGCACCATCAACGAAATCGTCCGCCGCCACGAATCCTTACGCACCATTTTTAAGGCGCAGGAAGGCAAACCGCAGCAGATCATTCTGCCGGAAATCAAAGTAGAATTACCGGTTATTGATTTAACTTCTCTGGAAGAAAATAAGCGCGAGCATGAAATTCGCCGCCTGATTAAGGAAGACGCTTTAAAACCCTTCAAGCTGGATAGCGGACCGCTGTTCCGGACTAAATTACTCATCGCCGGCGCGGACGAGTACATCATCATTTTTAATATGCACCATATCATATCCGACGGCTGGTCGACCAATGTGCTGATGCAGGAGATGGCGGCCATCTATCAGGCGTTCGAACAAAACCAGCCGTCGCCCTTGCCCGAGCTGCCCATCCAGTACGCCGATTTTGCCGTCTGGCAGCGTTCCTGGCTAAAAGACGAAATTTTAGCGGAACAGCTTAATTACTGGAAAGAAACCGTCGGCTTTAATCCCCCGGCGCTGGAACTACCCACGGATTTTCCGCGCCCGGCCGTGCAAACCTTTAACGGCGCGGTGCATCAATCCCGTTTCAGCCGGGATTTGTCGCAATCTCTCATTCATTTAGGGCAGAAAAACGGCGCCACGCTGTTTATGACTTTAAGCGCCGCGTTTCAGGCCTTTTTGCAGCGTTACTCCGGTCAGGATGAAATTTTAATCGGCTCGCCCATCGCCGGACGCACCCAGTCGGAAACCGAAGCGCTGATCGGCTTTTTTGTCAATACGCTGGTGCTCAAAGCGGACTTCAGCGACAATCCCACCTTTAGCGCGCATTTGGAACGCGTTAAACAAAACACCTTAGGCGCTTATGCTCATCAGGATATTCCCTTTGAGCAATTGGTGGATGAATTGCAGCCGCAGCGCGACACCAGCCATTCCCCGCTGTTTCAGGTCATGTTCGTTTTGCAGAACACGCCCGAAGGCGCCAAAGGCAGCGGTTCCATGAAGTTAGAAGCGCTGGAATCCGAAAGCCACACGGCCAAGTTTGATCTCTCCTTGATGATTTTAGAAGACGAAGACGGTTTTTGGGCGGAGTTTGAGTACAATACCGACCTGTTTATGGAAGAGACCATTAAAGCCATGATGGAACGCTTCCGCCATTTTCTGCAAAAGCTCGTCAACAATCCGCAACTGCCGGTTAAAGCCTATCCCCTGTTAAGCTTTGCCGAACAGAAAGCATTGCTGCAACAGTGGAATCAGCAAACAGCGCCGCTTGACGAACCGCAGGTTATTCATCTTTGGTTCGAGCGGCAGGCGCAAAAACGGGCGGACGGCACAGCGGTCGTGTATTACAATCAACAACTGACTTTTACCGAACTCAACGAGCGCGCCAATCAATTAGCCCATTATCTGCGCAGTAAGGGCATTGGCAAAGAAACCTTTGTGGGCATCTCTTTGGAACGGTCTGTGGAAATGGTAATCGCTCTGTTGGGCGTGCTGAAGGCCGGCGGCGTGTACGCGCCCATCGATCCCAATTATCCGCAGGAACGCATCGACTATATCGTGCAGGATGCGCAAATCCCGCTGTTGCTTACGCAGGAACGGTTGTTGGAACGCTTTGCTGAAAACAAGATAGAAAAGATTGCACTGGACGCCGGCTGGCCGGAAATCAGCCAAATGCCGGCCGACAATCCGCAGAATATTACGCAGCCGGAGAACTTAGCGTATATGATTTACACGTCGGGTTCCACCGGCAAACCCAAAGGCGCCATGCTGCGCCACCGCGGCCTGTGCAACTTAACCGCTTTTCAGATTAAAGATTTTGAATTGAATGCGCAAAGCCGCGTGCTGCAATTTGCATCGTTTAGTTTTGACGCTTCGGTTTCGGAAATTTTTACCACGCTGATCAGCGGCGCCGCGCTCTATCTGGCCGGTCGTGACGATTTGATGCCCGGGCCGGGTTTGGTGCGTCTGTTAAAGGAAAACAAGATTTCCGTAGTTACTTTGCCGCCGTCGGTTTCCGGCTTGCTTAAAGAAGAAGCCTTTCCGGATTTAAAAACGCTGGTATCCGCCGGCGAAGCCTGTCCGCCGGATGTGGCCGAACACTGGTCGCAGGGCCGCCGCTTTTTAAACGCTTACGGTCCCACTGAAAACACCGTGTGCTCTTCCAGTTTCGTGGTTAAAGACAAAGTAGCGGCCGGCCGGGTGCCCATCGGCCGTGAAATCGACAATGTGCAACTGTATATTTTAGATTCCTTTGGCAACTTGCTGCCGCCCGGCATTCCCGGCGAATTGCACATCGGCGGAGAAAGTTTAGCCCGCGGTTATTTTAAGCGGCCGGATTTAACCGCCGAAAAATTTATTCCCAATCCCTTTTCCCATGTTCCCGGCGCCCGTTTGTACCGCAGCGGCGACCGGGCGCGCCGCCTGCCGGACGGCGCCATCGAATTTTTAGGCCGCATCGATCAGCAGGTTAAAATCCGCGGTTTCCGCATCGAATTGGGCGAAATCGAAAATGTGCTCGTTCAGCATCCGGGCGTGGCCCGCTGCGTGGTTATGGCGCGCGAAGATATTCCGGGCAATCCGGCGCTGGCCGCCTATTATGTGCCGGCAAAAGATCAAAAAACAGACGCCCAGACGCTGCGCGCCTTTGCAGCCGGGCAACTGCCTGATTACATGGCGCCCGCTTCCTTTACGAAGTTGGATGCCATCCCGCTCACGCCCAACGGAAAAATCGATTACCGCAATCTGCCCAAACCGGATTACGGCGCTCTGCAAACCGAGCAGGCCTTTATCGCACCGCGCACCGCCGAAGAAAAATTACTGGCCGAAATATTCCGCCAAATTTTAAATCTGGATGAAGTGAGCGTTACGCAAAGCTTTTTTGATTTGGGCGGGCATTCATTGCTGGCCACACAATTGGTTTCGCGCATCCGCGACGCCTTCGAAGTGGAACTGCCTTTAATCGCCGTATTCGAAGCGCCGTCCGTGGCGCGTATGCTCACGGCCATCGAGCAGGAACGCTTAAAGAACAAAGGCCGTCAGTTGCCGCCGCTGCAAAAAGCGCCGCGCGATGAAGATTTGGCGCTTTCCTTCGCCCAGCAGCGCTTGTGGTTCCTGGATCAGTTAGCGCCCGACAACGCCAGTTACAACATTCCCACGGCGCTTAAATTGATCGGCCGTTTTGATTTGGATGCTTTTGAGAACAGTCTGAATTATCTGGCACAACGCCACGAAACCCTGCGCACCACCTTTAGCAATAAAAACGGCACGCCGGTTCAGATTATCAAACCCGAACTGCGCGTACATCCGGAAGTTATCGATCTGACTCATCTGTCTAAAAAAGAACGCCGGCGGGAAGCCGTGCGTTTAGCCACCCAAGACGCCATGGAACCGTTTGATTTGGAAATCGGGCCGCTGTTCCGCACCAAAATAGTCAAGCTGGCCGACGACGAACACGTTATCCTGTTTAACATGCACCATATTATTTCCGACGGCTGGTCGGTGAGTATTCTCATTCGTGAATTCAGCGCCCTGTACGAAGATTTCAGCAACAACCGTCCGCCGGCTCTGCCCGAACTGCCCATCCAGTACGCCGATTTTGCCCAGTGGCAGCGGGGCTGGCTGAGCGGCGACATTTTGGAAGAACAGATTAATTTCTGGAAGGAAACCATCGGCATCAATCCCGAACCGTTAAACCTGCCCACGGATTTTCCGCGTCCGCCGGTACAAACCTTTAACGGCAGCAGTGTGTCTAAAACCTATTCCAGAGAATTGCTGGAAAAGCTGAACGCCATCGCTCAGAAAAACGGCGCCACGCTGTTCATGGCGCTTTTGGCCGTGTTTCAAACGCTGTTGCATCGGTACACGGGTCAGGAATCCATTTTGGTGGGTTCACCCATCGCCGGACGCACGCAGTCGGAATTGGAAAATATCATCGGCTTTTTCGTGAACAATCTGGTTCTGCGCGCGGATTTTGACGACGATCCCGATTTTTCAACCTTGCTCAAACGCATCCGTAACAATACGCTGCAAGCTTACGGGCATCAGGATTTGCCTTTTGAAAATTTGGTGGAAATCCTGCAGCCGGAGCGCGATATGAGCCACGCGCCTATTTTTCAGGTAATGTTTGTCATGCAGAACATGCCGCTGCAAAGTATGGAGCTGAGCGACGTGCGCTTAGAAGCGGTGGAAGCCAAACAAAAGATCGCCAAATATGATCTGTCCCTTATTGCCATGGAAACAGCGCAAGGTTTATTTGCCGAATTTGAATACAACAGCGATCTGTTCCGCGCCCAAACCATCGAGCGTTTGCACAGCCATTTTGAAACGTTGTTGAATGAAATAGTCAGCGCGCCTGATGTGCCCTTAAACCGTTTATCGTTAATGCCCGAAGAAGAAGCCCAACTGACATTAACGGTCTGGAACGCTACCGAAAAAGAAGCGCCCGGCGAACTAAACGCGCATGAACTGTTTGAGAAGCGCGTAACCGCGCAGCCCGAAGCCCCGGCTGTGGTATTCGGCGCTGTGCGGCTCACGTTTGACGAGCTGAACAAACGCGCCAATCAACTGGCTAACTATTTGCGGGAAGCCGGCATAAAACCGGAAACCATTGTGGGTATTTCCATGGAACGCAGTCCGGCTATGATCATCAGTTTGCTGGCCGTGCTTAAGGCCGGCGGCGCTTATCTGCCCATCGATCCGGCTTATCCGGAAGAACGCATCAATTATATTACCGAAGATTCCGGCTTATCCTATTTGATTACCCAGCAAAGCCTAACCGACCAATTTAACGCCTTATCTGCGCGCGTGCTTGTATTTGAAGAAATAGAGCCCAAATTGGCCGCCCTGCCGCAGGAAAATCTAGTCAGAACGGCCAGACCGGAAAATCTTGCTTATATTATTTACACATCAGGCTCTACCGGCAAACCCAAAGGCGCCATGCTGCAGCACCGCGGTTTGTGTAACTTGGTTAGTTCTCTCGGTTCGTTTTACCAACTTTGTCCGGGACGGCGCGTGCTGCAGTTTGCCTCGTTCAGCTTCGACGCTTCGGTGGATGAGATTTTTGATACGCTGATCAACGGCGCCGCTTTGCATTTGATTGAAAAAGAAAAATTGCTCTCCGGCACCGGTCTGGTTGAAACCATGCAGAAGGAACGCATTACCAACATCACCCTGCCGCCATCGGTGATCGCCGTTCTGCGTCCGCAGGATTTCCCCGACCTGAAGCATATCACCACCGCCGGCGAAGCCTGTCCGCGCGAATTGGCTAATCATTGGTACGACAAAGTAAATTTTGTAAACGGTTACGGTCCCACGGAAAACACGGTTTGTTCAACGGCTTATAAAGTGGAAGAACCTGTCAGCGGCAAAACCGTTCCCATCGGCAAGCCCATCGGCAATGTTAAAGTATATATTTTAAACGAAGCGCTGGAGCCGCAGCCCATCGGCGTGCCGGGCGAGATGTTCATTGCCGGTCCGTCTCTGGCGCGCGGCTATTTGAATCGCCCGGATTTAACCGCGGAACGCTTTATTCCCAATCCCTTTAGCGACAAGCCCGGGGCGCGTATGTACCGCAGCGGCGATCTGGTGCGCTTTTTAGCCGACGGCAATCTGGAATTCTTGGGACGCATCGACCAGCAGGTTAAGATTCGCGGTTTCCGCATCGAATTGGGCGAAATCGAAAACATTTTAGGCGAGCTGCCATCCATTAAAGATGCGGTAGTTCGGGCCCACAAAACCGACAACGGGCAGCAGCGTCTGGCCGCTTATGTGATCAGTAAAAAAGACCAGACCATTGACGTTGAGTCTTTAAAAGAAAAACTACGTTCCCTTTTGCCGGATTACATGATCCCCGATGCTTTTGTGCCAATGGAAACATTCCCCTTAACGCCCAACGGTAAAATTAATTACCGCGCTTTGCCGGCGCCGCATTTTAACGCCTTAGGCGAATTAAAAGAACGTGTGTTGCCGCGTACCCCTTTGGAAGGGCGCTTAGCCGATATTTGGAAAGATGTGTTAGGCATCGGCGATGTGGGCGTAACGGATAGCTTTTTTGACCTGGGCGGTCACTCGCTGTTAGCCATGAAACTGCTCACCGCCGTTGAACAAAAGCTAAACAAAGACGTCAATCTGGTCAGTTTTTTCCAGCAGCCGACCATTGAATACATGGCTAAGATCATCGAAGAAGAGGCGCGCTTCGAATCCGGCGCCATGCTGATCGCCTTGCGCAAAGGAAAAGACGAGCGCCCGCTTTATTTTGTGCATCCTTCCGGCGGCAGCGTGCATCATTATGCGAACCTGGCTCAATTGCTTGAGACGGATCAGGCGGTTTATGGCATTCAGGCGCAGGGTTTGGACGGCAAGAGCGAACTGCACAAAACCATCGAAGATATGGCCAGCGCCTATATTCAAACCATTCAGGCCAAACAGCCACACGGACCTTATATTTTGGCCAGCTGGTCATTAGGCGTGATTATCGTTCACGAAATGGCCCGACAGTTGGCTAATATGGGAGAAAAAACCGCTTTGCTGATGCAATTTGATCAGGGGCCGGTTGTGCATCACGAAAGTCCAAAAGATACGGCCGAAATGCTGGCAACCATGTTTAAACGGTATTTTAAAGTGGACACCGACTATCTGCGCACTTTAAAAGACGACGAGCAATACAAATTCGTCATAAAAAAAGCAAAAAAACACAAGGCCATTCCGCGTTTTGTACGACTAAGCGATTTTAAACGTTACATTGTAGTCAATGAAACACAAATTCAGGCCTGGCAGGATTATGAAATCAAGCCCTATCCCGGAGAAATGGTGTTAATCCGTTCCAAGGAAAACGTCGACAATCCGCAGGCCGATCTGGGATGGTCACCGTTTGTAAAGAAAGTGAGCATCATCGATGTGCCGGGAGATCACATCTCTATGCTACTGCCGCCGCAGGTGGAAACGCTGGCGGAAAAAATAAATGAGCTATTGAAAAAAATATAGCTATTTTGTGACAGAGTTGTGGAATCTTTAGTTAAAAAAGCCTAAATTTTTCAAATACTGTTTATCAATTCTTAACGAAGCATTCGACATAAACTGGAATATCAAATGGAAATAGAAACGGTGAAAAATGAAGCGATAGCCCATAAGCCTCAAACGCTTTCAACGGCGACACGGTTCTTTAATAAAAATTATCTGCTTCTTTGGCAAGGCCAGCTCATCAGCCGCATGGGCACTCAGGTGTATTCAATCGTCATTGCTTTGTGGCTGAAGCATGCTTCAGAATCCGGGACCGTGGTCGGTTCCTTTTTCATGTTAACAGCCCTGCCCTATATTTTCCTAAGCGCCTTTGGCGGCGCCGTGGCTGACCGTTTCCCACGTAAAAAAATTATTGTTATGAGTGATGTATTCAATGGCCTTATGATGATGGGTCTGGGAATTTTTATGTTCAATTCGAGCGGACAAAGCGATTGGATGTTCATTGCTGTGTTTGCGGTGGCCATGGCTTCTTCCACGATTAGTTCCTTTTTTGGACCGGCAATTTCCGCTTCCGTCCCGGATTTAGTTCCTCCCGACAAACTGCAAACAGCCAATTCCATGGGCCAATTATCTCAAAAAATTTCCGTTTTTTTTGGACAGGGACTGGGAGTTCCCTTAAGAAATCTTTTAGGATTACCGTTTTTAATTCTGGTTAATGGTATTACTTTTCTCGTCTCTGCATTCAGCGAGTCGTTTATTACCATTCCCCAAATTATTCCGGAAAAGGTAAAAGGTTTTAACGATTATTTTAGCGCCTTTAAAACCGATATAAAGGAAGGCTGGCATTTCATCAGTAAAAACCCCGGTCTTAAACGTCTTCTGACTATTTCCGTATTTACCGGTTTTTTCACCATGCCGGTTATTGTGCTGCTTATGTTTTATATAAGCGACCATTTACACGTGGGCGAAGGCTGGTACGGTGTATTTCTGGCTATATACGGCATCGGCGCTTTATTGGGTTACACCGTCGCCGGTATTTTCAGGCCAAAAGGCAGGATGCGCACAAAGATTTTAGTTACCTTTATGACGCTGGAATCAACGGGTTATATTTTGTTAACTCTGGTTCATGCGCCTGTTCATGCGGCGATTCTGTTTTTTATGGGCGGAGCCTTTAACGGTTTTGTTTTAGTTAATATCACTACTATTTTACAGATAACAACGCCAAGTAATATCCGCGGACGTGTGTTCGGAACGTTAACCACTATTTCCGGCAGTATCGCGCCTTTGGGCATGGGTTTGGGCGGTTTTTTATATGATTTTACCGGACATAATATATCGCTGATTTATTCCGTTTCCGGAGCCATCATGATTGTTCTGGTCTTTTCGATTACCACAAATAAGCATTTTAGACGTTTTATCGCTTTTGATCTTGAGGAAGAAGAACCGACCGGTTTCAAATACAAAGTACGCTATCTTAAAAAGGAAGAACTGGTTAAAAGTCAAAAACAGGTTTATTTAGAATATCAATTACAAAAACCAAGGAGTGAATTATGAGTCGTGAAGAACGCGAAGATAACACCATTTATAAAGTAGTTCTCAATCACGAAGAACAGTATTCCATCTGGCCGGCCGACCGCGAAAATCCTTTAGGCTGGAAAGATGAAGGCACCACCGGCACCAAGGAAGAGTGTCTGGCACATATCAAAGAGATTTGGACCGATATGCGTCCCCTGAGTTTGCGCCAGAAGATGGATGAGGAAAAGTAAGAAGGATTAAGTAGTAAGTATCAGATATCAAGTAGCAGGGGAAGAGAAAATAGAAATCAGAAAATAGTAAACAAGTATTAGATAGATAACCTGTCTGGAAAACAGTATCAGCCGTTTACTGATTTCTCTTTCTGATTACTTAAAACTGATAACGGACAGCTAAAAGCTAAGAACTGACAGCTGAGATAAAACATTAAGAAAGACCGTAAGTTAAAAGATTAAAAAATGTGGATTGTTAAACCAAAACCAAATCCCGGAGCACAGCTAAAGCTTATCTGTCTGCCATTTGCCGGCGGCGGCAGCATTAGTTTTCGCTCCTGGGCTAATTTTATTCCGCCGCAAATTGAGCTTTGTGCTGTAGAAATCCCGGGGCGCGGTCAACGCCTGAGCGAAACGCTGCACCGCCGCTTACATCCGCTGGTTAAAGAACTGGCGCAGGGCATCCGCGAAGAATTAAATAAACCCTTTGCCATATTCGGGCACAGCATGGGCGCTCTGTTGGGCTTTGAGCTGACGCATCATTTAAAAGAAATGTACCATATCCAACCGGTACATTTATTCCTTTCGGGCAGAGGCGCGCCGCATCTGCCCGACCGCGACACGCCCATTCACCAGCTTAGCGAAGCCGACTTTGTGCAGGAAATCAAAAAATTTAACGGTACGCCCAAAGCGGTGCTGGAAAACAGCGAACTGATGCAGCTGATGGTTCCCATTTTAAGGGCGGATTTTGAGGTTTGCGAAACTTACCAGTTCAGCGAAAAACCTCCCCTGTCCCTGCCGCTAACTGTCTTTGGCGGATTGAGCGACCCCGGAGCCAACCGCGAAGAACTGCAGGCCTGGCAGAAGCACACTACTTCAGAGTTTAACCTGCGCATGTTCCCCGGCGATCATTTTTATTTGCTCAACCATCATCAAACGCTTATTCAGGCCATGTTGCGCGATATTTTAAAACATGTTTCACTGAGCGTTGCCTGACTATTATGAGCGTTTTAGCCGGTTGGCAATCCGCCGTATCCTGCACCTTTAATCTGAAAGATGAAGTACACCTATGGCGTATTTCATTTGACGATCTATCGGAGGACAATCCACGTTTGCGCGCTGTACTCTCTGCGGAAGAAACTCGCCGGGCCAATAAATTCCATTTTAAAAAAGATCGGGTAGCTTTTGTAGCGGCGCATGGTTATTTGCGTTTGCTGCTGGCCCGCTATTTACAGGTTGACCCGCAGCTTTTTGTTTTTACAGAAGGAGAACACGGCAAGCCCTTTCTAAAAGATTACACGCTGCAGTTTAATATCTCCCATTCCAACCGCATGGGGTTATTGGCTTTTGACGCCGCGCTGCCTTTGGGCGTGGATGTGGAATGGATGCGCCCGGATTTTGGAGGATTAAAAATCGCCCGACGGTTTTTTTCCGAAACAGAAGTGGAAGAATTAAGCGCTCTTGAGGGAAAAGAGCAAATAGAAGGTTTTTTTAACGGCTGGTCGCGTAAAGAAGCCTACATTAAGGCTTTGGGTCTGGGACTCTCCTTACCGCTCGATAAATTCAGCGTCAGCCTTTCTCCGGCAAAAGATGCACGTATTATTGAAACAACACATGATCCTAAAGCAATGGAGCGCTGGCAGTTATTGGCAATTGACGCCGCGCCGGAATACAAAGCGGCAATAGTGACGTCCAAACATAGAAAGATCATTAGGTTATTTGAGGTGGATCAAATTTAGCTAACTAATTATTATTTATTTTACTTTGTTCATAACATAGCGTAACTCAAAGTGACACTCATTAACACGGAACTGAAATATGGAAACATTAATAGGTCTTACCAGCGGTCAGTTATTACGATTAATGCCTAAAGCGCATTTTCAAATCCCCCCGCGTTCATGGAGCGGTTTAGTAAAATTAGGCGTTTTAAGTATTCGAAATTCCATTTATTTACGTAAAGAACGCGAACAATTCGAGGAACAAATCCAAAAAACGGAGATTACACAGGAGCCTATTTTCATTTTAGGGCATTGGCGCAGCGGCACTACCCTGCTGCATCGCCTGCTAAGCAGAGATCCGCAATTCGCCTTTCCCAATATGTTTGAAGTTTATAATCCATGGACCTTTTTAACGACGCTGCCATTAATTGAAGAGCACCTGAAAAAACTGCCTCCGGAAAAGCGCCCCATGGACAACATGATGTTAACCTACAACGAACCGGCGGAAGATGAATTCGCTCTTTCATTGATGTCGCTGGAATCGCCGTTATTAGGCTGGGCTTTCCCTAAACAGGAAGCCTATTTTGACCGTTATCTTACCTTTCACGAAGTTATTAAAGCGGAGCGCGACCGCTGGAAAGAAACATTCATCTATTTTGTAAAAAAACTTACGCTTAAATACAACAAACCGCTTTTACTAAAATCGCCGCATCACACAGCGCGCGTTAAAACTTTGCTGGAAATTTTCCCCAACGCCAAGTTCATCCATATCCGGCGCAATCCGTACGATGTATTTCGCTCTACAGTGAGTCTGTACAAAAAAACAATTGCTCCGCTGGCTTTACAAAAACGTGATTTGCAACAAGACATTCAGTCCATCATTGATCGTTTCCGGATCATGTATGATTTCTTTTTCGAAGAACAAAAACTTATTAAAGAAGGCCATCTGTTCGAAATAGCGTTTGAAGACTTAGAACAGGATTTTGTGAAGGGCATCGCCCAAATTTATCGTGAATTAGATTTGCGGGGATGGCAGGAATATAAACCGATTTTAGAAGATTTCCTCGGCCAACAAAAAGAATACAAAAAAAATGTTTATCCGCCTATTGCCGATGAATGGAAAAAGCAGATTCAGGAAAAATGGCGCCCGGCATTTGAAAAATGGGAATATCCGTTAAGTTAATTAAAGCCTAATCCGTCCGAAATAGATGTATCACATTTAATCTTTTTAATGGAAAAATATGGATAGCATCATCGGCATCACCAGAGAAAACTGGCTGAAACTTTTAAAGGAAAATCACTTTTTAATCAATGCCCGGCATACAAGCAAGGCTTTGGTTGTTACCTATTTAAGTTTCATCAACAGCCAGGTCAAACAAAAAGAAGACAAGCGCTTTGGCCGGGAAATTGAAGCTACCAAAATCACACAGCCGCCGCTTTTTATCATTGGGCATTGGCGCAGCGGCACCACATTTTTACTAAACATGCTGGCCCACGATCTGCAGTTCGCTTACACCAATATGTTTGAGGTGCGCAATCCCCATACCTTTTTAAGCCGCGAGCATTTGCTGGAAATTCGTAAAAAACAAAACAGACCGATGAAACGCCCTACCGATAATGTGGTTGTTGCCATCGACAGCCCCAGCGAAGAAGAATTTGCCGTAGGCATCATGTCGCTCAAAACACCGATTTTAGGCTGGGTATTTCCAAGACGACGTTCCCATTACGAACGCTATCTCACCTTTGACGATGTTCCCAAAGAAGAGATAAGAGAGTGGGAATACTGGCTCATGCACTTTTTGAAAAAACTAACGCTAAAATACCACAAGCCCTTATTGTTAAAATCTCCGGTCAACACGGCGCGTATTGGTTTATTACTAAAACTTTTTCCTGACGCCCGTTTCGTACATATTCACCGTAATCCTTATGATGTATACCGCTCCACCTCAAAGATGTACCGCACGGCGGTGGCTAATTCAGCCTTTCAAAATGGTTTCACACCGGATGAGCCGGAATATATCATCGACCACTACACGCGCATGTACGACGCCTTTTTCCGCGATATAGAATTAATTCCAACGGGCAACTTCACTGAAATCGCTTTTGAAAATCTGGAATCCAACACCATCGAAACCATCGAAAAGATTTACAGCGATCTTCGCTTATCCGGTTTCGAACAAACCAAAGAAGGCATCGAGCGTTATCAAAAGGAAAACGGCAGCTATCAGAAAAACAAGTTTCAGGAATTGGACGATGCGCTAAAGCAGCGCCTGTTCAAAGCATGGCGCAGAAGCTTTGAGCAGTGGAATTACCAAGAATAAATGGCAGCCTTTTCACGGCTCTGATCATCATTAGTTTTATGAGTTCATTCTACAAAGGCATTTGACTAACGTTTCAACGGTTTTTGTCAATAATAAATTGAACAGTTTTTTCTTTTTAGTGCAAACTCTTTTAAATAATAAAAATTATGCGTATCTTTTGTCCTGACTGAAATTACCAATAAGTAGCGTCCGGGTCGCCATGTTATCTATTAAAAAGAACAGAAGCTTTTTCCTTTTCTATATTTTTGTCCTTGCCGGATTAATCGCCTGCGATGCGCCCAGAGAAAATCCGCTCGATCCGGCCTCGCCCTATTATGTTCAGGCCAAAACCACCGTTGCCGTTCGCCATCTTTCGCCTATGGCGCCCGGAGGGATTGCCCACGCCAACATAATTGTTCCTGAGCTGGGTTTATATGCCATTACCGACGCCCAGGGAATAGCTCAAATAAATCATCCACAACAAGACAGCCTGCGCCTCATTACGCAAGCTGAAGGTTATTTTAACGATACAACACAATTCGGCGGGCTGGGCAGAACAAACACGCTAACCGTCCGCTTAAACGCCAAACCTGAAATCCATAACATCGATTTCCATTCGCTTTATGATAATTTCGACGGCTATCCGGCCATCACTTCTGCCTCCTTCCGGGCAAACATCAGCGATTTTGACGGACAGGACGACATTAGTATAGCCTATCTGCGCTGTGAGACGTTTCCTTTTTCCGACAGCTTAGAGCTGGTTCAGGGTGAGAATACGCTTTACAGCGGCGCCTTTCGAAGCGATGAAATTAGCGCTGATTTACAGCCCGGCGATCTGCCGGAACTAAATTTCACTTTAATCGTGAAAAACAGCAACGGAGACAGCCTGACACGCGGTCCCTTTTCCATAACACGGGTGATTGCCGAAGATATCACCTTATTGCAGCCGGCAAACAGCGCCGTAGTGAGCGATACGGTACATTTTTCATGGCGGCCGGCCAAACTGAATTACGATTTTACCTATAGCTTACTGCTGAGCCGCCTGCAGGATAATCATACGGAGCTGCATCGCGGTATTGCTGCCAGCGATAGCACGTTTAAAATTTCGAATTTAATCCCCGGCGTGTATTTCTGGCAGTTGAAAATCGAAGATATCAGCGGAGATTTATGCCAATCCATTTATTTCAGTTTTAAATATGAGTAATGACCTTTTAATTAAATACGATCAATTAACCGCCGAACATTTGCGTATCATTGATCATCTGGCCAGACAAATGGCCAGCCTGAGCGATGAAGATCAACTGTTAAAAACCATCTTACAGCAATTGATTGCCGTAACCGGCGCGGAGGTAGGGGCTTTTATCATCTATGATAAAAACAGCGATTCGTTTTCCGAGCGTACGGTCATTTCCGAAGGCACGTTAAAAAAGGACCGGCTGCGCCTTTCGAAAACAGTGTTCCGTCAGATTCTGGAAAAACGGGAAGCAGTACTTTCCTTCGATACACAGGAAGACCCCAATTATCAGCGTTCTCAGAGCGTGATCATCAATCAAATACATGCCATTCTGGCTTTCCCGCTCATTATCAAAGATGAAATCTACGGCATTTTGTATTTTGACAGCCGGCAGAACCGGCAGAGCTTCAACGAAGCGTCACGCCAGTTTCTCTCTCTGTTCGCTATTATCGCTTCGCTGGCTCTGGAGCAGGTGCTGCGTAAAAAGCAGGTTGAGCTGGAAAATGTCCTGCTAAAAAACAAATTAGACGAACAGCTTCCCGTTCCGGCCATGGTGGGTAAATCTGCGGCCATGCAAAAGCTGTTTGGTTTGATCCATAAAGTAGCGCGTTCGGACGCTTCGGTAATCATCACCGGCGAAAACGGCACCGGTAAGGATTTGGTAGCGCAGGCCATTCATAAACTCAGCGTCCGTAAGGATAAGCCCTTTGTTGCCCAGTATATCGGCAGTTATCCGGCTACAATTTTAGAGAGCGAATTGTTCGGCTACAAAAAAGGAGCATTCACCGGAGCTGACAACGATAAAATTGGTTTGTTTGAAGCGGTAAACGGCGGTACGCTTTTTTTAGATGAAATCGGCGATTTGACTATGGATTTGCAAACCAAATTACTGCGCGTTCTGCAAAACAAGGAGATTAAACGTTTAGGCGAAAATTCCATCCGTAAAGTGGACGTCCGTATTTTAGCGGCAACCAATAAAGACCTGGCAGCCCTGGTTAAACAGGGCAAATTCCGTGAAGATTTCTACTACCGCTTGAATGTGATCAGCATTCAGGTGCCGCCCTTACGCGAACGCCGCGAAGATATTCCTTTGCTGATTGAACATATCTTCAAAAACACATCAAGCTCCGGGAAAAGACCGGAATTATCCAAAGAGGCGCTAAAAAAACTGATGAATTACCACTGGCCTGGAAATGTTCGCCAATTGGAAAACATCCTGAACCGCGCCGTCATTTTAGCCAACGATCATATCATCGGCGAAAACGATATTCAATTTGACGATCTGCAAAGCGAACATGCCGACGAATCTTTCATGGGCACCATGGAGGAACTGAAAAATCTGGTTATCCGCCGCCGTATCGAATATTTTGAGGGAAACAAATCTCAGGCCGCCCGCAGCTTAAACATCTCTTTGCGCTCTTTACAGGCTAAAGCGAAAGAATTAGGGTTGTAGGATGGAAACTCTTGGCAACTACATTCTGTTAGAAACCATCGCTCAAAGCGGGCCTTCGTCCGTTTACGTTGCCGAGCACAAAAAGCTGCGCCGTAAAACATTCCTCAAAGTGTACAGCGGCGCCGACGCTTCCTTAATTGACCGCTTTGAGCGCGAGGCGCGCATCGTAGCGGAATTAGGCCATGATTCCATTGTACAAATTTACGATTTCGGCGAGATCGACGGTAAGTATTTTATCTCCATGGAATACGTGGAAGGCGCCAATCTGGGCGAGTTTTTAGAAAGCCACACACTCACTGTGAATGAAATCCTCGACTTTGCCCTGCAAATTGCCCGTTCCGTGGATATTCTGCACCGCAGCGGGTACATCCACCGTGATTTAAAGCCGGCCAATATTTTAGTGGATCGCAATAAAAAGATCAAACTCACCGATTTTGGCATCACCCTGCACGAATCGCTGGACAGAATCACTTCCGAGGGCGCCCTGTTAGGCACGCCCATGTACATGTCTCCGGAACAAATCAACAATCTCGAAATTCACCAAACGGCCGATGTTTTTGCCCTGGGCGTCATCTTTTACCAAATGGCGACAGGCATTCATCCCTTTCAGGCCGATCAATATGGCGAAGTGTTCGCTCGCATCCTAACCCATGATCCGCCGCCTGTACTTTCGATCAATCCTGAAATACCCCGCTGGTTTTCGGATATGGTCGGCCGGGCTTTGCAAAAAGAAGCAGGCAAGCGGCTGCAAAATGCCAGGGCCATTGTTGATATCATTGAGCAGAATCACGCGTCGCAAACGCTGCCAGCGATGGTAGAAAAGAGCGCGCCTCACAGCAAATCCATCTGGCGCAGCGTTCTTTCGGCCGCGGCCATAGTAGTTATTGGGATAGTAACCGCGTTCTATTGGGCAGGCGTTTTAGAACCAGCCCGGGTAAATCCGCCAGCGGATACATTGGCCACCGTTCAGGATTCCAGCAACCGGCCGGCCTCTAACGACAGCAACAGCAGCAGGCTCGCGCACTTATCCGTGATTAAACCGGACAAAGTAGCGCCAACGCCCCATCCTCAGCCAACTGAAGAAGAACTTAAACAAGGGCCAACTACTGTCATGTTCAAAACCTTCCCTTGGTGCAATATCTATTTAAATTACCGTAAAATTGACCAGACGCCCATGCAAAAAGCGTTGACGATTAAACCCGGTACGTATTTGCTGGGTTTACAGAATCCATCCTATCCCTCGTTCTCCGATTCCATTCGTATTGAGGCGCACAAGCAAAATATTTTCACCTATCTCCTGGATTCTATTTTTGTTAAATTGTTGTTGACGGTGACGCCCTGGGGTAATGTGTATATCGACGGGAAATTAGTCGGAACCACACCTTTTAAGAAACCGGTCTATGTTACGGGAGAGAAACACATATTACTTATCCGCAATAAATACTATCACGATTGGGTCGATACTATTGATGCCACCGGACGCAGACAGGTGCAAAAGCACATTATTTTAAAAGAAAAGAACGGATTTTCGGAGAATAAATGAAATACGCTATTAAAATTGCTTCCCTGTTAATGATGTTAAGCGGTTTGGTCTTAGGCCAGAATCTGAATAAACAGATTCAGTCGGTGGAGAATGATTTCCGGCAATTTAAATACAAACAGGTTATTGAAAAGGGGCGTTTTTTATTGGCCGACCCCTATGCTTCAAAAAAAGACAGCCTGCAAATTTACCAGTTCATGCTCAGCTCGGCCTACGCCCTGGACGACACGACGATGGCCAAAAGTATTATTAAAGAAATCATACGCACCGAACCGTCTTTTACGCTGGATGTTCGCAATACATCGCCTAAAATTATTGAATTCTTTAACTATATCAAACAGCAGATTATGTACAAAGAACAGCCGGGCGAACCTGCCGCTGAGGAGCACAAACCACCCCTGCAAGCGCAAATATCGCCCTTAAAAGCACAGTATCTTGTAGCTTCCGCCCTCTTTCCCGGCAGCGGTCATTTTCTGGCCGGAGAAAGACAAAGCGGTTACTGGCGCGCCACGGTCAGCGCCGCGCTTTTTACGGGGATTGTTTACAGCGCTGTCGAAGCTAATCAGCGGCACGATGCCTATCTCTCGGCTCCTACGGATGCCGATTTCAATAAACTATACGATCGCTACAACACCTTTTACAAATTGCGTAACGCTCTTTTAGTCGGTTATGGCTTGTGGAGCCTGTATAATCTTTATGATTTGCAGCACCGGCAAAACTGGCAGATGAACATTAGCGGCAATAGTCATACACTCTCGGTAAACCTGCGCGCCCGCTGGTAATATATTAACAACCATGTTTGTCCAAAATATGAAATTTCAAAATATACGTAGACAGCAATGACATAGCCCACGATTTTAATCGTGGGAACAAAGGGAAATCAAATTAAAGAGAAATCGTTTAAACGATTTTTAACGTGGTAAGGCTTGCTTGTCCCACGGCTGAATTCGTCGGCTATAAGTTACCGGTTGGTTGGGGGTGAGGTTCTGGGTATATTAATTGCAAGAAAAATACATACTCAATATATATCCGAAATAAAAATTTTTAAAATTAGTTTGGGCAGCATTGTTTAACAACATTAAAACGACCTTTTATCAAATCCTTTACTATGCAATTATTGCGTGACTATGAAATTATTGCATAGTTATCTTTATAAACATGCGCATATTAAAATAAAAAAACTTTATTATCCGGGAAACTTGTCCGATAAATAGCGTATAACTGGTAGTTTTTAGCATTATTTGAACAAAGTTTCAGAACCATTCATTATTTTGCATTTATGGCACGGCTATTGCAAACAATATAAATGAGAACAATTCATTTTAACCAACACAGGAGGATTTTTTATGAAACGTTTAGCCACTTTTATGGTCGGTCTTTTCTTATTGGTGGGCTTTGCCCGGGCCGATTTTGTCACCCATCTCGGCGGTACGGTAACCGCAGACGGTACGCCGGTCGCCGGTTACAAAATGCTGATTACCTTTAAGGACGACACCGTTGGCTTTAAAATGCCGATTATTACCGACGATAACGGAGTTTACTCCCTGATGGTTTTCACAAACAACACCTACACCATCACCAGTCTGGATTCATTTTTATATGAGCCGATAAATGAGGATGTTGTTGTTGGCGATACACCGGTAACTCATAACATTCTGTTAACCCCGCGCACAGACTTGCAGCCGGTAAGCGGCCATGTTTCCTTCCACGGGCACGGCGTTGCCACTACCGTATATTTTCTGAAGATTTCCGACGACATCAATCTGAATGATTTTCGCGATTACGAAACCCATTTCATGATTCCCGGGATGGCTTTGCAGTGGGCTTCTTACAATGCCGAAAGCGACGCCAACGGCGATTTTAGTTTAAACATGATTGAAGGCAATTATGTGGTTTACGTACCTAATACGGACAGCACGCTTACCCATTGGGGCGTTTTTGCCGTTAGCGGGCCGACCACTATGGACGAGATCGTCCTGAAAGAAATGCACATTTTATCCGGTAATGTGGCCAATGCCGGTGAATATGAGAGCGTAATGATTCTGGCTTATTCCCTGAATGCCGGACGTCCGGCCATGGCCATGCCCGATTCCAACGGCGACTATTCACTGGAAGTAGCGCCCGGCGATTATATCGTACGCTGCCAGGCTTTTAAAGATGGCTACATGTTCCACATGTTTTATGACAGCGTGTATACACCGCAGGATGCCACGCCTGTAACGGTAGCTGACGTTGATGTGCCCGGAATCGACTTTAACCTGCCGGTTCCGACTCTGGCGCCGTTTAGCATCAGCGGCCAGGTAACCAGCAGCAACAGCGGTCTGCCTCTAAAAGGCGTTCATATGGTATTTACCAGCTACAATTTCTTTGCTAACATGTATCAGGCATATCTGACGGAAACCGATGCCGACGGTAACTATACGGTGAACGGCTACACTATTTTAGCTGAAGATTCCTTAGTAGGATTTGCTTATACTGATTCCTTGTTCTTCGCCCAGTTCTATAATGGCGAGGCTACATTTCTGACGGCTGATCCTATTGTTTATCATGCCAATGAAAATGTTGACAGCATCGACTTTGCACTGGATTCTATCGATACGGAAAACGCTTACAGCATTTCCGGTATGTTGATGGATGAAGACGGCAACCCGATCCCCAGCGGCGAAGTAACCGCTTACACCACGGCAACCAACGTAGGCGTCATCACCACGATGGTGGACACAACCGGTCATTATGCGTTTGACGCTATTTTCCCTGCCGGCAGTACGGTTTACCTGCAGGCCTGGGGCGGATTTGGCTGGCTGCCTGAATTTTACGACAATGCCCAAAGCTGGAAGGACGCTAACGCAATTATGATTAGCGACCATAATGTTGATAATATCAACTTCACACTCTCTAAAGTGGGTCCTGCGCGTACTCCGCTGGCAAAGATTAACGGTCGCGTGGTGTTCGGTGGACAAAATCTGGCGAAAGTTTCTGATGAGTCCCCGTATGCCGGAGCGGTGGTTTATGCCCGGCCAGTTGGCAGCACTGAGCCATGGACAAACTATGACTATGTAGATAAAAACGGCAACTTCAGCGTTCCCGTGGAAACCGACGGTGAATACGAAGTTAAAGTTACCACCCAGAGCGGCGACGAAACAGCGACCGTCCCTGTAAGTAATCTGGAAGGCGACGTTACTTTAACTCCGACCGGCATCTCTACTCCGGGCAACAACGACCCGGTAGTTAAAACAGCTAAGTTGTATAATGCCTATCCCAATCCGTTTAACCCGTCTACCACGATTCGTGTGGATTTGGCTAAAACCGGCCAGGCATCCATTATCATCTACAATGTGATCGGCCAAAAGGTTAAAACTCTGTTCAATGGTAACTTGAACAAGGGCAGCAAAAAATTCGTATGGAACGGCACCGATGATTTCGGTAAACCGGTATCTTCAGGTCTGTACTTCTATCAGCTGAAAACAGCTAATAACGTTCTGACAAAAGCGGTTATGTTCCTGAAATAGGCTGAAGCTATTCTGACTAGAACCCCGGCTTTAAATAGTCGGGGTTTTTTTGTTTATTTAATGAGGAAAATATTGAGCGCACAAACATCGTATCAATTGCTTCTGACGGTCAGGGAAACACTGCAAATCAAAGTTGGTAAATTGGGCGTCTTTACGATTCCGGCAGGTTACTATATTTACACGGGCAGCGCAAAAAAGAATATGCAGGCACGCATCGCCCGCCATCGTAGAAAAGATAAACCGTTGCACTGGCATATCGACTATCTTACCAGCCATGCGCAAATTGAGATTAGCGCGGTCCGTTTTTTCGATGAAGAGGAGTGTCAATTAAACCAAAAGCAATCCGGGCGTGTTCTGATTCCCGGTTTTGGCGCTTCCGATTGCCGCAGCGGATGCGTTAGTCATTTAAAATATCTTGGGGATTCTGCAGAGATGTGGAAAAGCTGAAGAGTTTTCTTTAAATGAACGACCGTGCAACAAGTTAACCATGCCGATTTATCGGCGCAAGGAGTCACGCCGGGAGCCGGCCGGAAAACTTCTCCGGATCAGTTAATCAGTAAACTAATCTGCCTTCCGACAGGAACTGGCAACTGATATTAAACCCGAACATCTAAAATGTCTGTAATACAGAAAAAAGGTTTTATTTGTCCGGCGTTATCTTCTTTAAATTTTTCATGCCTTTTTGGACGTCTTCCTTGATATCCTGCGCTTTTTCCGCCGCCTGTTTGACTGTTTCGGTTCCTTTATCGATTAATTTACGAACATCCTGTTGCGGATTATCACTGGTAAACCAGACATAGCCGACAATTGCAGCTGCGATCAGCAAGGCAAACAAGGCCAGCTTAAAGAGCTTTTTTAGAAGAGTAATAGCCAAAACAATCAAAACCGCTACAATAATAATTAACAGAATCGGATTGGAAGTAATTTGTTGAATTACATTCTGAAACATAATCTTACTCCTAATTTAATATCAACACAGGATTTATTCCTGAAAGTATAGCTATTCATCCATAACCTTTTTAAACATATTTTGCAGACGCACGCAGGACTTACGAACGTCCGTATAAAAACTTTTATTTTGTTGCAGCAAGCCGATATATCCGCGAACCAAATTGTAAAATTCTTTACTTTTAACAGTTTTATAGTTTAGAAAACGTGCCCGCTGAAAATCCAGATTGGATAAAGCAAAGGGAATGATGTAATTATTCAGATATGAATTGTTTAACTGATTAATATACTTGTTCGTTGATAAATGGTGATAATATTTAATGATTTCATATTTCAGTGTATAGTCCGAAATAAGCCCGATGTTGCCGCTGGCGGTTAAGGATTCATAGGTTACAATATTGGCATCAAAGGGCAGATAATTTAAAGAAAGGGCGAAGAGCGAAACAGCCGAATCCTGATTAACCGGTGTTTGGCCGATTAAATCCAGCAAATGATTCATTTTGCTGATTTTTTCATCGTTAAACTGAATGAGCGTATCCAGAGCGGCCTCATCGGCGGCAATATCACGTAAAAAGCTCGATAGATATTGCTGCTCCAGCTTATTTGCTTTGTGGCTCTCGTAGGAGCGGTTTAACATAAAGGCAATGGTAATGCCGATGATTACGACTAATAGTTCAATAAAATGGTTAAGCCAGTCAATGGATTTGAAACGACCTAAATTCAAAGCAAAATTCTCCACCATACAAATAATAGACAAGCGGGAATTACTCTCCCCAAAAATGCAAGTCCGGGATATGTTCGATTAAGCCATGATAGAAGGCATAGCGATAAAATTCCGTTAAACCCTCTTTTTGCTGCAGTCCTAAATGATAGGAACGGCTCTTTAGAAAATAGTCGCGATAAAGCCGCCAGGAAAGCTCTTTATCTGCCGCATACTCTTTACTGATTTCTTCTGTATTTTCCATCCCTTTGGCCAAAGATTGCCGCAAAATTTGTATATCGGTTTCGGTAATCTCCTGCTCAAAACCAGCCCAGAAGTTTGTGACGAGCGGAAGTCCTGTCATGTCATACCACTCTTCTCCCAAATCCAGATGCGCTTCATTGTACACCTGATATTCTAACGCCTTTTCGCCGCTGATCAGAGCGGCATCGGCCTTTTCCAGCATCTGCGATAAATTGCCAGCCGGCAATGTAATAAAATCAGGTTCTGCTTCATAACGTTCCCACAGAAGGATTTTGAGTAGCACCTGAGCAAAACGCTCTGTTCCATCAATGGCGATTGTTCTCAACTTTTTTAGATCGCGGTTAAAAAAGAGTATAAAATCCCTGGTAGCGCCTGAACCGGAGATACAAATTTCGGGGATGATTTTCCATTCTCCCCGCGCTGTGGCGTAATCGACAGCAGAAACCAACCCCAAGGCAGCCCAGGCAGCCAAAAGTTGTTTAGCGCAACCGGCGGGCGTATCGTGAAGAATTTTGAAATTATGTTCTACGGCATGGCCGGATAATCCCCAAACCAGAGGAAGCGTGCGTAAAGTATCGGGAATTACAACGCTTTTAACTTGTTCTAACTTAGTGGCCAAGGGCTCTCGCGTCCCGTCAAATAATTTTTGTATATCCATGTATCATCCTAATTAAACGTGTTAATAATGAATGAAAATTTAAGGGCGGCATTGTCGGCAGGCAAATAAATTTATTCCATCATTTATTGGAGTAGTAAATGGAAATAGTTAAACAAAAACAGAAATTAGTAAAGCGGAAATATTAAGTAGTAAGTATTCAGGATTAGATTGTAAATACAAAATAGAAGCGTCTAATTTTTCCGTTTATCTAGCACTTCCCGAACTTTTTTTGCCAAATGCAGCGGATCAAAGGGCTTTTGAATGAAGTCGGTATGGGGATTGAGGATGCCGTGACGCACGATGGAATCTTCTGTGTAACCGGACATATACAACACACACAGCGGGCCATATCGTTCAACCAAATTATCTACCAATTTTTTTCCGCTCATTTTGGGCATAACCACATCCGTCAACACTAAATCGGGATGTTTTTGGATGCCCGAACAAATTTCCAGAGCTTCTTCGCCATTGGCAGCAGTAAGAACCTGATAGCCGAAGTGTTCCAGGCTTTCTACGGCTAAGTCACGCAGCACGTCCTCATCTTCCACTAACAAAATTGTCTCCTGCCCATGCAGAGCAGTTACTTCGTCGGATAGTTCGATCGTTTCGGGCGATTCCTGAAGAACACGCGGAAAATAGATGTCGAAGGTCGTGCCCTGCCCCGGCTTGCTTTTTACCCAAATCCATCCTTGGCTTTGCTTGATTATTCCATAGACCATGGAGAGTCCCAAGCCCGTTCCGCGTCCTTGTTCCTTCGTGGTAAAAAACGGTTCAAAAATGCGCAATTGAATTTTTTCATCCATACCCACGCCACTATCCGTAATAGATAACATCACATAATGGCCGGGCACGGCATCTTCGTGAGTTGAACAGAATTTTTCATCCAGATACCTGTTTTTGCTTTCAATTCTCAATACGCCTCCATCTGGCATGGCATCGCGGGCATTAATGGACAGATTCAGAATGACCTGTTCTATCTGGCCGGGATCGGCTTTAATCAAATCCAAAGGATGATTCAAATTTAACACTAACTGAATATCTTCGCTTATCAGACGGTGCAACATTTTTTCCAGATTAACGATCAATTCATTTAAATTAATAACACGTGGCTGCATGATCTGCTTACGGCTGAATGCCAACAATTGGCGCGTCAGCGCTTCCGCCCGGCGACCGGCATGATCGATTTGTTTGATTTTCGAATAGATAGCGTCCTTCTCAGACAACTTAGCTAAAAGCAGTTCGCTATATCCAATAATTACAGTTAATAAATTGTTAAAATCGTGAGCAATACCGCCGGCTAAGCGGCCAACCGCTTCCATTTTTTGAGCATGACGGAATTGTTCTTCCAGGCGCTTGCGATCAGTAAGATCGATTATAAAACCAATATAATGACTGACCTTCCCCTTTTCATTTAAAAGCGGCCCGCCGGTGATGTTCGCCCAATATGCTTGTCCGTCTTTTTTTACACCTAAAATTTCTCCCTGCCACACCTCCCCTTGATGCAAAATAGACCACATCTGTTCATACTGACTTCCGGAGGATGGGTTCTCTATTAAAAAGTCTGGCGTTTTGCCAGCCACCTCGCTTAAAGCAAAACCCGTCATTCGGCTAAATGTTTGATTGACATAGATAATTTTTTCTTTATTGTCTAAAATAAATACAGCAATGGGACTTTGATTCACAGTTAGAGAAAGAATACGGAGTTGTTCTTCTGCT
Source organism: uncultured Calditrichaceae bacterium (assembly GCA_964536685.1). Taxonomy (GTDB): domain Bacteria; phylum Calditrichota; class Calditrichia; order Calditrichales; family Calditrichaceae; genus CAZIBE01. The sequence continues at coordinate 1,738 of CAZIBE010000001.1, read as the reverse complement.
TTTTTACGCTCTGTAATATCCTGGGCCATGGCTACAACCACATCTTCACCAAAAAAGCTGCCTTTAAAGATACGCACCTCTTTAGGAAATATTTCACCGTTTTTGCGTTTTCCCCAAAACTCAAAAGTTTGCGGCTGCCCCTCAAACGCTTGTTCTACCATTTGCGCTACTTTTTCAAGATCGTTTTTTCCCGGAGCCGAGACAAATTCGGGCGTTTTGTCGACAAAATACTCCCGCGAATAGCCATACATCTTTTCGGCTCCATTATTAACGGCAATAAAACGACCATCGCGTCTTTGCAGATAAATGGCGTCCGTGGTATTTTCAAACAGCTCACGATAGCTGATTTCCGATTGTTTTAATTCCTCTTCTGTTTGTTTACGATCGGTAACATCCTGCACGGCGCCATAAATCATTACGACACGTTTTTGCTGATCGTCCCATTCGGGCCGGGCATATTCACGCATCCAGCGGATTCTACCGTTTTTAGTAATGATGCGGTATTCTACAATCTGTTCGTGCCCGGTGATAATACGACCAAACTGGTTCATGATAATGCCGGTATCTTCCGGATATACAATGGAATTCCAGCCGCCTTTTTCTTCCAATTCTTCTGTAGCATAGCCGGTAATGCGCTCGAAGGCGCCAATTATCCATAAACGAAGCAAAGAGCCGTCTTCTTCAACACGATAGGCAAAAGCAAAATCAGACGTCAGGCTGGAAATGATGCGATAGCGTTCTTTGTTTTCAGTTAAAGCCTTTTCGAAGGATTTGCGCTTTTCAATTTCCGACTTGAGATGTTTGTTCAAACTTTCCAGTTCTTTAGCTAAGCGCTGGCTATCTTTTTTTTGTTGCTCAAGATCGGATATTTTATCGTTCAACTCTTCCGTGCGTTCCGCTACAATTTGTTCGAGTTCCTTGCCGTGCAGCTTTAATCGATCTTCATTTTGTTTGATTTGCGTTAACATTTGTTTGAAGTTGCTGGAAAGCTCGGCAATATCATCTCTCCCCGTAACTTCGATTGAAACATCGTAATCACCATTGGTGACCTTTTTTACGCTTTCCTGCAGGCGTGTCAGCGGGGCAGTAAATCTTTTGGTCATAAAAACTATAATTAAAACAGAGCCAAATAAAATGGTAATAAAAAAAATAAATAATGTTTTTGATAATGAAACCAACGGCTGAAGCACCCCTTCCGTGGAAATCTCGTCTACAAGATAAACGCCTATTTCCCTAAGCGGATAAATCTTTCCGATAGCTTCACGCTGTCTAAAATAGTTTTGATAAGCATTCAGCGAATCAGCTTCAGAAAAAGCGCTGTTATTCGCTTTGTTTGGTTTTGCCGGGCCTCCGACTCGTCTGCCATTTCTATCTATCAAGTATAGACGATGCCCCTTACCAAGATTTTGATGAGCAGACAGTATTTTTTCCAATTCGTGTAGTTTAAATTCCAAGAGCACTACGCCTTTATACTCATCCTCCGTTCTGATAGGCGCTATTGCAGGAATTGACCATTGTTTATAGGTATCCAACCAATGCAAAGGGGCAAAACGTACTGTGTGCAAGTCTTTTTTTAACGAAAAGGGAGCGCGGTATATTTTATTCAGATTGTATCCATCCGAACTAATAAAGATTTGTCCGCTCGGATCGGCTATTCCATACCAGCGAACCATTTTAAAATTTATCACATCCGTCCTAAATAATATGCAAATGCGGGATCAATTTCATAAATTTGCTC